>NZ_AP023356.1:5480000-5780000 GCF_018324205.1 Actinoplanes ianthinogenes
TGATCCAGAGCGGCGTCAAGGTCCTGATGATCGTCAACCTGGACTCCGGAACCGGTAAGAACGTCCTGGAGAACGCCAAGAAGGCCGGCATCGCGACGATCGACTACGACCGTCTCACCCTCGGCGGTGGCGCGAACTACTACGTCTCCTTCGACAACACCGAGGTCGGCAAGCTGCAGGGCCAGGGCCTGGTGGACTGCCTGACCGCGGCCAAGGCCGTCAAGCCGGTCGTGTCGCTGCTCAACGGCTCGCCGACCGACAACAACGCCACCCTGTTCAAGGAGGGCGCGGTCTCCGTCCTGCAGCCGAAGTTCGACTCGGGCGACTACACCAAGGGCCCGGACGACGCGGTTCCGGACTGGGACAACGCCAAGGCCGGCACCATATTCGAGCAGCAGCTCACCAAGAACCCGAAGATCGCCGGCGTGCTCGCCGCGAACGACGGTCTCGGTAACGCCGCGATCGAGGTGCTGAAGAAGAACAAGCTGAACGGCAAGGTCCCGGTGACCGGCCAGGACGCGACCGTCCAGGGTCTGCAGAACATCCTCGCGGGCGACCAGTGCATGACCGTCTACAAGGCGATCAAGAAGGAGGCCGACGCGGCCGCCGAGCTGGCTGTCGCGCTGGCCAAGGGTCAGACCCCGACCACGGCCACCGGCACGGTGACCGACACGGAGACGAAGCAGGAGGTCAAGTCCGTGCTGCTGAAGCCGGAGGCGATCACCAAGGAGAACGTCAAGACCGTTGTCGACGACGGCTTCGTGACCAAGGCCGAGCTCTGCACGGCCGCCTTCGCGGACGCCTGCACCAAGGCGGGCATCAGCTGATTCGTCAGCACACCTGCTGAATCCGGCGACGGCGCCGCCCACGGTTTTCGCGTGGGCGGCGCCTGAGTCGGTTCGGCGGACCCCCCGAACGGCCGGTCACCGAACGAAGGAGAAACATCCGTGGCCGCGACACCCCTCTTGGAACTGCGCGGGATCGACAAGAGTTTCGGTCCTGTCCAGGTCCTCCACGATGTCGAGCTCAGCGTGTACCCCGGCGAGGTCACCGCCCTGGTGGGCGACAACGGCGCCGGTAAGTCGACGCTGGTCAAGTGCATCAGTGGCATCTACCCGATCGACGCGGGCACGGTGACCTTCGACGGCAAGCAGGTCGCCATCCACAGCCCCCGGGACGCCTCGGAGCTGGGCATCGAGGTCGTCTACCAGGACCTCGCGCTCTGCGACAACCTGGACATCGTCCAGAACATGTTCCTCGGCCGGGAGAAGAAGCGCGGCATCGTGCTCGACGAGCCGACCATGGAGCAGATGGCCGGGGAGACCCTGGCCAGCCTCTCGGTACGCACCGTCAAGTCGCTGCGCCAGCTCGTCGCCAGCCTCTCCGGCGGCCAGCGGCAGACCGTGGCGATCGCCAAGGCGGTGCTCTGGAACAGCAAGGTCGTCATCCTGGACGAGCCGACCGCCGCCCTCGGTGTCGCGCAGACCGCCCAGGTCCTCGAGCTGGTCCGCCGGCTCGCCGACAACGGCCTCGGCGTGGTCCTCATCTCGCACAACATGAACGACGTCTTCGCGGTCTCGGACCGGATCGCCGCGCTCTACCTCGGCCGGATGGCCGCCCAGGTCAAGGCGAGCGACGTCACCCACGCGCAGGTCGTCGAGCTGATCACCGGCGGGCGCAGTGGCAACCTGGGCCTCCCGCCGGAGAAGCCCACCGACTTCGTCGAGATCATGCCGGGAGCCGAGCAGTGAGCACCTCAACCCTCGAGACCGCCGGCGGCGTCAAGGTCGTCAAGCCGACGGTGGCCAGTCACATCCGGGACTACTGGGGCCGGGTACGCGGCGGTGACCTCGGCGCGCTGCCCGCCGTACTGGGCCTGATCATCCTGGTCCTGATCTTCGGCACCGCGCGGACCGACACGTTCTTCAGCGCCGGCAACTTCGCGAACCTGTTCAACCAGGCGGCCGGCGTCATCCTGATCGCGATGGGCCTGATCTTCGTCCTGCTGCTCGGCGAGATCGACCTGTCCGCCGGTTTCGCCGCCGGCGTGTGCGGCGCCGTGATGGCGATCCTGCTGACCGAGCACGGCGTCTCCGAGCCGCTCGCGCTGCTCGCCGCGCTGGGCACCGGCGTGGTCATCGGCCTGCTCCTCGGCTACCTGGTCGCCAAGGTCGGCATCCCGTCCTTCGTCGTCACCCTGGCCGCCTTCCTGGCCTTCCAGGGCGTGCTGCTGAACCTGCTGGGCGAGGGCAAGAACATCTCGATCCCGGACGGCTTCATCAAGTCGCTGAACAAGGACAGCCTGCCGGTCGCCTGGAGCTGGATCCTGGCCATCGGTGCGGTGGCGGTCTTCGCCCTGGTGCAGTTCCTGCGGCACCGCGGCCGGGCCAAGCGGCAGCTGGTCACCGAGCCGATCGGCATCATGGCGCTGCGCATCGCCGGTCTGGCCGCGCTGCTGCTGATCAGCACCGCCATCCTGACCCAGGAGCGGGCGATCAACCCGGCCATCGCCTCCCTCAAGGGCGTGCCGATCGCGGCGCCGGTGATCGGCGGCTTCCTGGTGCTCTGGACGTTCGTGCTGGGCCGCACCACCTACGGCCGGCACGTCTACGCCGTCGGTGGCAACGCCGAGGCCGCCCGCCGCGCGGGTATCCCGGTCGACCTGATCCGCATCTCGGTCTTCGTGATCGGCTCGTTCATGGCCGCGGTCGGCGGCATCATGCTGGTCAGCCGGGCCGGCTCGGTCGACCCGAACACCGGCGGCAGCACCACGCTGCTCTACGCGGTCGGCGCGGCGGTGATCGGTGGCACCAGCCTCTTCGGCGGCAAGGGCAAGGTCATCCACGCGGTGATCGGTGGCGCGGTGATCGCGGTCATCGACAACGGCATGTTCCTGATGGACGTCTCGTCCGGCAGCCGGTACATGGCCACCGGTGTCATCCTGCTGATCGCGGCGGGCGTGGACGCGCTGGCCCGGCGCCGGGCCGCCGCCACGGGCAACCGGTAACGATGCGCGCGGGCCCGAGCCAGGAAGAGGTTCGCCGGCACAATCTCGGGACACTGCTCAGGTACGTCCACGTACACGGCGCCACGTCCCGGGCGGAACTCACCAGCCGGCTCGGCCTCAACCGCAGCACCATCGGGGCCCTCACCGCCGAGCTGATCAGCGCAGGGCTGGTCAGCGAGGCGGTACCCAAGGAGACCGGCCGGGCCGGACGACCGTCGCTGGTCGTCCGGCCCGAGTCGGACCGGGTCTTCGCCTACGCCCTGAGCATCGAGGTGGACCGGCTGCGGGCCGCCCGGGTCGGGCTCGGCGGGCAGATCCTGGAGCAGTACGAGACCGACCGCCCGCCCGGCATGAGCGCCGACGAGGCGGTCGAGCCGCTCGCCCGGTTCGTCCGGGCGATGCACGACCAACTACCGGACGATGCCCGCTGCGTCGGCAGCGGTCTCGCGGTGGCCGGCATGGTGCGCCGCGAGGACGGCATGGTCCGGCTCGCCCCGACGATCGGCTGGGTCGAGGAGCCGGTGGGCGCGGCCCTGCGCGCCGAGCTGGGCGACCCGGGCGCGCTGAGCATCGGCAACCACGCCGACGTCTGCGCGCTTGCCGAGCACGCCCGGGGCGCGGCGCTGGGCAGCGACAACGTCATCTACCTGTACGGCGACGTCGGGGTCGGCGCCGGGATCGTGGCCGGAGGACGCCGGGTGACCGGGCACGGCGGGTACGGCGGCGAGGTCGGCCACATGGTGGTCAACCCGTACGGCCGGCCGTGCGACTGCGGCTCCCGTGGCTGCTGGGAGACCGAGATCGGCGAGCACGCGCTGCTCCGTCTCTCCGGCCGGGCCGACAAGACCGGGCGGGACGCGGTGCTCGAGGTGGTCGACGCCGCCGTCCGCGGGGACAGCCAGGCGCAGCACGCGCTGCGGCACGTCGGCGACTGGATCGGCTTCGGCGTCGGCAACCTGGTCAACATCTTCAACCCGGAAGTCGTCATCTTCGGCGGCACGCTGCGCGACGTCTACCTGGTCGCGGCCGCGCAGATCCGCAGCCGGCTCAACTCGGTCGGGCTGCCGGCCTGCCGCGAGCACGTCCGGCTGCGCACCCCGGAACTCGGCGCGGACGCCGCGCTGATCGGCGCCGCCGAGCTCGCCTTCGAGCATCTGCTGGACGACCCGCTCGTCTCCTGATCCCGGCAGGCGCAGATCACCACGGAAGATCTATGCTGCCGCGCATGTCCCCCCGCGATCCTGACGCACCGCTCGAGGTGGACGGTGTCCCCGTGCTACTGGCGCCGGTCACCGGGCCGGCCCACGCGGGCCTGGTCTTCCGGGTCGGTCTGGTGGACGAGCCGCTGGCCCGCCGCGGGATCACCCACCTGCTGGAACATCTCGTGGCGCCGGGGACGGCGCGATCCGGGACCCATCGCGACAGCCGGACCGAGACCGAGCACGTCTACTTCCACGCGCAGGGCACGGACGAGGAGATCGCCGCGTTCCTGACCGGGGTCTGCGACCGGCTGCGGGACCTGCCGGTCGATCGGATCGCGCCGGAGCGGGACGCGCTGCGCGCCGAGGCGGCCGGCCGGCGGGCCGACTGGATGCCGATGTGGCGGCACGGTGCCCGGGACTTCGGCATGCCGAGCTATCCCGAGCTCGGCCTCGACGCGCTCACCGCCGAGCACCTGGGAGACTGGGCGGCCCGCTGGTTCACCCGGGAGAACGCCGCGCTCTGGGTCGGCGGTGAGGCGATTCCGGCGGGGCTCAAGCTCGATCTGCCCAGCGGTGAGCGACGTCCGGCCCCGGCGCCGTCCTCGACGCTGCCGTCGACGCCGGCCTATTTCGTCGCCGGCGAGACGGACCTGGGCTGGGACACCGTGGTGCCCCGTGGCCCGCGCGCGGCGGTCTTCGCGAACCTGCTGGAACGCCGGATGATCCGGGAGCTGCCGGCCGGGCCGGGCGACGCCGAGCGGATCCGGACCCGGTACGAGCCGCGCGCCGACGGGACGGCCCGGATCGTCGCCACCATCGAACTGCGGCCGGACGACGCGGAGGCGGCCCTCGGCGCCCTGGTGCGTCTGCTGGACGAGCTGGCCGGCGGCCAGATCGACGAGGCGGAGGTCGCCGCGGTGACCGAGCTGACCGCCGACGGACTCCGGACCGCCCGGCAGCGCGGCGCCCGCCTGCCCGGACAGGCCTTCAACCTGCTCACCGGACACCCGCTGCAGAGCCTCGGCGAGGCGGTGGCCGCGGTGCGCGAGGTGACCCGGGACGACGTGGCCGAGGTGGCGGCGCGGGCGTACCGGAGCGGGCTGCTGATGACGCCGGCCGGCACCCGGACCGAGCTGCCCGGATACACCGCGGCGCCGGCGGCCTCGGCCGAGACGGTGCCGGGCCGCGTGCATCACGGCCGGGGCAACCGGGCGCTGCGGCTCGTCGCCGGGCCCGACGGGGTGAGCGTGGACGACGGCGAGTCGATCGCGTCGGTCCGGTACGACGCCTGTGCCGCGCTGCTCGCCTGGCCGGACGGTGGACGTCAGCTGATCGGCGAGGACGCCGTCGTGGTGCGCGCCGAACCGGCGCTGTACCGGCGGGCCGGCCGGGTGACCGCGGAGATCGACGCCCGGGTGCCGGCCGACCGGCGGATCGACCTCGCCGCGCGGGAGCCCGCCGCGATCCCCCGACCGCCGCGCACCCGCTGGTTCCGTTCCGGCGCCTGACCCGGCGGAACCTTACGAGGTGCGGAAGCCTGCCGGCCGAGGTCGCCGGTCGCGCGGTGCGCGGCGCAGGATGGCGGGGTGAGAATCTGGATCCGGGACGGGCTGGCCGGGGTGGCGGCGGCCGCGGCGGCGCTCGGCGTCGCCGAGTTGCTCGCCGTCTTCGGCGGGCCGCGCTCCGCGCCGCTGGTGGCGGTCGGCGGGGTGGTGGTCGATCACGTGCCGGCCGCGGTCAAGGACGCCGGGATCGCCGTCTTCGGGGTGCACGACAAGACCGCGCTGCTGACCGGGACGGCGATCCTTCTCGGCCTCTACGCGTTCGGTGTCGGGGTGCTGGCCCGGCGACGGTGGCCGCCGGCGGTGGCCGGGATCGCGCTGTTCGGGCTGATCGGGGCGGCTGCCGCGCTGACCCGCCCGGGCGCGGGGGCCGGTGCCGCGATCCCGGCGCTGTTCGGGGCGGCGCTGGCCGTGCCGGTGCTGCGACACCTGATCAGGCTGACACCGGACGACAAGCCGGAGGGGACGCTCGGCGAGAAGCCGGGCGGAACGGCGTACCGGGAAGCAGACGGACCTGGCGAAGCGGAGAGCCGGCGGCGATTCCTCAAACAGGTGGGGATCGTGGCGGCGGTCGCCGCCGGCGGCGGCGCCGCCGGACGCTGGCTGACCTCGCGCGGCGCGGTGACCGAGGCCCGCGACGCGGTCACCCTGCCGGCCCCGGTCGAGCCGGCCCCGGTGGTCCCGGCCGCGGCGCAGGTCGGCGGCGCGGTGCCCTACGTGACGCCGAACAAGGACTTCTACCGGATCGACACCGCCCTGATCACCCCGCAGGTCGACCCGTCGAGCTGGACGCTGCGGATCCACGGGATGGTCCGTAACCCGATCACCGTCACCTGGGCCGAGCTGCTGCGACGGCCGATGGTCGAGCGCTACGTGACGCTCGCCTGCGTCTCCAACGAGGTGGGCGGCGACCTGATCGGCAACGCGCTCTGGCTGGGCACGCCGATCAAGGCGCTGCTCGACGAGGCCGATCCGCTGCCCGGGGCGGACCAGGCGGTGCAGCGGTCCCGCGACGGCTGGACCTGCGGCACGCCGACCGCGGTGCTGCGGGACGGGCGGGACGCGCTGCTGGCGGTGGGGATGAACGGCGAGCCGCTCCCGGTCGACCACGGGTTCCCGGTCCGGATGGTCGTTCCCGGTCTCTACGGCTACGTCTCGGCCTGCAAGTGGATCACCGAGATCGAGCTGACCCGATTCGCCGACTTCGATGCCTACTGGGTGCCGCGCGGCTGGGCGGCGCAGGCCCCGATCAAGACCCAGTCGCGGATCGACACGCCCCGCGACGGCGCCGCCCGCCAGGCCGGGCCGGTCGTGGTGGCCGGTGTGGCCTGGGCGCAGCACCGCGGGATCGCCAAGGTCGAGGTGCAGGTCGACGACGGTCCGTGGGAGGTGGCCACGCTGGCTCCGGCGGTCTCCGACGACACCTGGCGGCAGTGGACGCACACCTGGCAGGCCGCGCCCGGCAAGCACGTGCTGCGGGTGCGCGCGACCGATCTCGACGGCTACACCCAGACCTCTGACCTGGCCGATCCGGCCCCGGACGGGGCGACCGGATGGCATCAGGTGGCCGTCGCCGTCGGCTAGTCGAAAGCCGCACTTTCGGTCCGACTCGAAAACGCAAGTCGCTCATACGGTGGGTTGCATGTCCACCGATGCGGTTGAAGAACCGTTGAACCACTCGACACGGCCCCCCGGGGAGGACCGTGTCGCCAGTCGTGTGGTGATGCCGCGCGCCGGGCGCCCTCAGGCCGCCGGTGCCTGCCGCTGTGCGGGCACTGCCGATTTGTGGGGCCGGCCGAGGCGCGCCTCGAGCCGGACCAGGTCGACCCGTCCGTGACGATCGGCCAGATCCTCCCAGCCGACCGCGAGCAGCCGCAGCCGCTCCGATTCGCTGAACCCTCCCCACACCCCGTACGGCTCGCGCACCGCGAGGGCGTGGGCGGCGCACTCGGCCCGCACCGGGCACGCGCCGCACATGGTCTTGGCCTTGGCCTCGCGGCGATTGCGGGACGAACCGCGCTCGCCGTCCGGGTGGAAGAACTGCGCACTGTCCCGGCCCCGGCAGAGTCCGAGCCGCTGCCAGTCCCACAGGTCGGCAATGGGGCCGGGCAACCTGCGAACGTTCGACATCAACACCCTCCTCACCGCGCGGCACCGCGGAGTGGTCGACATGGGGGCCTGGCGACAGGCCTCACGCGGGTGTACCCCGGCGACAGCCGGCTCACACGCACCATGTCGATGTCTCTGCCGACGGTGTGGCAAAGAGGTGGCAAGTCATACCTTTCTTTCCCGTTTTTTCCATCTAAAGCGCGTAATGCTGCGGCCCTCGCGTGATCTCCTCTGAGAGAGAAGGAGGATCACTGTGCGTACCGTCCTCGTGTGCGTCCGAACCCCGCTGGCGGCCCAGACCGTCGCGTCCACCGCGGCCCGGCTCGGCATGACCGGCGTCGTCCGGACCGCGGTCAGCGAGACCGAGGCCATGATCCGACTGGCGGAACGGCCGGCCGAAGTGGTCCTTGCCGACACCGCCGTTACCCGACCCGACAGCGTCGGCTTCACCCGGCGCGTGCTCGCCCGTGCCCCCCAGGCGCAAGTGGTGCTCTTCGGGGCTGAAGATCCCCGGGTGGCGGCGGCGGCCGTCGCCGCCGGCGCCCGCGGCGTGATCCGGGGCGTCGAGCACGACCTGGTCAGCGTCGTCGCCAAGGCGCTGCTCCTGCTGCTGTTGCCGGTGCGCCCGCAGGGCATGCCGATCAACGGCAACGCGCAGCCGGCCGGGGTGGCCGGCGGCATGCGCAACAACAACTCGCCCGCCGCCCGCGGGCAGTACCGCGACGGGATGGGCATGGGCGCCCCGAACGCCGCGGCGGTGCCGGCCATGCTGCCGAACTCGCCGATGGTGCCGGCGCAGCGCGGCGACGCACCGATCGACCCGGCCACCGGGCGGCCGATGGTGGCCTGGCCGGGCAACGAGGCCGGGGTCGGGATGACCGACGCGCAGCCCGCCGGCCGGCGGCTCACGCTCACCGAGCGCGAGTTGCAGGTGCTCCGCGGCATGGCGGACGGCAAGAGCAACGCCGAGATCGGGCGTGAATTGTTCGTCTCCGAGGACACCGTCAAAACACACGCCCGCCGCTTGTTCCGCAAATTGGGCGCCCGGGACCGCGCCCACGCGGTCGCCGCGGGTTTCCGTGCCGGATTGGTCGCTTAAGCCGGAAATGCGGGGGCAGCCTTCTGCCCCCGCATCCATCCGACGACAGGCACATTCAGATTCAAGACCGGTTTTCGGTACGGCCTGAGCACGCTGCCCTCCGAGCGCGTCGGGGGTTGATCTGACACGTCGCAACCACCCGCGGACGTCGCCCTTGCGGGCTTCGCGTTCTGGGCGCGCCAGCGCCCTGCGAAGCCCGGAAGGGTCCCCGCGGGAGCGGCGATCAGTTATCAGCGCGGACCGTGGCAATGAAGAACTTGATCTTCATTGCTGTTGCGATCAATCCGAATCGTCGCTGCCCTCGGTCAGGGTGTCGTGGACGCCGTCGGCGTAGCCGCGGGCATATTCCCAGGTGACGTAGTGATCCGGGTCCGGGTCGTAGGCCGGCTCGTGGACGCGGGGGCGACCGCTGCTCAACAGGTGGCGCAGGTTGCCCCGGAGCAGGTCCCAGTCGAAGTAGTGCGGCTCGTGGCAGTCCTCACACTCGATGACCAGCCCACGGATGCCGGTCGGGCTCAGCAGGGCCTGATAGATCTCCAGGTCGGAGAGATCCTCCAGGACGTCCTGCCGCTCGTCCTCGGACAGCGGTTCGGTCTCGGCGTCCTCGTTGAGGTCGTCGAGTTCCGCGGCCGGGTCGGCGGGGTCGCCGTTGAACGGGTCGATCGGCTCTTCTTGCACCCCCATACCGTACTCACCTCTTCCGTGTGTGTGCTGGCCCGCACGTTCTGTCCGCCGCCCGGGTGCCCCGTCCGGGATGGGTAGGATGATGAACTCCGCCTCTTCTCTAGGGATGATCTGTGGAAACTGACAGCGCTCGCACTGTTCCCCTCGGTCTGACGTTCGACGACGTGCTGTTGCAGCCCGGTGAGTCCGACGTGGTGCCCAGCCGGGTCAACACGGTCACGCGACTGACCCGCAACGTCGAGCTGTCCATCCCGCTGCTGTCGGCGGGGATGGACACCGTCACCGAGGCGCGGATGGCGATCGCCATGGCCCGGCAGGGCGGCATCGGCGTGCTGCACCGCAACCTCTCGGTGGAGGACCAGGCGACCCAGGTCGACCTGGTGAAACGCTCCGAGTCCGGCATGATCACCAACCCGATCACCTGTGGCCCGGACGACACCCTGCGCCAGGTCGACGCGCTCTGCGGGCGTTACCGGATCTCCGGCGCCCCGGTGGTCGACGCCCAGGGCGTGCTGGTCGGCATCGTGACCAACCGGGACATGCGCTTCGTCAGCGACTTGGACGCTCACGTCCGCGACGTGATGACCAAGGCGCCGCTGATCACCGCCCCGGTCGGCGTCTCCAAGGACCAGGCGCTCGAGCTGCTGGCCAAGCACAAGGTGGAGAAACTGCCGCTGGTCGACGAGGGCGGCCACCTGCGCGGCCTGATCACCGTGAAGGACTTCACCAAGAGCGAGCAGTTCCCGAACGCGGCCAAGGACGCCCAGGGCCGGCTCCGGGTGGCCGCCGCGGTCGGTGTCGGCGACGACTCCTACAAGCGCGCCCGCGCCCTGGTCGACGCCGGGGTGGACGTGGTCATCGTGGACACCGCGCACGGCCACCAGCGCGCCGTGCTGGAGATGGTCGCCCGGCTGAAGAAGGACGTCGCGATCGACATCGTCGGTGGCAACGTGGCGACCTACGCCGGTGCCAAGGCCCTGGTCGAGGCGGGCGCCGACGCGGTCAAGGTGGGTGTCGGCCCGGGCGCCATCTGCACCACCCGGATCGTCGCGGGCGTCGGTGTGCCGCAGATAACGGCGATCATGGAGGCGGCCCGGGCGTGCGCCCCGGCCGGCGTTCCGGTGATCGGCGACGGCGGCATCCAGTACAGCGGCGACATCGCCAAGGCGATCGTGGCCGGTGCCAGCACGGTGATGCTGGGCAGCCTGCTGGCCGGCTCGGAGGAGAGCCCCGGCGAGCTGATCTTCATGAACGGCAAGCAGTTCAAGTCGTACCGGGGGATGGGGTCGCTCGGCGCGATGCAGTCGCGCGGTCAGGCCAAGTCGTACTCCAAGGACCGCTATTTCCAGCAGGATGTGAACGAGGACAAGCTGGTACCCGAGGGCGTCGAGGGTCAGGTGCCCTATCGTGGTCCTCTGTCCAGGGTGGCGCACCAGCTCATCGGCGGGTTGCGCGCGGCCATGGGCTACGTGGGTGCGGAGACCATCCCCGATCTTCAGGAGCGGGGACAGCTCATTCGGATCACGGCGGCGGGCCTCAAGGAGAGCCACCCGCACGACATCCAGATGACGGTCGAGGCCCCCAACTACCACTCCCGTTAGAGAGCCTGGAAACCCGATGCGTGACGTAGTGGAGATCGGCCTCGGTAAGACCGCCCAGCGCGGTTACCACCTGGATGACATCGCGATCGTGCCGAGCCGCCGGACCCGGGACGTCGACGACGTCTCGACCGAGTGGAAGCTCGACGCGTACCCGTTCAAGATCCCCTGCGTCGCGCATCCCTCGGATGCCACCCAGAGCCCGGACTCGGTCATCGCCCTGGGCCGCCTCGGCGGCCTGGGGGTGCTCAACGCCGAGGGCCTGTGGACGCGCTACGAGGACCCGACCAAGATCCTCGAGGAGCTCGCCTCGCTGGACGAGGAGGCGGACGCCACCAAGCGGCTCCAGGAGGTCTACTCCGAGCCGATCAAGCCGGAGCTGATCGGCGAGCGGGTCCGCCAGATCCGCGAGGGTGGTGTCACCGTGGCGGTCCGGGTGTCCCCGCAGCACACCCTGGCGCTCGCCCCGGTGATCCTGGACGCCGGGGTGGACCTGCTGGTCATCCAGGGCACCCTGGTCTCGGCCGAGCACGTCTCCACCACCGACGAGCCGCTGAACCTCAAGGAGTTCATCGCCGACCTCGACCTGCCGGTCATCGTCGGCGGCTGCACCGACTACAAGACCGCCCTGCACCTGATGCGCACCGGCGCGGCCGGCGTGATCGTCGGCGTCGGCGCGGACGAGTGGTCGACCACCGACACGGTGCTCGGCATCCGGGTGCCGATGGCCACCGCGATCGCCGACGCGGCCGCGGCCCGCCGGGACTACCTGGACGAGACCGGTGGGCGTTACGTGCACCTGATCGCCGACGGCGGCATCGCCACCTCCGGCGACATCGCCAAGGCGATCGGCTGCGGCGCCGACGCGGTGATGCTGGGCGAGCCGCTGTCGCTGGCCGAGGGCGCGCCGGCCGGTGGCGCCTGGTGGCACTCGGCGGCCAGCCACCCGGCCCTGCCGCGCGGTGGTTTCTGCATCGCCGGTGAGCCGGACGGGTCGCTGGAGCAGTTGCTCTACGGCCCGGCGGACCGGCCGGACGGGCAGCTGAACCTGTTCGGTGGCCTGCGCCGGGCGATGGCCAAGTGCGGTTACCGCGACGTCAAGGAGTTCCAGAAGGTCGCTCTGGTCCTCGACCGAGCTTAATTGCTCCGCTTCGCTCCGCGGCAAAACGCCTGATAACCGGTGACGAGGCAGGCGAGTTTCCGCCACCCGCAAACCCCGCGGGCGTCGGAAACTCGCTTGCCTCGTCACCGGCGGCGTTTTGCGGGCTACGGGGTGAGGCGTGGTGGCCGGGCGACGGTCAGGGGGTCGGCGGCCTGGTGGTGCCGTAGAGCCAGGACTGGAAGAAGTCGTTGAGGTCCTTTCCGGACAGTTGTTCAGCGGTGGTGATCATGGCGGCGGTGTCGGCGTTGCCGTCTCGGTGTTCGGTGGTCCAGGTCTTGAGCAGCGTGAAGAAGGCGTCGTCGCCGATGGTTTTGCGGAGCGCGTGCACGGTCAGTGCCCCGCGCTCGTAGACGGCCGCGCCGAAAAGGCGTTCCGGCCCGGGGTCGCCGGCCGGCTGCCGCCAGTCGGTCGAGGCGTACGACTGCTCGAACCGCCGCTGCACACTCTCCCCGCCCGAGTGCTCGGTCCAGAGCCACTCGGCGTACGTCGCGAACCCCTCGTTGAGCCAGATGTCCTCCCACCGGTGCAGCGCCACGCTGTCGCCGAACCACTGGTGGGCCAGCTCGTGCGCGACCACCCCGGGGTTGGTCTCGTCGCCGTTGAAGAACGTGGGGCCGTACACCGGGCGGGACTGGGTCTCCAGGGCGTACCCGATCCGGTTGTCGGTGACCACCACCCCGCCGTTCGCGTCGAACGGGTAGGGCCCGAAGACGCTCGCCAGGTAGTCGGTGATCTGCCCGGTCATCGCCAGCGACCGGGCCGCCGGGCCGGTGGCCGGCATCGACTCGGGCACCGCGATGATCATCGGCTTGCCGTTGTGGGTGCTGGTGCTGATCCGGTACTGGCCGATCACCACGGTGGACAGATAGCTGGCCATCGGCGAGCGCTCGGCCCACCGCCAGGTCGTCCAGCCGTCCCTGGTGTCGCGCTTGCCGGGGACCCCGTTGCTGAGCACCTCGAGTCCGTCCGGGACGGTCATCGCCAGGCTCAGGGTGGCCTTGTCGGACGGGTGGTCGTTGACCGGGTACCAGGTGCTGGCCGACTCGGGCTGGCCGAGCGCGATCCCGCCGTCGGTGGTCTTGATCCAGCCCCCGTTGCCGAGCGCCTTGTTCTCCAGCTGGCCCGGCACGCCGGCGTAGTCCACCACGACGGTGAAGCGCCGCCCGTCCGGGATGCCGGTGGCCGGGGTGACGACCAGCTCGTCGCCGTCGGCGCTGCCGCTCGCCGCCGCACCGTCCACAGTGATCCGCGACGCGGTCAGGTGGGCCAGGTCGAAATTCAGCCGGGAGAGGTTCTGGGTGGCCGTCGCGGTGATCGTGGCGCGGCCGCCGAGCTGCCCGGTCGCCGGGTCGTAACGCAGGTCGAGGTCGTAGCCGGCGACGTCGTACCCGCCGTTGCCGTACCTGGGGAAATACGGGTCGCCGGCCCCATCCGCGCCGGGCTTGAAGCCCGGCGCGGAGTCCGCTGTGCAGGCCCCGGTGACCAGCAGCAGGGCGAGCGCCGGCAGTAAACCCCGTCGTGTCATACGCCGAGGTTATGACGGCCGCGCCGGTCAGCCTTTGTTGACCATTTTCGGGTGTGCCTTCAGGTACGCGGCGGCCTTGCCCTTGGCGATCGCGCTGAGGAAGCCGCGAGCCTCCGCGTCGAGCTGCTCACCGAGGTAGCCGCTGCCGCTGCCGACCCCGCTGCCGTTCAGCTGCACCATGGTGAGGCCGGCCGGTTGCAGGTCACGCAGGGCGTACGCGTACTCCACCGGCCGCCGCCCGCCCACCGTGACCAGCATCTTGCCGAGCGCGGTGATCACCGACTCCAGCTTGGCCGCGTCGCTGAGGTTCCCGCTGAGCGCCTTGGCGAGGATCGCCTTGACCATCTGCCGCTGGTGCCTCTGCCGGTCGTAGTCCCCGTTCGGCAGGCCGTAGCGCTGCCGGGCGTAGTCGATCGCCTGCCAGCCGGTCAGGTGCCGCTTGCCCGGCAGGTACACCGCTTGCGGGCCGACGTAGTCGCTGCCGACCAGCTTGCGCGCCGTGCCGTCCGGCCGGCGGTGCTTCGACTTCACCTTCTGGTCGATGGTGAGGTCGATCCCGCCGAGCTTGTCGACCAGCTTGTCCAGGCCACCGAAGTTGAGGATGGCGCCGGCCTGGATCGTCTTGATCCCGGTGTAGTTGCTGATCGTCTTGGCCAGCAGCTCGTACCCGTTCGGGATGTTCTTGGTCTTCTTGCCCGGCACCCGGGAGCCGTACGCCATCGCCTCGGTGATCTTGTACTTGCCGCCGCGGAAGCCGGACTTCTTGAAGGCCGGGATCTGCACCCGCAGGTCGCGGGGGAGCGAGTAGAGGTAACCGGACTTCAGGCCCGGTTCCACGTGCAACAGCATGATCGCGTCGGAGTGCGTCTGCCAGTCCGGGATGCTGACCCGGGTGTCCACCCCGACCAGCAGCAGGTCCAGCGGGCCGTCGATGTCCGCCCCGGGTGACGGCGCCGGGGGCGTCGACGGGCTGGGCGTGGTCTCCAGCACCGGCGCCGAACCGGACGGCGTGGCCGCGCCGGTCGGGGCCGACTCCGGGCTGGTGGAGCCGCGATTGACCGCGATGGCCACGCCGACGCCGGCGAGCACGGCGAGCACCACCCCGGCGATCACCGCCCATGTGATCTTGCTGTTCCGCATAGCGGAACCCTAGAGGACGGCTGTGGCGTGCTCAATGCCCCGAGATCTCGCCCACTGGAAGTGGTCTTGCGAAATCAAAGATCACCAGTACGCTGGCCGGGCGATTCGCCGGTTCGCGGCATCGCCCACGGGGAGGCACTGCTCATGAACCGTACAGCCCGGCGGTGGACCGTCGGACTTCTCTCCGCTGCTCTGATCACGGTCGCCGGTGGTGTCGCCGGCACGGCCGAGGCTGCGGCGGATTCCCTTCCGGTACGCCTTCTGGTCGGGCTCAAGCCCGGCTATGACGCCACCGCCCGGATGTCCACGCTCGCCAAGCTCGGACTGCAGGGCGCCGAGGCGAAGGGGCACGCGCGCAACTCGCTGCTGGCCGAACTGGGGGCCAAGTCCCTCAGCGTGCCGAGCGCGCAGGTGCAGCTGACCCTCGCGGCGCTGCGGCGGGACCCGGCGGTGGCGTACGCGCAGGTCGACATCCAGCGGCACCTCACCGAGGTCGCCGCCCCCAACGACACCCTGTACGCCGACGGGCACCAGCCCGAGCTCGCCCAGATCAGGGTGCCGGACGCCTGGCAGGCCACCACCGGCTCGGACGCGGTCACCATCGCGGTGGTGGACAGCGGGGTGAACCCGGTCGGCGACCTGGCCGACAAGGTGCTCCCCGGCTTCGACTTCTTCAACTACGACAACGACCCGGCCGACGACGGGAAGTTCCCGCACGGCACCGTGGTCTCCTCGCTGATCGCGGGTAGCGCCGACAACGGCACCGGCCTGGCCGGCGTCTGCTGGAAGTGCCGGATCCTGCCGGTCAAGGTGATGGGCGCGGACGGCTCGGGCTACGACTCGGACATCGCCCAGGGCATCCTGTACGCGGTCAACCACGGCGCGCAGATCATCAACATGTCGCTCGGCGGTTACCAGTACGACCAGGTGCTCGCCTCCGCGGTCGCCTACGCCAACGCCCGCGGGGTGCTGGTGGTGGCCTCGGCCGGCAACGAGAACACCGCGCGCAAGTCGTACCCGGCGGCGCTCCCGGACGTGCTCTCGGTCGGCGGCACCAACACCCGGGTCGGCGGCAACTCGAGGGTCTACTTCTCGAACTACTCGACCGACTGGGTGGACGTGGCGGCTCCGGCCATCACGGCCGGCATGTGGGGCGACGGCACCTACTGCTACGACACCACCGACACCGCCGGCCCGTGCCGGTTCATCGACCGCAACGGCGTCAGCCAGTACATGGTGCAGGGCACCTCGTTCTCGTCGCCGCTGGTCGCCGGCGTGGCCGGGCTGATCAAGTCGGCGCACCCGGAGTACACCGGCTGGGGCCTGCAGCGGGCGATCACCAGCTCGGCCGTCCAGTCCGGCACCAAGTGGACGAAGTACGGCCTGGTCGACGCGGCCGTCGCGCTGACCCGCGGCACCGACACCATCAAGCCGACCGTCACCGGGATCTCGCCGGGGCAGTGGGCCAAGGTGCACGGCACGGTCGCGATCACGCCGCTCGGCCTCAAGGACGACTGGTCCGGCATCGGCGCGGTGCAGCTCTACGTCGGTGGCCAGTACCACAGCTGGTCGTACACCGGCCCGTCGTTCGCGCCGAAGCTGAACACCGCCGGCAAGAACGGTCCGATCACCGTCCAGCTGCGGGTCTGGGACAAGGGCGGCAACTTCGTCTGGTCCGGCACCCGCACGCTGATGGCCGACAACATCAAGCCGAAGGTCTCGGTCACCTCGTGGCCGAAGAACAAGGCGAAGGTGAAGGGCACCGTCACGGTCAAGGCCAAGGCCAGTGACGCCTCCGGGATCAGCAAGGTCCAGCTGCTGGTCAACGGCAAGGTGGTGGCGACCGACTACAAGGCCGGCTACAAGCTGACCTTCAAGGTCAGCAAGCAGAAGAAGACCATGAAGGTCAAGGTCCGCGTGTACGACAAGGCGGGCAACTACACGACGAGCTCCATCCGTACGTACACCCGCGCCTGACGCTGCGCGACATCGAGGGGCCGGTCGGTGACGACCGGCCCCTCATCGCATTCGGCCCCGGCGGCCGTCGGTAAACTCGCCGGGTGAGTACCCCGCGTCCCGTCCTCGTCGTCGACTTCGGCGCCCAGTACGCCCAGCTGATCGCCCGCCGGGTCCGTGAGGCCCGCGTCTACTCCGAGATCGTCCCGCACTCGATGCCGGTGGCCGAGATGCTGGCCAAGAACCCCGCCGCGATCATCCTGTCCGGCGGCCCGTCCAGCGTCTACGAGCCGGGCGCGCCCACGCTCGAGGCCGGGCTTTTCGACAGCGACGTGCCGGTCTTCGGCATCTGCTACGGCTTCCAGGCGATGGCCCAGGCGCTCGGCGGCACCGTCGCGCACACCGGCTCCCGGGAGTACGGGCGGACCCTGCTCGCCGCCCAGGGCGGCACCCTGCTCCGCGACCTCCCGGCCGACCTGCCGGTCTGGATGAGCCACGGCGACAGCGTCGCGGTGGCCCCGGCCGGCTTCGCGGTCACCGCGTCCACCCCGGGCGCCCCGGTCGCCGCCTTCGAGGACCTCACCGCCAAGCGGGCCGGCGTGCAGTTCCACCCCGAGGTGGCGCACACCGAGCAGGGCCAGGAGATGCTCAAGCGCTTTCTGTACGACATCGCCGGCATCGAGCCCACCTGGACGCCCGGCAACATCATCGAGGACCAGGTCGCCCTGATCCGCGAGCAGGTGGGGGACAAGCAGGTCATCTGCGGTCTCTCCGGCGGCGTCGACTCGGCGGTCGCCGCGGCCCTGGTGCACAAGGCGATCGGCGACCAGCTCACCTGCGTCTTCGTCGACCACGGCCTGCTGCGCGCGGGCGAGCGCGAGCAGGTGGAGAAGGACTACGTCGCCGCCACCGGCATCCGGCTCGTGGTCGTCGACGCGGAGGAGCAGTTCCTCGGGCACCTCAAGGACGTCACCGACCCGGAGCAGAAGCGGAAGATCATCGGCCGCGAGTTCATCCGGACGTTCGAGGCCGCGGCCCGTGACCTGGACGCCGAGCGGCACATCGAGTTCCTGGTGCAGGGCACCCTGTACCCGGACGTGGTGGAGTCCGGCGGCGGCACCGGCACGGCCAACATCAAGTCGCACCACAACGTCGGCGGTCTCCCCGACGACCTCCAGTTCGCGCTGATCGAGCCGCTGCGCACGCTGTTCAAGGACGAGGTGCGCGCGCTCGGCGCCGAGCTCGGCCTGCCCGAGGCGATGGTCCAGCGGCACCCGTTCCCGGGTCCCGGCCTGGCCATCCGGATCATCGGCGCGGTCGACCGGGATCGGCTGGACATCCTGCGCCAGGCCGACCTGATCGCCCGTGAGGAGCTGACCGCCGCCGGTCTCGACCGCGACGTCTGGCAGTTCCCGGTGGTCCTGCTGGCCGACGTGCGCAGCGTCGGCGTGCAGGGCGACGGCCGCACCTACGGCCACCCGGTGGTGCTGCGCCCGGTCTCCTCGGAGGACGCGATGACCGCCGACTGGTCCCGCTTGCCGTACGACGTGATTGCCACGATCTCGAACCGGATCACCAACGAGGTCCGGGAGATTAACCGGGTGGTGCTGGACGTCACGAGCAAGCCGCCGGGCACCATCGAGTGGGAGTGACGCCCAGTAGTGGATCAATCGCCCAGGGCGGCTAAATCTGCCCTGAGCTGCGGTTACTTAGCGCGATTCAACTGTCAGGAACCCGACAGTCGGCCTGGATTAGTAACATAATCCGGGCAGAATGCCGCTTCGTGACCCCCGCACTGGAACCGCTCCGCAGGATCGCCGCCTACGCCGTCGCGACCGACGACGAGGGCCGCGTCCTCCTGGTCCGGGCATCGGCCAAATCCGGGACCCCCGGAGTCTGGTCGCTGCCCGGCGGCGCCGTCGACCACGGCGAAGATCCCAACCACACCGTCGTCCGCGAGACCGCGGCGGAGACCGGCCTCTCCGTCGCGGTCACCGGGCTGCGTGACGTCCTGGCCGACATGCGCTCGCTGCCGCACCGAGGCGTCACCATCCACACCGACCGGCTGATCTACTCCGTGTCGGTCCGCGGCGGCAACCTCATCGACCGGGTCGGCCACCCCACCGACCTGGCGCGCTGGCACACCCTGGACGAGGCCGAGCGGCTGAAACTGCGCCCGTTCGCCGCCGAGGCGCTCGGGCTCAGCGCCGCCTCCGCCGACCTGCGCCCCGACGTGCCGCCGACCTTCCCGTCCTTCTATGCCTACGAGGGGCCGGACGGGCTGCACCGGGCGCAGCGCTTCGCGGCGTACGCGATCGCCACCGACCCGCACGACAACCTGCTGCTCACCCGGATCGCCCCGGGTTACCCCGGCGGTGGCCGCTGGCACCTGCCCGGCGGCGGCACCGACTACGGCGAGCAGCCCGGCCCGGCGCTGATCCGCGAGCTGGTCGAGGAGACCGGGCAGCAGGGCCGGATCATCGAGCTGCTCGGCGTGGCCAGCCACCGCGACGCCGCCTCGCTGGGCCCGGAGGGCTACCCGATCGACTGGCACGGCGTCCGCGCGTTCTACCGGGTCGTGGTGGACCACCCCACCGAGGTGACCATCCACGACGTCGGCGGATCCACCGACGACGCCCGCTGGATGCCACTCAAGGACGTCGCCGCGCTCGCCCCCGACCAGCTCACCGAGGTGACAGCCGACGCGCTCCGGGCGGCCGGGCTAATCTAGGGCCCGTGAAGATCAGGAGGGTGGCGGCGTACGGCGTGTGCCGTGCCGCCGACGGCAGCGTCCTGCTCACCCGCGGATCGGACCTCAGCTCGTACCCGGGTGTCTGGTCGCTGCCCGGCGGTGGGGTGGAGCACGGCGAGCACCCGGCCGACGCGGTCGTCCGGGAGTTCGCCGAGGAGACCGGCCTGACCGTCGGCGTCACCGGTGTCCGGGGCGTGACCGCCGACGTCGTCGCCCATCCGGACGGGCCGGCCGAGCACACCGACCGGATCTTCTACGACGTCACGATCACCGGCGGTGAGCTGCGCCCGGAGACGGACGGCACCACCGACCTGGCCGAGTGGGTGCCGTCCGCCGCGGTGGCCGGCCTGCCGCTGCTGCCGTTCACCGCGCGGGCGCTGGGTGTCCCGTTCGCCGCGCCCGCCGAGGCGCCGGTCGACGACGAGCCGGTGCACCGGACCGGCCCGGTGCAGCGCTTCGGGGCGTACGGGCTGGTCACCGACCCGGACGGGCGGATCCTGCTGGCCCGGATCAGCGAGGGCTTCCCGGGTGGCGGCCGCTGGCACCTGCCCGGCGGGGGCACCGACTACGGCGAGACCCCGGAGCAGGCCCTGATCCGCGAGCTCTACGAGGAGACCTCGCAGATCGGCCGGCTGGACGGGCTGATCAGCGTCGGGCACCGCTACGACCCGGCCGCCCTCGGTCCCGAGGGGGTCCCGATGGACTGGCACGTGATCCGGGTGGTGTACCGCGTACGCGTGGACGATCCGGTCCCCGCCACGGTCACCGAGGCGGCCGGCGGATCCACCGACCGGGCGTCCTGGTTCACCCCCGCTGAGGTCGCCGAACTGCCGCTGACCGAACTGGCCCAGGAGTCACTCGCGGACGCGGGCTAAAATCGTCCGGAGGAATAACGCGACGGCTACGTCGTTACAGGTAAGACGCGAAGCGGCCCGTCACACAGCGCAACCAGATGAACTCTCGCCAAGGCCGCCGCGCTGTGCGATGGTGTAACCCGCAATTTCGCCGGGCTCAAGGAAGACGCCGGTGACCACGAACTCCATGGAGGAAGCACGTGCCGAGTACCCCTTGGCGCCGGCGTCGGTCGACGGATAGTCCCCGTCCCGCCGGACGTCGTTGGGCTGGTCGCATACGCCGCGGCGGGTCCCTCGCCCGGCAGGCCTTGCTGGTTCGCGTGGGTCGCCGCTCAGCCGAGACGAGCCGGGCCGCCACCGCGACCCGAGCCGAGGTGCTTTACACCGGGCTGGAGCCGGGGCTGAGCCGCACGATTCCCGCCCCCGGAGTTCCGCTGGACACGTCTGCCACCTTCGACGACCAGGCCGTGCCGGCCACCATCCCGCTGCTCCCCGGTGAGCAGACGATGGCACGCCGTGCCCGATTCGCCCTGGTCAACGCCTGCACCCTGAGCAGCCTCGGGCTCGGCCTGCTGGCCATCTTCCTGGCCATGGCCGGCCGGGTCGAGGTCGCGGCCGCGTGCCTGGTCGCCTGCGTGGTCTTCGACGGCCTCGACGGCGCGCTGGCCCGCAAGCTCGGGGTCGCCAGCCCGTTCGGCGCCCAGATGGACTCGCTCGTCGACATGTGCTCGTTCGGCCTGGCCGCGCCGGTCGTGGTCTACGCCTCGCTGGCCGACAAGGCGCCCCAGTCGGCCGCCGCGGTGGCCTGCGCCCTGGTGGCCGGTTGCGCCGCGATCCGGCTGGCCCGCTTCAACGTCTCGCCGAAAGACGGCCGGTTCTTCTGCGGCGTGCCCACCACGATGGTCGCCGCGGTCCTCGCCCTGGCCGTGCTGATCGGCCTGCCGCTCCCCGGCATGGCCGTCCTGGCCGGCGTCGCGTTGCTGGCCTTCGCGATGGTGTCCAGCTTCCCTTACGCGAAGCTGGCCCGCATCGTGAAGCTCCCGCCGTGGCTCTGGGTGCTCCCGATCGTCGGCGCCCTGGTCGATTCGAAGATGACGTTCGTCCTGGTCGTCGCGACATACCTGGTCAGCGGCCCGATCCTGTGGGTCCGCGCCAAGCGCGCCTGACGTCCGCTCCACCGCAGAGGCCGCCTCCTCGGAGGCGGCCTTCCGCATGTCCGGCCGCCTCCCGCTTGCGACCGCTCATGACTCTCGGCCGCCAGCCTTTCGGTACGACCAGCCGCTCGTGCCCACGACTCTCGTTACCTGTCCCGCCCGCCCGGAGCAGCGGTATTCGATGTCGGGATGAATGCCTGGCAACGCCCGTTCCGTCCGCTGCCGCGGGCCGGGGTTGATCTCCGGAACCACCCGCGGGCAATGACGGGTGCTTCGCGCCGCGGCAAAACGCCGGGGCCCGGCCCGCGCGGGAGCATGCGATCTGCACCCGCGCGGACCTGCGTAAATAAAGCTCGTGGATCGAGGACGCGGAGCGCGCCCGGCCTACTTCCAGCGCGCGATGACCGTCGATCCGCCGACGACTCGCTCGCCGACGCTGACCAGGGCGTCGACCTTGTCGGCCGGCAGGTAGACGTCGGTGCGCGAGCCGAAGCGGATCAGGCCGTAGCGCTCGCCCTTGGCCAGCAGGGTGCCGACCGGCGCGCGCTGGACGATGCGGCGGGCGATCAGGCCGGTGCGCTGGGCCACCGCGACGGTGCCGTGATCGGTGTCCAGGACCGTGTAGGCCGCGACGTTGTGCTCGGCGGCGGCGGTCGCCGCGTTCGCGAAGCCGCCCTCCTCGACGAAGTAGTCGGCGACCCGGCCGGCGACCGGCGAGCGGTTGACGTGCACGTCGAAGACGGAGAGGAAGACCGCGACGCGGAGGAACTCGCCCGGGCCGAAACGGTCGTCGTGCATCCGCTCGACCGAGAGCACCTTGCCGTCGGCGGCGGCGACCACGGCGGACGCGTCGGTGGGCACGTCCCGCTCCGGGTCGCGGAAGAACGCCGCGACCGGGGCGGCGGCCAGCGCCGGGATCAGCCACAGCTTGGACTGCGGCCGGGCGCGGCGGGCCAGCGCGGCCAGGCCGAGCGCGATGCCGGCGGCGGCGACGCCGTTCGAGTCGATGTGCATGCCACGGGTCAGCGGGACGCTGGAGGAGCGGTAGGCCGGGGCCAGGCCGGCGGCCGTGGACACGTCGGCCGGGGTGAAGCGCAGCTTGTGCACGCGCAGCGGCGGCTGGTTGCGGACCACCAGGTCGGAGCCGACACCGAAGAGCGAGCCCTGCCGGAACAGCTCGGCCGCGGCACCCTGGGTGCGGCCCGGGCCGGCCGGGGCGGCGATGCTCAGCACGGCGCCGTCGGCGAGGTGTTTCGCCAGCTTGTCGATGAGGCCGCGGGTGTCCTCGGCGGTGCCGGTCAGCGGCTCACCGACGATCACCACGTCGGCGGAGGGCGCCTCGTCCAGGGACTCGACGATCTTCACCCGGTCGGCCACCCAGCTGCCCAGGCCGGTGATGTGGCCGCGGAGCAGGTCGGCGCTGCTGTGCTCGCCGGCCACCAGGACCAGCGTGTCGCCGGGCAGGAGAGCCTCGACGGCGGCGGCCACCACGGCGGAGGCGTGGTCGGCGCCGATCAGCAGGGCGGTGGTGGCCGCGTTCTGCCGGGCGAACTCGGCGGTCAGGGCACGAGCGGCCCGGGCTCCCACGGCCGGAACGGGCGTGGCGGACACGGCGGGAAACGGGGTCATTCAGCGAGCATATTGCCCCGCCCGCGAGCGGTGGCCCGTGGGCGGGGCATCGGTCACTTCTCCGGCTGCCGGTCGGCGTCCGGGTGCTCCTTCTGGAAGCGGCTGCCCGGGTCCTCCAGGAGCTCCTGGACGATCGAGGCGTGCATCTCCGGCGGCAGGTCACCGGGGGTGCTCGGGACCTTGACCGGCTCCGCGACCGGAGGAGCCGGCTGCTCCCGGCGTCCGGAACTGATCGCTCCGAGCAGGCCGATCATGCCGAACAGGATCAGTCCGCCGGCCACCGTCCAGCCCAGCGCGGGCAGGTGCAGGGTGACCACCTGGGAGACCGCCCACCAGATCGCGATCAGCAGGAAGAGCAGGCCGAAGGTCAGCGAGACGCCGTCCAGGCGATGCGGTTTCATCGCAGTACCTCCAGGTTTCCGGTGTCGAGCCGCAGGTCGAGGTGGAGCTGGCCGCCGCCGGTCCCGTCCCGTCCGACGTCGGTGATCGACTTCGACTGTGCCTCGTTGCCGCTGTACTCCTGGCCGAAGACCTCGGCGCGGCCACCGACCCGGATCTGTGCCGTGGTGTCCACCTCGTCCGGCAGCAGGACCCGCAGCTGGCCCACCTTCATGGTGACCGCGGTGGTCTGCTCGGCGCCGGTGAAGTCCACCCCGCGCAGGTCGAGGGTGACGTTGCCGAGGGTGAACTCGTAGGAGTCGGCGACCTCGGCCAGGCTGGCCGGCCGGTAGACGCTGTCCCGGAACTCACTGCCCCAGCGCTCGGTGCCGGTGGAGACCACCAGACCGACAGTGGTCAGGAAGGCCAGGAAGATCAGCCCCCGGGCCCGGCCGAACCAGGCGCCGACCAGCAGGCCGAGCGCGATGGTGACCAGGGCGGCGGCGAAGTACGCGGAGACCGCCACGCGGACGCCGGCCATGTCCAGCGCGGCCAGCACGCCGACCACCATGATCAGCGCGAAGAAGGTGAGCCGGCCCAGGATCGAGCGCTCCTTCGGCGGCTTGGGCGGTTTCGGCGGCCGCGGGGTGTGCGGCGGGTGCGGCGGGTGCGGGACGTGCCCGTGCCCGGCGAACGGGCCGTGCGGCGCGAACGGCGGCCGGTACCCCGACTCGGCCGGCGGGGTCCAGCGCGGCGGCTCGTAGGGCGGCGGGGCCGGCGGGGTCACCGGTTCGCCGGCCGGTGCGGCCGGGGCCGGGGCAGTGAACGCCATCGTGGGCTCCTCGGACGACGGGGCCGGCGCCGGACCGGTAGGTGGCGCCGCCGCCGGGGGCGGCGGAAAGGCACCGGCCGGCGCACCTCGCTTGATCAGCAGGAACGCGCCGACCAGGACCGCGGCCGCGAGCATGCTGGCCCGGGCGCCGTCGCTGACCACGAACGAGAAGGTGAGCAGCGCCGCGCTGCCGAGCAGCACCACGGAGAGCGGCGACATCCCGGAGTGGCCCTTGCCGAGCAGCGACTCGACCGGCGAGGCGGAGTCGCCCTCGGACGGGATGATCAGCCAGCCGATCAGGTAGAACAGCACGCCGGCGCCGCCGAGCACGCCGAGCACGGCGAGCAGCACCCGCCAGAGCACCGGGTCGGTGTTGGTGCGCCGGGCCAGCGCGCCGCAGACGCCGGCGATGTACCGGCCCTCCCGCGGGCGGACCAGTTGCTGCCGGGCGAACGCGGCGCCCGCCGCGGAGAGCCACGGCGGAACATTGGCCCCCGGCGGGGGAGCGGAAGGTGCCGGCCCGCCCTCTGGACCGGTACCCGGGGTACGGGGTTCAGCAGCTTCGTCGTTCATGCCTTCGATCCTGAGGCCGGGAACGCCCGAGTCGCCTCAGGCGCCGACCCTGAGGCCACCCTGAGATCCGGGCGGGCCGGTACCGGGGAAGTTCCCCGTGGCCGGGGCTTGCCGTACGTGTGACGATTTGAGGGTGACTACCGCCGCCGCCCCGCCGCAACCACGCCGGTTGTATCGCCCTCGCGAGCACCGGATCGTGGCCGGTGTCGCCTCGGGGCTGGCCCGCCACCTGGGTGTGCCGGTCATCGCGGTGCGCATCAGCCTCGTGGTCCTGCTCGGCTTCAACGCTCTCGGCCTGCTGCTCTACGCCGCCTACTGGGCGGTGCTCCCGCAGGAGGCGCGCAACGACGAGCAGCACACCCGCCGCGACTTCGCCGCGCTGGTCCCGTTCGCGGCGATCGGCCTGGGGGTGGTGCTGCTCCAGGCGCTGGTCTTCGGTGACCAGGTGGCCACCACGGTGGGCTGGATGATCGCGGTGGTCGCGGTCGGCGCCGGGGTGATCTGGCACCAGTCCGATCCGAGCCGCCGCGAGCAGTGGACCGACGCGAACGGGAAGTCCGGCTGGATGGCCGCGATCGTCGGCGAGACCGACCGGCGCTCGTTCATGCTCCGCTTCGTCGGCGGCGGCGTGCTGGTCTCCATCGGGGTGATCGGCGTGGTCGCGATCTACTCGCCGGCCGGCTCGCTCTCCTCGGTGCTGAACGGCATGATCTTCGCGCTGGTCGGCCTGCTCGGCGTCGGCGTGGTGGTGGCGCCGCTGGTCTGGCGCACCTTCGGCCAGCTGCGCGCCGAGCGCGAGGGCCGGATCCGGGAGCAGGAGCGGGCCGAGGTGGCCGCGATGATCCACGATCAGGTGCTGCACACGCTGGCCCTGATCCAGCGCAACTCGGCGGACATCAAGGAGGTGCAGCGGCTGGCCCGCGGCCAGGAGCGCAGCCTGCGCAACTGGCTCTACAAGCCGACCGCCTCGCCGACCGAGCGGTTCTCCGCCGCGCTGGAGCAGGCCGCCGCCGAGGTCGAGGACACCTACGCGATCAGCGTGGAGGCGGTGGTGGTCGGCGACACCCAGTGCGACGAGCGGGTGGCCGCCCTGGTCGCCGCGGCGCGCGAGGCGCTGGTCAACGCGGCCCGGCACGCCGGGGTGCAGACCGTGTCGCTCTACGCCGAGGTGGAGCCGGACGAGCTGAGCGTCTTCGTCCGGGACCGCGGCGCCGGGTTCGAGCTGAGCGGTGTGGCCGAGACACGGCACGGGGTACGTGGTTCGATCATCGGGCGCATGCAGCGCCACGGCGGGCGCGCGGAGATCCGCAGCGGCGTCGGCAACGGTACGGAAGTGCGTCTCACCCTCCCGGTCTCCCGGGAGAGCGTGACCGCCGGTAAGGAGTCAGCACGATGACCGAGCCCGTGACCCAGTCGGCCGGCCGGCTGACCGTCTTCCTGGTCGACGACCACGCGATGTTCCGCGCCGGGGTGCGCGCCGAGCTGGGCCAGCACGTCGAGGTGGTGGGCGAGGCCAGCACGGTGGCCGAGGCGATCAGCCGGATCGGCGCCATCCAGCCCGACGTGGTGCTGCTCGACGTGCACATGCCGGACGGCGGCGGGCGCGCGGTGCTGGAGAGCATCCGGCGCACCCACCCGCAGGTCAAGTTCCTGGCGCTGTCCGTCTCGGACGCGGCCGAGGACGTGATCGGCCTGATCCGGGCCGGCGCCCGGGGCTACGTCACCAAGACCATCTCGCCGGACGAGCTGGCCGCCGCGGTGCGCCGGGTGGCCGACGGGGACGCGGTGTTCAGCCCCCGGCTGGCCGGGTTCGTGCTGGACGCGTTCGCCTCCCGGCCGGACGTGCCGGTCGCCGACCCCGAGCTGGACCAGCTGACCAACCGGGAGCGGGAGGTGCTGCGGCTGCTCGCGCGGGGGTACGCGTACAAGGAGATCGCCAAGGAGCTGTACATCTCGATCAAGACGGTCGAGACCCACGTCTCCAACGTGCTGCGCAAACTTCAGATGAGCAACCGCTACGAGTTGTCACGCTGGGCTGCCGACCGCCGGCTGGTGTGAGCGGCATCCACCGAGCGTCACGGAAGTTCGCACGAACGGCTGCGCTGGGTGTACGTTCGGCCACTGGGGGGAGTACGCGCAGCTCAGACCCGTCGAATCAGCCGAAAGAACGATCTTTGGCCGTGCGTACGGACGTAAACGGCTAATATCGGCTTGATAACGGCGCTCTTTGGTTTCAGTGCCCCTGTGTCACAGTGGCAGCTACTCACACAACCCCTCGTGAGCGCCCCTGAAGGAGGCACTCCCATGCCTGGGAAAAGCCCATGGAAGATGGCGGTCGGTGCGACCGCCATCGCCTTGTTGGCCGCCGGTTGCGGTGGTGGCGGGTCGGAAGGCTCGGACACCACTTCGAATACGGTCGTTATCGGTATCGGCGAACCGCAGCACCTGATTCCCTCCAACGCTACCGAGTCCAACGGTGCCGAGGTGCTCGCCTCGCTGTTCTACCCCCTGGTCGACTTCGACGCGCAGAACCAGCCGGTTCCGGTCGCCGCTGAGTCGATCACCCCGGACGCGAAGAACACCGTCTGGACCATCAAGCTGAAGTCCGGCTTCACGTTCAGTAACGGCGAGCCGGTTACCTCGGACAACTACATCAACGCCTGGAACTACGGCGCCTACGGCCCGAACGGCCAGGGCGCGTCGTACTTCTTCGAGCGCATCAAGGGCTACGCGGACCTGCAGTCCAAGGACCCGGATGGCGAGGAGGGCCCGCAGAAGGCCCCCGAGCCCAAGGCGAAGAAGCTGACCGGTCTGGAGAAGGTGGACGACACCACCTTCAAGGTGACCCTGTCGGCGCCGTTCGCCGGCTGGCAGTCCGTCATGGGCTACACCGCCTTCTACCCGCTGCCGAAGGCCGCCTTCTCGTCGGACGGCGTCATCGCCGACGGCTTCGAGGACGCCATCATCGGTAACGGCCCCTTCAAGCTGAAGGGCAAGTGGGAGCACGACTCGCAGATCGTCGTGGAGAAGGTCGCCGACTTCAAGGGCACCGTTCCCAAGGTCGACGGCATCACCTGGAAGATCTACCAGGACCAGCAGGCCGAGTACGCCGACCTGATCTCGGGCACCGTCGACGTGCAGACCACCATCCCGATCGAGAGCCTGGCCAAGGCCTCGGCCGACCTGGGTGACCGGTTCAAGAAGAGCCCGAACTCCGTCTTCCAGTTCGTCGGTTTCCCGACGTTCCAGAAGGAGTTCCAGAACGTCGACGTCCGCCGGGCGATCTCGATGGCGATCAACCGCCAGGAGATCACCGACCAGATCTTCCTGGGTTCGCAGTCGCCGGCCACCTCGTTCGTCTCCCCGGTCGTCGCGGGCTACCGCCCGAACTCCTGTGGCGCGAACTGTGAGTACAACCCGACCGAGGCCAAGAAGCTGTACGAGGCGGCCAAGGGTCCCAAGGAAATCAAGATCACGTACAACGTCGACGGCAACCACAAGGCGTGGGTGGACGCGACGTGCAACCAGATCAAGGCTTCCCTGGGCATCAACTGCGTCGGCGGCGAGGAGCCGAAGTTCGCCGACCTGCTGACCAAGGTGGAGAAGAAGCAGCCGGTCGGCCTGATCCGCCTCGGCTGGATCATGGACTACCCGCTGATGGAGAACTACCTCGGCCCGCTGTACAGCACCGACGGTTCCTCCAACTACTACGGGTACAGCAACCCGACCTTCGACAACCTGGTCAAGGAGGGCTCCGAGGCGGCGACCACGGAGCAGGCCATCGCCAAGTGGCAGGCCGCCGAGGACATCCTGGCCAAGGACATGCCGGTCATCCCGCTGCGTGTCGGCCAGAACGTGTTCGGTTACTCGACCAAGGTCAACAACGTGAACGTCGACCTGTTCCAGCGGGTTGACATCTACAAGATCGAAGTTGTCGGCTGATCTGACCGCTAGACCAGTGGTGGCGTCACGGAGAATGTGAAACCGTGGCGCCACCACTGTGTTACCCCTACCTCATGTCGCCGTGCTCACGAGGCCGGCGCTCTTCCGCGGAAGAGGCTAAACCCGTATGTTCCGCTACATCGTGCGGCGCTTACTACAGATGGTCCTCACCTTCTTCGGTGCGACCTTCCTGGTATTCGCGCTGATGTTCGCCAACCAGACCGACCCCATCCAGGCGTTGGTTGGCGAACGACCCATCTCCGAGAGTCAGCGCATCGCGCTGACCGAGCGGTACCACCTGGATGAAGGTTTCTTCATGCAGTACTGGTACTACATCAAGGGCGTGCTGACCGGGGACTTCGGTACCTCGATGACCGGCCGCAAGATCGCCGACATGATGGCCGACGCCTGGCCGGTGACCATCAAGCTCGCCATCATCGCCATGATCATCGCGGTGGCCTTCTCGATCACCGTGGGCGTTTACTCCGCCCTCAAGCGGGGTGGCCTGTTCGACAACGTCTCCCTCGTCGTCACGCTGGTCCTCCTCGCCATGCCGATCGTCGTGATCGCGCCGCTGGCTCAGCTCATCTTCGGTATTCAGTTGGGGTGGTTCTCACCTACCGCAACACGGGACGCGACCCTCTGGCAACTGCTTTTACCGGCGATCGTGCTGGCCTGCATCGTGATCGCCCCGGAGATGCGGGTAACCCGGACCTCGGTCGTGGAGAACCTCCGCGCCGACTACGTCCGGACCGCTCGGGCCAAGGGCCTCAACCGGATGCGCGTCATCTGGGTGCATGTCATGCGCAACTCGCTCATCCCGGTGGTCACCCTGATCGGTGTCGACCTGGGAACGCTGCTGTCCGGCGCCATCGTGACCGAGCACGTCTTCAACATCCCGGGTGTCGGCTTCAACCTGGCCCGCGCGATCCGGACCGAGGACGGCCCGCTCGTGGTCGGTTTCGTGAGCATCTTGGTGATCCTCGTTCTGTTCATCAACCTGCTCGTCGACCTGCTGTACGCCGCCCTCGACCCCAGGATCCGCTATGAGTGACTTGAACACCGTGACCGAGGCCGAGCTGCCGGGCGGTCAGCCGAACGTCCCGCACGGCCCGGTCAAGAAGGACAAGCCGCGGAGTCTGGCCGGCGACGCCTGGGCGGATCTGCGCAAGCGCAAGATCTTCTGGGTGGCCGTCGTGCTGGTGGCCTTCGTCCTGGTGATGGCGCTGTTCCCGTCGCTGTTCACCACGGCCGACCCGGGCGCCTGCACGCTGGCGAACCAGTTCAAGGGCCCGAGCGGCAACGCCCTGTTCGGGTACGACTTCCAGGGCTGCGACATCTACGCCAAGATCGTCAACGGCGCCTGGAACTCGATCAAGATCGGGGTGCTCTCCACCGCGATCTCCGGCATCATCGGCCTGATCTTCGGTCTGGCCGCCGGCTACTTCGGCGGTGCGACGGACGCGGTCCTGTCCCGGATCATCGACATCATGCTGGGTGTCCCGTTCCTGCTGGCCGGCATCGTGCTGTCCCGCCGGCTCGGGTCCGACCCCCAGTCCGACGGTGTGCTCGCGGTGACGCTGACCCTGGGCCTGCTGACCTGGACCTCCGGGGCCCGTGTCATGCGGTCCGCGGTCATCTCGGCGAAGCAGCAGGACTACGTGGCGGCCGCCCGGATGCTGGGCGCCAAGCCGAGCCGGTTGATGCTCAAGCACATCCTGCCGAACTCCATCGCGTCCTACATCGTCATGCTGACCCTGCTCCTCGGCATCAACATCTCCAGCGAGGCGACCCTGTCGTTCCTCGGCGTCGGTCTGAAGAACGGCGCGATCAGCTGGGGCATCATGATCTCCGAGGGCACCCAGTTCGCCCGCACCCAGCCGTGGCCGCTGGTCTGGCCGGCGATCTTCCTCGCCGTGACGGTGCTCGCGTTCATCATGCTCGGCGACGCCATCCGCGACGCCTTCGACCCGAAGTTGCGGTGACCCTGTGACTGATATCAAGGCGCAACTGGACGTCCTACCGGGCGTCGACCCGCGCGCACCCCTGCTCGACGTGACCGATCTGCACGTCGAGTTCCGCACCCAGTACGGCGTGGCCAAGGCCGTCAACGGCGCGAACTTCCGGCTCTCCCCGGGCGAGTCCCTCGCCATCCTGGGCGAGTCCGGCTGTGGCAAGTCGGTGACCGCGCAGGCCATCATGGGCATCCTGGACACCCCGCCCGGCTACATCACGCAGGGCGAGATCCGGTACCGCGGCGTCGACCTCCTGAAGCTCAAGGAGGACGACCGCCGCAAGGTCCGGGCCAACAAGATCGCGATGATCTTCCAGGACGCGCTCTCCGCGCTGAACCCGGTCTACACGGTCGGTTTCCAGCTCAGCGAGCTGTTCCGCAAGCACCGGGGGATGTCCCGGGCGGACGCCAAGAAGCGGTCGATCGACCTGCTGGAGCAGGTCAAGATCCCGGCCGCCCGGACCCGGGTCGACGACTACCCGCACCAGTTCTCGGGTGGTATGCGGCAGCGCGTCATGATCGCCATGGCGCTGGCGCTCGACCCCGAGGTGCTGATCGCCGACGAGCCCACCACGGCGCTCGACGTCACCGTGCAGGCGCAGATCATGGGCCTGCTCGCGGACCTGCAGCGGCAGCGCAACATGGGCCTCATCCTGATCACGCACGACATGGGCGTGGTCGCCGACGTGGCCGACCGGATCTCGGTGATGTACGCGGGCAAGGTGGTCGAGGAGGCGGGTGTCTACGACATCTACTCCCGGCCGGCGCACCCGTACACCCGGGCCCTGCTCGAGTCGATTCCCCGGCTCGACATGAAGGGGCAGCAGCTCAGCGTCATCCGGGGCCTGCCTCCGGCGCTGACCGACATCCCGCGTGGTTGCGCGTTCAACCCGCGGTGCGCGTACGCCCGGGACGCCTGCCGGCAGGATCCGCCGCCGCCCGCGTACGCCGTGGCGCCGCAGCGCACGGCCCGCTGCCACTTCTTCCGGGAGGTCATCGGTGAGTGACGTCGTCCTCGAGACCAAGGGTCTGGTCAAGCACTTCCCGATCACCCAGGGCATCGTCTTCAAGAGCAAGGTCGGCGCGGTCCGGGCGGTCGACGGTGTCGACATCCACCTGCGCCGGGGCGAGACCCTGGGCGTCGTCGGCGAGTCCGGCTGTGGCAAGTCGACGCTGGCCAAGCTGCTGGTGGGCCTGGAGAAACCGACCGCCGGCTCGATCAACGTGCGCGGCCAGGACATGGTGAAGCTGAAGGGTTCGGCGCTGCGCCGGGCCCGGCGGAACATCCAGATGGTGTTGCAGGACCCGTACACGTCGCTGAACCCGCGCATGACGGTCGGCGACATCATCGGGGAGCCGTTCACGATCCACCCCGAGGTGGTTCCGAAGGGCGGCCGGCAGCGCGCGGTGCAGGACCTGCTGGACACGGTCGGTCTCAACCCCGACCACATCAACCGGTACCCGCACCAGTTCTCCGGCGGTCAGCGCCAGCGCATCGGCATCGCCCGGGCGCTCGCGCTCAAGCCGGAGATCATCGTCTGCGACGAGCCGGTGTCGGCGCTGGACGTGTCCATCCAGGCGCAGGTGATCAACCTGCTGGAGCGCCTCCAGAACGAGTTCGGCCTGTCGTACATCTTCATCGCGCACGACCTGTCGGTGGTCCGGCACATCTCCGACCGGGTCGCCGTGATGTACCTCGGCAAGGTCATCGAGACGGGTCACGACCAGGCGATCTACGAGCAGCCGACGCACCCGTACACGCAGGCGCTGCTCTCCGCCGTGCCGGTCCCGGACCCGCGCCTGCGCGGCCACCGCGACCAGATCGTGCTGGAGGGTGACGTCCCGTCGCCGGCCAACCCGCCCTCGGGCTGCCGGTTCCGCACCCGGTGCTGGAAGGCCGCGGAGATCTGCGCGCAGCAGGAGCCGCTGCTCCAGATCCGCGACCGCTCCCCGCACCCCAGCGCATGCCACTTCGCGGAGATCCGCGACGTCGTGCACGGCCGCTGATTCGCGAGGAAAGGCCGGGCCGTTGTCGGCCCGGCCTTTTGCCGTCCAGCGCAAATCCGCCGGGCGACACCAAAATCAAAGACCACATTCAAGTGCAAAATCTTCATTCACGCAGGTCCGCCGGGGTACAGATCGCATGCTCCCGCGCGGGCCGGGCGGCCTGATCTGGCCGCTGGCGCGTCCAAAACAATCAGCCCACCCTTCACTGCCCGCGGTTGGTTCCGGAGATCAACCCCCAGCTGCCCCCCAGCGCCCTATCCCACCCCCGAATAGGGCCACCACGCCCAGCCCGACACTCCCCAGCTGGCCCCCAGCGCCCTATCCCGTGCCCGGATAGGGCCGTCAGGGCCAGCCCGATGCTGCTCGGCTGGCCTCCAGCGCCCTGTTCCGTTGCTGGGTAGGGCCGTCAGGGCCAGCCCGATACTGCTTGGCTGGCGTCCAGCGCCCTGTTCCGTTGCTGGTTAGGGCCGTCAGGGCCAGCCCGATACTGCTTGGCTGGCGTCCAGCGCCCTGTTCCGTTGCTGGGTAGGGCCGTCAGGGCCAGCCCGATACTGCTCGGCTGGCGTCCAGCGCCCTGTTCCGTTGCTGGTTAGGGCCGTCAGGGCCAGCCCGATACTGCTCGGCTGGCGTCCAGCGCCCTGTTCCGTTGCTGGTTAGGGCCGTCAGGGCCAGCCCGATACTGCTCGGCTGGCGTCCAGCGCCCTGTCCCGTTGCTGGGTAGGGCCGTCAGGGCCAGCCCGATACTGCTCGGCTGGTCTCCAGCGCCCTATCCCACTCCCGGAAAGGGCCATCAGGGCCAGCTGGACACTGCTCGGCTGGTCCTTAGCGCCTTGGGCAGGCGTGGGATCGTGGCACGCCGCTTGACACCCCTGGCACCTGGGATGCCGTCGCTGTCCGCGGTGGTCACCGAACCCCGGAACGTGCTCAGGCCCCTAGGTTTCTCACGAAACGCCGCCGGTGAGATGGGCTCGGCTTTTCCGACGCCGCGGGGTTTGCGGCGGCGGAAAAGACGCGCCCATCTCACCGGTTACAAGGCGTTTTGTGCGCGGAGCGAAGCGAAGCAAAGCTAGCCCAGCCAGCCAGCCCAGCCCACCCCCACCTACAGCGGGCCGCGGCCGGAGCGGAGCAGCAGCAGGGCGACCTGCGTGCCGTCCGGGCCGAGGGCGGCGCGGAAGCGGTCGACGATCTCCCGCTCGCGGGCCAGCACCAGGCGGGTGCCGCCGGAGGCCATCCGGGTCTTGCCGACCTCCTGGGAGAGCCGGGACCGTTCCAGCCAAAGGTCGATGAGGGCCTGGTCGATCTCGTCGATGCGCTCACGCATGGCGCGGATCTCGTCGGCGGCCAGCGGCTTGCCCGCGCCGGTGGACTGGTCCGTCGCGGTGCTGGGGGACTTCTCGGCGTCGGTGGACATCACGTCGGCGGTCATGTCGTGCTCCTCGGGTGCTCGTCGCCCCGGACAGCCCGGCCCGGGAAGCAGACAAGCCCCGGGCTGTGGAAGGCCCGGGGCTTGAAGTAGGTCTGTCGTTCAAAGGCGACCTACGGCTGCCGGACTTCCGGTGCCGTAGTAAAAAAATCGCGCCTGCTGGATCACGAGCCGAGTATGCCCCGCTGCCGGACCGGCCCGCAAGGAAACCGCCCGAACCATGGGACGCGGCGCTGCGGGCGTACCGAAGGAAAGGAAGCGGCCCGGCGCGAAGGCCGGGCCGCGAGGTGAAGCGGTCGGTCAGGAGACCGTGGTGATGCGGTTGGCCGGGCCCGGCTGGACCGTGCCGGCGCCGAGGTACGCGGTCAGCGCGTCGACGTCGAAGCCCGGAGCGGTCACCACCAGCGACGGGTCGACGACCAGCTTGCTGAAGTTGTCGCCGCCGTTGGCCAGGAAGTTGTTCACCGTGACCCGGTACGTGGTGGCCGGGTCGATCGGGGTGCCGTTCAGCGCCAGGTTGCTGACCTTGGAGCCGAGCGGAGCCGAGGCGCTCCAGGTGTAGGTGAAGCCCGCCGAGACCTGGAGGATCTTGGTGGTGTTCTGGCCCGCGTAGCCGGCGAACTGCTGCTCCAGCACCTCCTTGAGCTGCGCGCCGGTGAGCGGCTCGGTGGTCACCAGGTTGTTGAACGGCTGCACGGTGAACGCCTCGCCGTAGGTGACCTGGCCGTAGGCCTCACCGCCGGACGACTGGTCGGCGTCCAGGTCGGCCCGGATGCCACCCGGGTTCATCAGCGCGATCTGCGCGCCGGCGCTCGTCGTGTACTTCAGCTGGGCGTCCGCGATCACGTCGCCGAGCGGGCTCTCGCCGGCCGCGTTGTTGGTGCGCACGATGTCGCCGGAGATGCTGCCGACCAGCTTGTTGGCGATCGGGGCGACCGCGACGCGGTACTTGTCGGCCACCTTCTTCGCCGCCGGGTCGACGGTGTCCGGGTTCTTCAGGTAGACGCCGGACGCGTCCTTCTTCCAGCCGCCGTTGCCGTCCGGCACGCCGTTCTCCACGATCACGTTCTTCGCGGTGATCTCGGCGAACCTGCCGGTGCGCTTGTCCAGCGAGTAGTCGATGTCGGTGATCAGCTGGCCGTTGGTCCCGGCGCTGGTCACCACGGTGTCGGTGCCGGCCTTGTTCGGCAGCTTGCAGGAGTAGAACCGGTGGGTGTGCCCGGACACCACGATGCCGATCTCCGGGTTCAGCCCGGCCACGATCGGCACGACGGCGCCGGAGAAGTTCACGCAGTCCGAGACGCCGGGGGTGGGCGTGGCGGTGCCCTGCGCGCCGCCCTCGTGCAGCAGCAGCACCTGGGCCCTGACGCCGAACAGCTTGAGGATCCGGCTCCACTTGTTGGCCGTCTCCACCTCGTCGGTGAAGTGCACGTTCGTGATGCCGGCCGGGTTCACGATGCCGGCCGTGCCCTCCAGCGTCATGCCGATGAAGCCGACCGGCACGCCACCGACGAACCTGATGTCGACCGGCGGCAGGATCGGGCGCCCGGTCTTGTTGTCGATGGTGTTCGCCGCGAGGTAGCTGAATTTCGCCCCGCCGAAGCCGTCGCCGTCCTGGCAGCCGTCGACCGGGTGGCAGCCGCCGCGCTGCATCCGGATCAGCTCGGCCACGCCCTCGTCGAACTCGTGGTTGCCCACCGAGCTGACCTGGAGGCCGACGGTGTTCATCAGCTCGATCGTCGGCTCGTCGTGGAACGCGGCGCTGACCAGCGGGGTCGCGCCGATCAGGTCACCGGCGCCGACCGTGGTGGTCTGCCGCCCCTCGGCCTTGGCCTCGGCACGCAACTTCTTGAGGTACGTCGCGAGGTACTCCACACCGCCGGCCGGGGTGCTGGTGCCGCTCGCGTTGACCACCGCGCCGCTGCCGGTGGGTGGGTCGATCGCGCCGTGGAAGTCGTTGTAGCTGAGGAACTGGCCCTTGACCAGGGCAGTGCCCTTGCCGGCGCCGTACGACGCGGTCACCGGGGCGAACTCGGCGGGTGGCGCGGCGGTGGCCGACTGGGTGGGCACCGTGCTGAGCGCGCCGGCGACGGCGAGCGCGACCGCCGGCACGGCGATCCGCCGCCGTAGCGGAGATGTCATGATATTCGATCCCTCGGTCGGAGTGGACGGTCATGTGACTCGATCAGCCTGGTGGATCAGCGGGGTGGGCGCCACCACTTCCCGGTGACAAGTCGATTGCCGGACACCGATGGACGCGCCGCCACGGTGCGATTTCCTGTCGGAGGGGCGGCATACACTGGCTCCCGCGATGCGACCTTCTTCAGAACCTTCCGACAACGCCCTGTTCGCGCTGCCCACGGTGGCCCCGCCGGCACCCGTCGTGCAGCGCGCGCCGCGTCCCGCCGTCGACCCGGAGTCGCTGCTGGTGGGGCTGAACGGCCCGCAGCGCGACGCGGTGACCCACGCCGGTGGGCCGCTGCTGATCGTGGCCGGTGCGGGCTCGGGCAAGACCCGGGTGCTCACCCACCGGATCGCCTACCTGCTGGCCAAGCGGGACGTGCATCCCGGCGAGATCATCGCGATCACGTTCACCAACAAGGCGGCCGGCGAGATGAAGGAGCGGGTGGCCCACCTGGTCGGCCCGCGCGCCCGGCTGATGTGGGTGTCGACGTTCCACTCGGCCTGCGTCCGGATCCTGCGGGCCGAGCATGAGCACGCCGGGCTGAAAAGCACCTTCTCCATCTACGACGCGGACGACTCCCGCCGCCTGATGCAGATGGTGGCCCGGGAGCTGGACCTGGACCCGAAGCGGTACACCGCCCGCGGCCTCGCCGCCCAGGTGTCGAACCTGAAGAACGAGCTGGTCGACCCGGAGGAGTTCAAGCAGAAGGCCAAGGGCCCCAACGAGCGGGCCGTCGCCGAGGCCTACGAGCTCTATCAGCGCCGCCTCAAGGAGGCGCACGCGCTGGACTTCGACGACATCATCATGGCCGTGGTGCACCTGTTCCAGTCGCACCCGCTGGTCGCCGAGGCCTACCGCCGCCGGTTCCGGCACGTCCTGGTCGACGAGTACCAGGACACCAACCACGCGCAGTACACGCTGATCCGGGAACTGGTCGGCACCGAGGACCCGTCGGAGCTCTGCGTCGTCGGTGACGCGGACCAGTCGATCTACGCGTTCCGCGGCGCGACGATCCGCAACATCCTGGAGTTCGAGCGCGACTACCCGGACGCCCGCACCATCCTGCTGGAGCAGAACTACCGCTCCACCCAGACCATCCTGTCCGCGGCCAACGCGGTGATCGACCGGAACACCTCGCGCAAGCCCAAACGTCTCTGGAGCGACCAGGGCGCCGGCGAGCAGATCGTCGGCTACGTGGCCGACACCGAGCACGCCGAGGCCGACTGGGTGGCGCGGGAGATCGACCGGCTGTCCGACCGGCACGAGGTGCGTCCCGGCGACGTGGCCGTCTTCTATCGCACCAACAACCAGTCCCGGGTGTTCGAGGAGGTGTTCATCCGCGTCGGCCTGCCCTACAAGGTGGTCGGCGGGGTGCGCTTCTACGAGCGCAAGGAGGTGCGCGACGCGCTGGCCTACCTGCGCGCGATCGTGAACGAGGACGACACGGTCAGCGTCCGCCGGGTGCTGAACACGCCGAAACGCGGGATCGGCGACCGGGCCGAGGCCTGCGTCGAGGCGCTGTCGAACCGGGACCGGATCTCGTTCGGCCAGGCGCTGCGGCACGCGCGCAACGCCCCGGGCATCTCCACCCGGGCGGCGAACAGCATCGGCGACTTCGTGCAGCTGCTCGACGACCTGCGGGAGCTGTCGGTGACCGCCCCGCCGGAGGAGGTGCTGGAGTCGGTGTTGCAGCGCTCCGGCCTGCTCAGCGAGCTGGAGGAGAGCCTCGACCCGCAGGACCAGGGCCGGGTGGAGAACCTTCAGGAGCTGGTCAGCGTGGCCCGGGAGTACACCGAGCGGGTGGAGGCGCAGGAGGACGAGACGGCCACCCTGGCCGGCTTCCTCGAGCAGGTCGCGCTGGTCGCCGACGCCGACCAGATCCCCACCGACGACCCCGACCACCAGGGCGTGGTCACCCTGATGACGCTGCACACGGCGAAAGGCCTGGAGTTCCCGGTGGTCTTCCTCACCGGCCTGGAGGACGGTGTCTTCCCGCACATGCGGGCGATGTCCGACAACGCCGAGCTGGAGGAGGAGCGCCGGTTGGCCTATGTCGGGATCACCCGCGCCCGGCAGCGGCTCTACCTGTCCCGGGCGGTCACCCGGTCCGCCTGGGGCCAGCCGCAGTACAACCCGCCGTCCCGGTTCACCGACGAGCTGCCGGCCGAGCTGGTCCGCTGGGAGCGGACCGGTGGGTCGTACACGTCCTGGTCGGGCACCGGTGGCGGGGTGGGCGGCCGCGGTGGCGGGGACCGTCAGCGCGGCGGTGGCTTCGCCGGGGGCACGCCCAAGGCGCAGCGCATCGCCGAGCGGCTCGGCATCGACGCCAGCAAACTGGCCACCGCCAGCGACCTCAAGCAGACGCCGAAAGTGGCGCCCGGCGACCGGGTCAATCACCAGCGATATGGGTTGGGCCGGGTGGTCGTGGTCGAGGGGCAGGGGCCGGGGGCCCGGGCGCAGATCGACTTCGGCGATCAGGTGATGTGGCTGATCCTGCGGCACGCCCCGATCGAAAAGATCTAGACCCGCTTTTTTCGTACGCGGTCAGCACGCGTTCTTCAGCACGTGCGTCGTGCGTGCCGGCCGGATGTTCTCGCTGTCCTGGTTGACTGGCCGGATGCGGATCGCGGAGATGCAGGGCATCGCGGAGGCGCTGGGCAGCAAGATCGTGACGACGTCCGTGCTGGCGGGCGGCTTCTCTCACGAGACGTGCCTGCTCACGCTCGCCGAGGGACGCGTCGTCGCGCGTTTCGGAGGGACCGACCCGGTGATCGAGGCAGGGGTCATGGCCGCTGCCCGCCGGCATGTGCCGGTTCCGGATGTCGTGCTGGTCGTGCCCGCCGGCGATGAGCTCGGACGGCCCGCGATGGTCATCGAGTACGTGGACGGCCTGGTGCTGAGCGGGGTGCTCGATCGGGGTGACCTCGGCCGATCGGAGCTCGCCGAACTCGGAGCGGAGGTCGGCGCGGCCGTCGCCGGGGTCGCCGCGGTCACGTTCGACCGGCGAGGCTTCTTCGCGGACGGTGGCCTCACCGTCAAGGAGGAACAGCCGTGGTCGCGGCAGCTGGCCGAGGTCGCCGAGAGCTGTATGGCCGCGGTTCCCGAGAGCCGCCTCGACGGCGTGACCCGCCGTGATTGGGTGCGGTTGTGCGAGGTCAGCGCGCCACTGCTGGCGACCGTCGACGGTCACACCCGGCTGGTGCATGCCGACGTCAACCCGAAGAACGTCCTGGTCTCCCGAGCAGGCGGCGGCTGGCGGGTGGCCGCGCTGCTGGACTGGGAGTTCAGCTACTCCGGTTGCCCGTACGGCGATGCCGCGAACATGCTCCGGTTCGGCGCCGACTATCCCGCCGGCTTCCTGGACGGATTCCGTGCGGGCTTCGCCGCCCACCAGCCCGCGGACCTGCCGCTGGTCGAGGGCTGGGCTCATCTCGGCCGGGTTCTGGACATGTTTGCGTTGAGTGATCTCGTGACTCGCCCGGTGGGACACGTCGTCGCCGACCAGGCCGCCGAGCAGATCCGGCTCTGGGTCCGGCAGGGCGTGCCGGACCAACCTTGACGTCCGTGCTGGCAGCCTTTCTCCGCTGCTTCCCGGGTCCGGGTGATCAGCGCGGCTCGGCGTGCATGTCGTCCGCGATGCTTGACCCTCGACCTGGTTGAGGGGCGAAGCTCTGTCCCGGGTTGGACGACGTGCGGTTCTGCGCGTCGCGGGACCGCTGACCGGAGGACGAGCCGTGACCGATGTCGTGATGGAAGAGATCCGCAAGGCCCAGGAGCTGAACGTCGCCGGCGACAAGGCCGGTGCCCGCGCTGCCCTGGAGCGTCTGTGGGGGACCACCGAGGATCCCCTTCACCGGTGCACCATCGCCCACTACCTCGCTGACCAGCAGGACTCGGTGGAAGACGAGCTGCGGTGGGACGAGCTCGCGCTCGCGGCGTTCCCGGATCTCACCGACGAGCGGACCCGCGCTGGTGACGATTCCTGGCGGGCGCGGGCGTTCCTGCCTTCTCTGCACCTCAATCTGGCCGACGTCCACCGCCGGGCCGGACACGAGAAGGAGGCGCGGCAGTTCTTGGGCGAGGCCACCGCTGCGCTCGACGAGCTCCCGGCGGATGACTACGGCGCCATGATCCGCGACGCCCTCAGCAAGGTCCGCGAGGCAATCGAGGCCGGCTCGACCGCACCCTTGGTCCCGACGACGTAGGACGCCCGGCCGACGATGATCACTTCGCCGTGGGAAGGTGCACGATTTCGCATCGGCGGCCGGTGTGCTCGCTGTCGCATCGTGCCGCCTTGTGGCGAACCGCCAGGTAGACCGCCGGATCGGTGAGCAGCCGCCACTCCTAGTGAGGGCCTGCGGCAGCTCCGCAGCCGGAGATGTCCACGCCGTGCTCGTGCATCCAGGCGGTCGGCTCGACCGGGTTCTTGTAGTGCCCCTGGTGCACCTCGAAGTGCAGGTGCGGGCCGGTCGAGTGGCCGGTCGAGCCCTCGTTGCCGATCTGCTGCCCGGCGCGGACCGTCTCGCCCACCGTCACGGTGATCTTCGAGAGGTGGCCGTAGTGGGTGAGCCAGCCGTCACCGTGGTCGATCAGGACGGCGTTGCCGTAGCCCTGGGCCGAGCCGGCCGCCACGATCACGCCGGCGCCGGCCGCGACGATCGGGGTGCCGTCCGGGGCGGCCAGGTCGACGCCGGCGTGCAGGCGGCCCCAGCGCGGGCCGAAGCAGGAGGTGACCCGGGCCGTCGGGTTGGGATGCACCCAGGCGGCGCCGACGCCGGCCACCGTCACCTTCTTCTCCTTGCGCCGGACCGTGGCGGGCACGATGGCGGCCTCGGCGGCGGGTTCCCACGCGTGCGTCTTGGCCGGGGCCTCGTCCCCGCTCGGCGGGACGATCGGCAGGGCGGCGGGGGAGTGCGCGGCGGTGTGCTTCTCGCTGGAGGTGTGTCCCACCGGGGCGGCGTACGCGGCGGCGCCGGCCGCGCCGATCCCGGAGGCCAGGGTGGCGGTCAGCGCGGTGAGCGAGACGGCGGAACGGCTGCGGGTGGCGAACAGGGCCGGGAAAGCCGGGGCGCGGTGCCGGTGGAGCCGCTCCTGGCGGTGCCGGCCGGTGGTGCCCGATGCCGAAGTCTGCGGCACGCGCGACTCCCCTCCCGACGTCCGTGATCAGTGCTGTCACGGTTCTGTCGGCCCGGGGCGGGGCACGCTGAGGGGTGTGGCGGGTGGTTCAACCGACCTGCAACCGGGTAGTACCGGGAAAGGTCAGGAGGCTGCTTCGGCGGCGGCGAGGCCCGCGTACAGCGACTCCATCTGGAGCTGGATGTCCACGCCGTGCGGCTTGAGGAAGGTGATCGCGTCGACCGGCTTACCGTCGACGTGGATCTCCAGGTGCAGGTGCGTGCCGTACGAATAACCGGTGTTGCCCACCTCGCCGATCACCTGCCCGGCCTTGACCACGTCACCCTTTTTCACCAGCAGCCGCCGGGAGTGGGCGTAGATGACCTCGGTGCCGTCGTCCTGCTGGACGGTGATCGAGTATCCGTAGCCACCGTTGTAACCGGCGGCGGTGACCGTGCCGGCGTGGATCGACTTGTACGGCGTGCCGTCCGGGGCCGCCAGATCGATGCCGGCGTGCAGCTTGCCGAACCGGACGCCGAACGCCGACGTGAACTGGTAGTCGTCCAGGGGGAGCAGGTAGACCTCGGCGGCGGCCTGCTCGTCGTTCAGCTTGGTGTTCGCCTTGGCGGCGGTGTCCCGGCTCTCCGAGCGGGAGGCGCGGGTGGCGTCACCGGCACGGCTCTGCAGCGCGTCCGTGGAGACCTGGGCCTTGTCCAGGGCTGACAGGACGTCCGGGTTGACCGTCTTGGCGTCCGGGAGGTTGGAGGCCGCGCCGAGGGCGACCACACCGGCGCCGACGAAGGCGGAGGTGACGACTGCGGCGTAGCGGCTGCGCGGAGGGGTCGGCACACGGCGTCTGCCGCGATAGCGATCGGGCTCAGACGACAAGCGCTGGCGCACGAAGGACCCTCCGTCGGTGGCATTGCGGCGGCACGCTCATGGCCCCGCGCAAGCGGTTAACGAGTGTTGGCCGGGCGGTCGCTGGGGGGTGAACCTGTGCGACAGCCGTGGCCACGGTAACGAAACGGCCGCCGGGTCACAAGTCGCAGCGCCATTTTCGTGACAGTTCCGCGCCGGTATTGATCAGCTATTGTCCGAATTGGCCACCTTTCCTTAGGGGGAAATTAGCGACGGTGCGTGATCGCCTATAAAACGGAAAGTAATGTGACCGGAGTAACCATTACTTGGCCGTGTCGCGGCGGGAGCCGCTACCCGGGGTCCCGGGGCGCGGGTTACCGTTCGTTCAGGTGGGACGTCGAGGTCCCCGGTGTGGAGGGGTTGGCATGCAAGCACGGATCAGGGTCGTCGTCGCGAAGCCCGGGCTGGACGGGCATGACCGAGGTGCCAAGGTGGTTGCCCGGGCGCTGCGCGACGCCGGCATGGAAGTCGTCTACACCGGGTTGCACCAGACGCCCGAGCAGATCGTCGAGACGGCCATTCAGGAGGACGCCGACGCGGTCGGCCTGTCGATCCTCTCCGGCGCCCACATGACGTTGTTCCGCCGCGTGATGGAACTGTTGGCGGAGCGTGATGCCGCGGACATCGTGGTATTCGGTGGCGGCATCATTCCGGAGGATGACATCACGGAATTGGAATCACTCGGGGTAGCCAAGGTATTCACGCCGGGTGCGACTACGGCGTCCATCATCGAATGGGTCCGCGCCAATGTCGGGACCCAGGTCGGCTGAGCACCGATCCGGCTGAGCAGAAAAAGGGAGAGGCCGGACGCACCCCTCACACGTCCGGCCCCTCTATGCGCGATGCCCCGCCGCCACCCCTCGACCGACAGGGCATCGGCCGTTCTCATCCGCGGGCCCGTGTAGCACCTCGCTGACATCACACTCAACGACGCCCTTCTTCACCGGGTTACGCATGGGCTGGTGACTTTTTCTGACCAGTTGCCGGAGAGTCACGTCAGTCACTGGCGCGCACAGTCGTCCCGACCGTCCCGGAGCTGCGATTTCGTCCCTCTGGTGTGTGGTCTTGCACACGGTGTACCCGCGCGGGCACGGGGCCCGATTCGGTCGCTAGTCTGCGGATGAGGGCCATTCGGCAGGACCGCGGATGGCCGACATCCTCGCTGGCGGCGCACATGCGACGCGCCGCGCACACAACAGGTCGGGACGCAACGGTGCGGCTTGCCGGCGCTTGGCGTCGCGAGCGAAAGGAGACACGTGGACCTGTTCGAGTATCAGGGGCGCGACCTGTTCGAACGGCACGGGCTGCCCGTGCTGGGCGGCGGCGTCGCCGAGACCCCGCAGGAGGCCCGGGCGATCGCCGAGCGCCTCGGTGGCAAGGTCGTCGTCAAGGCGCAGGTCAAGGTCGGCGGCCGCGGCAAGGCCGGTGGCGTCAAGCTGGCCGACGGCGCGGACGAGGCGGAGGCCCGCGCGACCGACATCCTGGGCATGGACATCAAGGGCCACACGGTGCAGAAGGTGATGCTGGCCGAGACGGCCGACATCAAGGAGGAGTACTACTTCTCCTACCTGCTGGACCGGGCCAACCGCACGTTCCTCTGCATCGCCAGCGTCGCCGGCGGTATGGAGATCGAGACGGTCGCCGAGGAGGACCCGGAGCGGGTCGCCAAGATCGCGATCGACGCGAGCAAGGGTGTGGACGAGGCGAAGGCGCGGGAGATCGTCGCCGCCGCCAAGTTCCCGGCCGACGTCGCCGAGCAGGTCGTCGACATCGCGGTGAAGCTGTGGCAGGCGTTCGTCGCCGAGGACGCCCTGCTGGTCGAGGTCAACCCGCTGGCCAAGGTCGGCGACGGCCGGGTGCTGGCGCTGGACGCCAAGGTCACCCTGGACGAGAACGCCGGCTTCCGGCACCCCGACCACGAGGCGCTCGAGGACAAGTCCGCGGTCGACCCGATCGAGCAGGCGGCCAAGGCCAAGAACCTCAACTACGTCAAGCTCGACGGCGAGGTCGGCATCATCGGCAACGGCGCGGGCCTGGTCATGTCGACGCTGGACGTGGTCGCGTACGCCGGTGAGCGGCACGGCAACGTCAAGCCGGCCAACTTCCTCGACATCGGCGGTGGCGCGAGCGCCCAGGTGATGGCGAACGGCCTGGAGATCGTCCTCGGCGACCCGTCGGTGAAGTCGGTCTTCGTCAACGTCTTCGGCGGCATCACCGCCTGCGACGCGGTGGCCAACGGCATCATCCAGGCCCTCGCCCTGCTGGCCGAGCGCGGCGAGACGGTCACCAAGCCGCTCGTGGTGCGTCTCGACGGCAACAACGCCGAGGCCGGCCGCGCCATCCTCGACGGCGCCAACAACCCGCTGGTCGAGCGGGTCGACACGATGGACGGAGCGGCCGAGCGCGCCGCCGAGCTCGCGGCTGCGGGGAAGTGAACTAATGGCTATCTGGCTCACCAAGGACTCCAAGGTCATCGTCCAGGGCATCACCGGCGGTGAGGGCTCGAAGCACACCAAGCGGATGCTCGCCGCGGGCACCCAGGTGGTCGGCGGCGTGAACCCGCGCAAGGCCGGTACCAAGGTCGACTTCGACGGCACCGAGCTCCCGGTCTTCGCCACCGTCGCGGAGGCGATCAAGGAGACCGGCGCCGACGTATCGGTGATCTTCGTACCGCCGGCGTTCACCAAGGCCGCCGTGGTCGAGGCGATCGACGCCGAGATCCCGCTCGCCGTGGTGATCACCGAGGGCGTGCCGGTGCAGGACTCGGCGGCCTTCTGGGCGTACAACGTGTCCAAGGGCGAGAAGACCCGGATCATCGGCCCGAACTGCCCGGGCATCGCCTCGCCGGGCGCGTCGAACGCCGGCATCATCCCGGCCGACATCACCCCGCAGGGCCGGATCGGTCTGGTCAGCAAGAGCGGCACGCTGACCTACCAGCTGATGTACGAGCTGCGCGAGTTCGGCTTCTCCACCGCGGTCGGCATCGGTGGTGACCCGATCATCGGCACCACGCACATCGACGCGCTGAAGGCGTTCCAGGAGGACCCGGACACCGACGCGATCGTCATGATCGGTGAGATCGGTGGCGACGCCGAGGAGCGGGCCGCCGAGTTCATCAAGGCCAACGTCACCAAGCCGGTGGTCGGTTACATCGCGGGCTTCACCGCCCCGCCCGGCAAGACCATGGGTCACGCCGGCGCGATCATCTCCGGCTCGGCCGGCACCGCCGACGCGAAGAAGACCGCGTTGGAGGCGGCCGGCGTCAAGGTCGGCAAGACGCCGAGCGAGACCGCGCAGCTCATGCGCGAGGTCATGAGCTGAGCACGGCACCGACGGCGCGCCGTCGATCAGGTCGATGCGACCCGATCGGCGGCGCGCCGCTGTTTCTGCATCGCCGTGAGCGCCACGGCGTGACAAGGTAGTCGCGATGTCCAGCACAACCGACCGTCCCGGCGGCTCGGAGGACCCGTTCGCGGTCGCCGAGGCGCTGCAATCCGTGGTGCGGGACACCGAGGCGCTGGAGATCCCGCCGGACCGCGACGAGGAGAACCGGGACACCGTCGTCGTCGACGAGGCGATGCTCGGCCGCCGGGACACCGTCCGGGTGCCCGGCCCGCGCCGGCCGGAACGCCGCCGCGGCGCGCCGCTGCCGGTGGCCGTCGTCTTCGCCACGCTCTGGGCCGCGCTGCTGACCTACGTGCCGGTCGCCGCGGTGCTCGGGCTGGCCCGCACGCTGGAGGGCGCCGGCGGACTGCTCGGCGCGGCCCGGGCCGGGGCGGCCGCCTGGCTGCTCGGGCACGGCGTCGCGATCGGCACCTCGCTCGGCCCGCTCGGGCTGGCCCCGCTGCTGCTCACCGGGCTGGTGCTGTGGCGGCTGAACCGGGCCGGGCTGCACGTGGTCCGGGCGATCGGGGCGCGGCGCTCCGGGTCGATCGGGGCGGCGCTGGGCGTGGCCACGGGGGTCGCGGTGGCGTACGCGGGAATCGGCGCCCTGACCGCCCACCTGACCGACGGCCGCGGCACCCACGTCTCCACCGCGGACGCCGCGTGGCACTTCCTGCTCCTCGGCCTGGCCGGGGCGCTGATCGGCGCGCTGCGCGGCAGCGACGCGGTGACCACCCTGGCCCGCCGGGTGCCGGCGGTGCTCCGGCACGGGGTGCGGACCGGCCTGGTCGCGGTCTTCCTGATGGTCGCCGCGGGCGCGGCGGTCGGCGGCCTGTCCCTGGCGCTCGGTGGCGGCGACGCGACGAAGATCCTCTCCGCCTATCACGCCGGGGTGGCCGGTCAGGCCGGGATCACCCTGATCAGCGTGGCCTACGCGGCGAACGCCGCGATCTGGGCCACCGCCTACCTGCTCGGGCCGGGCTTCGCGCTGGGCGTCGGCTCGGTGATCCGGCTCACCGAGTTCACCGCCGGCGACCTGCCCGCCCTGCCGCTGCTGGCCGGCCTGCCGAACGGGCCGATCGGCGCGGCCGGCACGCTGCTGCTGATGCTTCCGGTCCTCGCCGGGGGCGTGGCCGGCTGGGGTCTCACCCAGCGGCTGCGCTACGGCCGCGCGCACGCCTGGGGTCCGGGCCGCGGGTCCGGCGCCGACGGGCCGGAGCCGGCCTGGTCGCCGCTGATCGGCGCGAGTCTGCTGGCCGGCCCGGTGGCGGGGCTGACGATGGCGGTGCTCGCCGCGGCCTCCGGCGGCCCGGTCGGCGGCGGGCGGCTGGCCGAGATCGGGCCGGCCGCCGGACAGGTCGGTCTGGTGGCCGCGATCGTCGCCGCGATCGCGGTGCTGGCGGGCGCCTCCGCCGCGCGTGCCTTCCACCCACCGCGCCGCCCCAAAGGCCGGAAGTAGGCTCTGCCCGGATAGGGTGCACGGGTGACTGACCCCGCGCCCGCCCGCCTGGTCGTCCTGATCTCCGGATCGGGCAGCAACCTGCAAGCCCTCCTCGACGCGACCCGCGACCCGGCCTACGGGGCCGAGGTGGTCGCCGTCGGCGCCGACCGGGACGGCATCGCCGGTCTCGACATCGCCGCCGCGGCCGGGGTGCCCACCTTCGTGGACTCGGTGAAGGCTTACCCGACCCGCGACGACTGGGACACCGCGCTCACCGAGCACGTCGCGGCCCACCGCCCCGACCTGGTCATCTCGGCCGGCTTCCTGAAACTGGTCGGCAAGCAGTTCCTGGACGCGTTCGGCGACCGTTATGTGAACACGCACAACGCGCTGCTGCCGTCGTTCCCCGGCATCCACGGCCCGCGCGACGCGCTCGCCTACGGGGTGAAGGTCGCCGGAGCGACGCTCTTCTTCGTCGACGCCGGAGTCGACACCGGACCGATCATCGCCCAGGTCAGCGTCCCCGTGCTCGACGACGACACGGAGGAGACGCTGACCGAGCGGATCAAGGTGGCCGAGCGGGCCCAGCTGGTCGAGTTCGTCGGCCGCCTGGTGCGCGACGGCTGGACCATTCAAGACAGGAAGGTACGGATTCCGTGAGCGACGAGGGGCTTCGCCCGATCAAGCGGGCGCTGCTGAGCGTGTGGGACAAGGCGGGGATCGTCGAGCTCGCTCAGGCCCTGCACGCGGCCGGGGTGGAGGTCGTCTCGACCGGTTCCACCGCCACCACCGTGGAGAAAGCCGGCGTGCCGGTGACCCGGGTCGAGGACCTGACCGGCTTTCCGGAGATCCTCAGCGACCGGGTGAAGACCCTGCACCCCCGGGTGCACGGTGGGCTGCTCGCCGACATGCGGCTGGAGAGCCACGTGGCGGAGCTGGCCGAGCACGGGATCGAGCCGTTCGACCTGCTGGTCAGCAGCCTCTACCCGTTCTCCGAGACGGTCGCCTCGGGGGCCGGCGAGGAGGAGTGCATCGCCAAGATCGACATCGGCGGGCCGGCGATGGTCCGCGCGGCCGCGAAGAACCACGCGTCGGTCGCCGTCGTCGTCTCCACCGAGGGTTACCCGCTGATCCTCGAGGCGATCAAGAACGGCGGCTTCACCCTGGCCCAGCGCAAGCTGCTCGCCTCCCGGGCCTTCATCAACATCGCGGAGTACGACATCGCGGTGGCGAACTGGACCGCGTCCACGCTGGTCGAGAGCGCGGAGTGGCCGGAGTTCGCCGGGATCGCGCTGACGAAGCAGGACACCCTCCGGTACGGCGAGAACCCGCACCAGCAGGCGGCCCTCTACCTGGACCCGAACGCTCCCGCCGGGCTGGCTCAGGCCGAGCAGCTCAACGGCAAGGAGATGTCCTACAACAACTACGTCGACGCGGACGCCGCGTGGCGCACCGCCAACGACTTCACCGACCCGGCCGTGGCGATCATCAAGCACGCCAACCCGTGCGGCGTGGCGATCGGCGCGGACGTGGCCGAGGCACACCGGAAGGCGCACGAGTGCGACCCGGTCTCCGCGTTCGGCGGCGTGATCGCCGTCAACCAGGAGGTCACCCTCGCGCTCGCGCGGCAGGTCGCGGAGATCTTCACCGAGGTGATCGTGGCGCCGGCCTACGCGCCCGACGCTCTGGCCCTGCTCCAGGAGAAGAAGAACCTGCGCGTCCTGGTCGCCCCGGCCTGGAACCCGCCGCCCGCCGAGATCAAGCAGATCGGCGGCGGCGTGCTGGTGCAGATGGCCGACCGGATCGACGCCGACGGCGACGACCCGGCGAACTGGACGCTGGCCACCGGCCCGGCCGCGTCCGGCGAGGTGCTGAAAGATCTGGTCTTCGCGTGGCGGGCGATCCGCAGCGTGAAGAGCAACGCCATCCTGCTGGCCCGCGACGGCGCCACGGTCGGCGTCGGGATGGGCCAGGTCAACCGGGTCGACTCGGCGAAACTCGCGGTCGACCGGGCCGGCGCCGAGCGCGCGGCGGGCAGCGTGGCCGCCTCGGACGCGTTCTTCCCGTTCCCGGACGGCCTGGAGGTGCTGATCGCGGCCGGCATCAAGGCCGTGGTGCAGCCGGGCGGCTCGATCCGCGACAACCTGGTGATCGAGGCCGCCGAGAAGGCCGGCCTCACCGTCTACCTGACCGGCACCCGCCACTTCTACCATTGAGGTCCGCTGTTCGGCGCCGGACCGCTTGCGGTCCGGCGCCGCTGCTTTTTCGGTACGGCCGGAGCGCTTTTCGGTACGGCCGGAGCGCGCGTGCCCGACCCGGCGATGAGCGGTGCTCGCGCCGTACCGAAAGCGCTTGATCGTTAATCAGCCGGCGACCGTGACCGCCATGATCAGCGCGCCCCCGCTGAACGCCGCGCCGATCAGCACGCAGAGCAGCAACCGTCGCCGCTCGGCGGGGTCGGCCGCCACCACCGGCTCGCCACGGCGGAAGCCCGGCCCCTCCAGCGAGGTCGAGATCACTCCGATGATCGGGATGGCGATCAGCGCGAACCCGGCCCAGCGCAGCCCGTCCGCGAAGCCGGCCGCGCCCGGGCCGGACACCATCGCGTCGACCCGCTCGCCCCGGCCGGGCAGGAACGGCGCCATCGGCACGAGCAGCAGCAGCGGCGGGATCCCCAGCCAGATCCGGCGCAGGCCGAGGGCGAGAGCGGCCGCGAGCCAGATCGGCACGTGCACGAGAGCCCAGGCCGCGACCGCCATGCCGCGGTCCGAGCCGCCGGTCGCCGCGCGGGCCAGCTCGAGCACCGACGCCTTGAAGTGCTCCCCGGTGACCATGTAGAAGGCGACCACCGCGAGGGCCGCGGCCATCACGCCGAGGAAGCGCAACACTTGGCGCACCGTCTCGTATCGAGCGCCACCGTGTCGGGGCTGGTATCGCTGATCGCTGCGCCGGATCTTCATCGCCTGGGATGGTAGAGGCAGATCACCAGTTCGGGGCCGCCCGGCGATCTTCAGTGGGTGGGCAGTACGCTCGTACTGCTAAGCATGTGTTTCGGGAGAGGAGCGCCGGCCGATGGCGAAAATCAAGGTCAAGAACCCGGTCGTCGAGATCGACGGCGACGAGATGACCCGGATCATCTGGAAGCAGATCCGTGAGCAGCTGATCCTGCCCTACCTCGACGTCAACCTCGAGTACTACGACCTCGGCATCCAGTACCGGGACGAGACCGACGACCAGGTGACGATCGACTCCGCCAACGCCATCAAGCGGCACGGTGTCGGCGTCAAGTGCGCCACCATCACCCCGGATGAGGCGCGGGTTCAGGAGTTCGGCCTGAAGAAGATGTGGCGGTCGCCGAACGGCACCATCCGCAACATCCTCGGCGGCGTGGTCTTCCGTGAGCCGATCATCCTGAAGAACGTACCCCGGCTGGTACCCAGCTGGACCAAGCCGATCATCATCGGCCGTCACGCCCACGGTGACCAGTACAAGGCCTCCGACTTCGTCGCGCCCAGCAAGGGCAAGATGACCGTCACCTTCACCCCGGAGGACGGGTCGGAGCCGATCGAGATGCACGTGGCCGACTTCCCGGCCGGCGGCGTCGGCATGGCCATGTACAACTTCGACGAGTCGATCCGCGACTTCGCGCGCGCCTCGTTCCGGTACGGCCTGGCCCGCAACTACCCGGTCTACCTCTCGACCAAGAACACCATCCTGAAGGCCTACGACGGCCGCTTCAAGGACCTGTTCGCGGAGATCTTCGAGACCGAGTTCGCGGACCAGTTCAAGGAGGCCGGCATCACCTACGAGCACCGGCTGATCGACGACATGGTCGCGGCCGCGCTCAAGTGGGAGGGTGGCTACGTCTGGGCCTGCAAGAACTACGACGGTGACGTGCAGTCGGACACGGTCGCGCAGGGCTTCGGCTCGCTCGGCCTGATGACCTCGGTCCTGATGACGCCGGACGGCCAGACCGTCGAGGCCGAGGCCGCGCACGGCACCGTCACCCGGCACTACCGGCAGTGGCAGAAGGGCGAGAAGACCTCGACCAACCCGATCGCGTCCATCTTCGCGTGGACGGGCGGGCTCAAGCACCGCGGCAAACTGGATGGGACGCCGGAGGTCACCCAGTTCGCCGAGACGCTGGAGCGGGTCTGCATCGACACCGTCGAGGGTGGTCAGATGACCAAGGACCTCGCGCTGCTGATCAGCAAGGACGCGCCGTGGCTGACCACGGACGAGTTCATGAACGCGCTGGACGAGAACCTGGCTCGCAAGCTGGCCTGATCCGCCCGCTCCGTTCTCACGGGAAGCCCGCCGACCTCAGGTCGGCGGGCTTTTTTCGTTTGCCGGACAAAAACTGCGTAAAAATGATGTTTTAGATCGTAACTGCCGGGTAAGTGGACTCGTTTGTCTCAGTGGTGCGGGTGGTGGGCTTGGGTACGCCGCTCGCCGTCCCCTTCAGCGGGGGCCTTGTCCCGGGCCCCCGCTGGTCCCCTTTCCGCCGCCCGCACCCCCAGCGGATCCCGGCCCCGCCCGTCCCGGGGCCCGCCCCGATGCCGTGTGGCGATGAAGTGGCCCGTTCCACGATGTGCTCTCAGCGCCCCAACCCGGTGTTCCCGCTCGCGCTCGCCACCGTTGACCCGTGCCAGCATTCCCCGCCACATGCCGTCGTCACCCGGCGGTCCCCGGCCCGATCAGAACCCGCAGGCCCGGCTGTAGTTTGTAGGGCTGGCGTCCAGGGCCCTGTTCCGGGGTCGGATAGGGCCGTCAGGGCCAGCCGGACAGTGCGCGTCGCCTGGCTCGGGCAGGGCCGGCTGTGGTTGTCGGGCTGGGGTCCACGGCCCTATTCCGGGGTCGGATAGGGCCACCGAGGCCAGCTGTGGTTGTCGGGCTGGCGTCTACGGCCCTGTCCCGGGCTTGGATAGGGCCGTCAGGGCCAGCCGGACGGTGCGCGTCGCCTGGCTCGGGCAGGGCCGGTTGTGGTTGTCGGGCTGGCGTCCACGGCCCTGTCCCGGGGTCGGATAGGGCTACCAGGGCCAGCTGTGGTTGTCGGGCTGGCGTCTACGGCCCTATTCCGGGGCCGGATAGGGCCACCAGGGCCAGCCGGACAGTGCGTGTCGCTTGGCTCGGGCAGGGCTGGCTGTGGTTGTCGGGCTGGCGTCCAGGGCCCTGTTCCGGGGTCGGATAGGGCTACCAGGGCCAGCCGGGTGGGCTCGGGTTCAGTGAGTGGGGTGCGAGTAAGCGGATGTGCTGACCCGGGTCATCGGTTGGCCGTGGCCCGGCGGCCGGAGCCTGTGACCAGCGGCTGCGTGGCGTGGCGCGCAGCCGCGAGCCGTCGCCGGCCGCGACCGGCGGCCGGAATCATGACGAGGGCGCCGGTGGGCGCCTGCTGCCGTCGGCCGAGTCAGGACCGCGTGGCGCGCCGGGACGTCGGCCGGCCACGGCGGGTGATGGGCGGGCCCGCGGGTGGCGAGACCGGTGCTGCGGGCGTACCGAAAGAATCGGAGCGCGGTCGGTGGGCGGGCGCGGACCTGGTCAGACCACGTCGCGCAGCATCTGCGCGGCCTTCTCCGGCACCACGTCGCTGACGAAGGCGCCCATCGCGGACTCCGAGCCGGCTAGGAACTTGAGCTTGTCGGCGGCCCGGCGGATGCTGAACACCTGAAGGTGCAGGTAGCCCAACTCGCGGCCGGCGCCGACGACCGCCTGGTGCCAGGCCGAGATGTACGGCATCGGCTTGCCGAACAGCCCGTCGAAGCGGCGCAGCACGTCGAGGTAGAGCGGGCCGAACGCGTCGCGCTCCTCCTCGGTCAGCGCGGGCAGGTCGGCGACCTGGCGGTGCGGGGCCAGCTGCACCTCGAACGGCCAGCGGGCGGCGGCCGGCACGTACGCCGTCCAGTGCTCGTTGGCGCTGATCACGCGTACCTTCGCCGCCTGCTCGGCGGCGAGCACGTCGGCGTACAGATTGCGGCCACCGGTCTTCTCCGCGTGCTTGCGCGCGGCCCGCACCATGGCGGCGGTGCGCGGCGGCACCGTCGGGTACGCATAGATCTGCCCGTGCGGGTGGTGCAGCGTGACGCCGATCTCGACGCCCCTGTTCTCGAACGGGAAGACCTGGGCGACGCCGGGGAGCTCCGACATCTCGGCGGTCCGGTCGGCCAGCGCGTCCACCACCGTGCGGACCCGGGCCGGGGTCAGCGCGCCGAACGAGCTGTTGTGGTCGCTGGTGAAGCAGACCACCTCGCAGCGGCCCAGGCCCGGCTTGACCGGCACCATGTCGGTCAGCTCGGTGATCTCGCCGCCGGGCACCTCGCGGTAGCTGAACGAGGGAAACTGGTTCTCGAAGACGACCACGTCGTAGTCCGGCGCGGGGATCTCGCTGGCGAAGGTCGCGTTCGTCGGGCAGAGCGGGCAGGCGTCGGACGGCGGCAGGAACGTGCGGGTCTGCCGGTGCGCGGCGACCGCGACCCACTCGTCGACCAGCGGGTCGTAACGCAACTGCGAGGCCGGCGGAGGCGGCGGCAGGTCCCTGGTGTCCTGATACTTCGCCCGGCCGGAGTCCGGCTTCTCGTCGAAGTAGATGAGTTCGCGGCCGTCGGAGAGAGTGACGGCGGAGCGGACGAGGGTCACTGGGGGTTCACCACCACGAGCTCGGGGACGGTTTCGGAGAGCAGGGAACGCGTGGTGGCGTCCAGCCCGTCGTCGGTGATCAGCACGTCGGCGCGCTGCAACGGAACGATCGAGGAGATGCCGACGGTGCCCCACTTGGTGCTGTCGGCGAGCACGACCAGACGCTCCGCGGCCTCCACCAGGGCCCGGTTGACGTCGGCCTCCATCAGGTTGGGCGTGGTGTAACCGGCGCGCTCGCTCATCCCGTGCACGCCGAGGAACAGCACGTCGAGGTGCAGGGTGCCGATCGCGGCCACCGCCACCGGGCCGACCAGGGCGTCGGACGGGGTGCGGGTGCCGCCGGTCAGCACCACGGTCTGGTCCGGCCGGCCGGCGCGGTAGAACACGTCGGCGACCGGGATCGAGTTGGTCACCACGGTCAGCGAGGGCACGTCGACCAGGCGCTGGGCGAGCACCGCCGTGGTGGTGCCGGCCGACAGCGCGATGGCGTCACCGGGGGAGACCAGGGCGGCCGCGCGGGCCGCGATCGCGGCCTTCTCGTCGCGCTGGCGCACCGACTTGGCGGCGAAGCCCGGCTCGTGTGCGGAACCGGGGCTGACGGTGGTCGCGCCGCCGTGTACTTTCGCCAGCAGTCCGCGGTCGGCCAGCGCCTCGAGGTCGCGGCGGATGGTCATGTCGGAGACGCCGTACTCCGCGGCGAGCTCGCTGACCCGGACGCCTCCGGTGGCGCGGACCCGGTCCAGGATGGCAGCTTGACGTTGCTGTGCCAGCATTAACAATCCACCATCTTCGGTCGGGGTATCCGCACTATTTCGAACACACTTGAACAGTACCTGCTGATCGGGTGTGCGCGAAAGAGTGACCTCAGATACCCCGGCCGCGCTTGTGCAGCGCTGAAAGCACATTCTCCACCTTGACCGCGCCGGTCATCGCGGCGAGTGCGATCGCGGTACGCGGTTCCTTCCAGTTCGCGCGTACCGCCTCCTTGCTGAACTGCCAGGCCTGGCTGCGGTTGCCGGACGCGGCCGACCAGCACGCGAGCTGCCCGTACACCCGGGCGGCGCCGGGCCGGCAGCCGCTGATCTCCGGGTGCCGCTGCATCATCCAGCGCAGCGAGGAGATCTTGGTGGCGTACTCGTAGGCGTAGTGCGAGCTGCGCCCCCAGAGCACCTGGACGAGAGGCTCGTCCAGATGCACGATCGGCGTACGCCGGGCCGCCCTGAGCAAAAGGTCCCAATCCTCGTTCTGGCTGCCCGGGGCGTCCTCGGCGACCAGCCCGACGGCGTCCTCGGCGAGCGCCTCCCGGCGGATCAGGAACGACGACGAGTGCAGCATCGCCATCCGGGACCGGGCCAGGTCGTCGACGGTCACCCGGCTGCGCCCGGCCAGCCGGGGCGTGGTGTGCCCCTCGAACTCCACCTCGATCGCGCAGGTGGCGAACTCGGCGTCCGGCTCGGCCAGCAGTGCGGCCACCTGCCGGCGCAGCTTGTCCGGCAACCAGCGGTCGTCGTCGTCGCAGAACGCCACCAGCTCGGTGTCCAGGGCCAGGACGCCGGTGTTGCGGGCGCCGGCCAGACCGGCGGGCCGCCAGTTGGTCAGGACCAGCACCGGTACGTCCTCGGTACAGGCGAGCGAGAAGTCCGGCTCGGTCTGGTCGTAGACCACGATGACCTTGAGTTCGCCCGGGTACCGCTGCTCCCGTACCGCGGCGATCGAGCGGCGGACCAGCTCCGGGCGGTTCCGGGTGGGGATGACGACCCCGACCGACGGCCAGTTCATCGCGCCTCCTGTGGGTTCAGCGGGTAGCCGTACGCGCGCAGCATCGGCCCGCACACCGCGCCGACCAGGCGGCGCTGAGCGGCCGGCAGCGATTGCATCCAGGCGTCGTCGTGGCGCAGCGGCAGGCGGCCCACGGTGAACCGCATCGGGTTGCCCGCCGCGCTGTGCCCGGTCCGCAGGTCGGCGTGGCCGGGCCGGAGGAAGTCCAGGTCGGTGGGGTGCAGCGCCAGCCCGGCGAAGTCGGCCAGCCGGATCAGGCCGGCCCGCGGGTCGGCCAGGAACTCCTCGTAGCGGATCCGCCGGACCGGCACGCCGCGCCGGGCGAGCAGGCCGAACGCGGCGTTGTGCGCGTTCCACAGCAGCGCCGAGCGGCCGGGGGAGTAGCGCGTCATCTCGTCGGCGCCGTCGGTCTCCGGGCGGGTGACCCGTTTGGTCCACGAGTACGCGACCCCGCGGGCGTCGCGGACCACGTGCACCACCTTGAGGTCGATGCCGCCGGCCGCGCGCAGCACGTGGGCCAGCGCGGAGTGCTTGGAGGAGTCGACCACCAGCTGTGCGCCGGAGATCTCGGCCGCGGCGGTGTAGATCCGGGCGTAGTAGTCGGCGTACTCGCGGACGTCGGCGGTGGGCGTCGTGCAGGCCGCCAGGCGGGGGATGTGCCGGGTCCGCTCGACCGCGTCGCGCAGGGCGTGCACCCGGTCGACGTCGACGTTCGCCCAGCCGTCGAAGGCGTTCTTGCCGACCTGCTGCCAGAACGAGCAGGCCGAGAAGCGCTCGCCGCATCCGCAGCGCTCGTCGTCGCGCAGGTCGCGCTGCCACAGGTGGACGACCTCACCGAGAGCGCAGACGCCGGGAAGTTCGCCGAGCAGACGTTCGACGAGTGTGGTGCCGCTTCGCCCCAATCCGCCCAGAAATAGCACTTGTGCCACTTTGGCCCGCCTTCGATCGTTTCGCTCTGGTAACGAGTGAAGCAGGCAAAAGGAGGCGTCAGGTGGTTATCGAGGCTTTCGACCGCGTGCATCTGGACGGCACGGGGATCGACCGGATCACCGAGGACGAGGTGGTCGCGGTGGTCCGGGACGCGCTGTCCCGCGGTCGCGGCGGCCGGATCATCACCCCGAACGTCGACATCCTGCGCCGCGCGTCCACCGACCCGGACGCCCGCCGCCACCTCGACGACGCCGATCTGATCGTGGCCGACGGGATGCCGCTGATCTGGGCCAGCAAGCTGGGCGGGGCGCCGCTGCCGGAGCGGGTGGCCGGGAGCAGCCTGATCTGGACGCTGTCGCGCGGGCTGGGCCGTGACGGCCGCTCCGTCTTCGTGCTCGGCGGGACCCCGTCCCCGCGAACGATCACCGGTGACGGGCCGGCCGCGGCGCTGGCCGGGCCCACCGTCGAGGTGCCGATCGTGGGCCGGCGGCGGAACTCGGCCGGCGGCGTGGTCACCGTGCGGGAGGTGCGTGAGGTGCGGGCGTCGGGCGCGGTGCGCGCGGCCGTGCGGCTCGCCGCGGCGAGCCCGGGGTTGCGGATCGCCGGGGCGGTCAGTCCTCCCTTCGGTTTCGAGCGGGACGAGGCGTCCTATGCGGAGGTCTGTGAGCAGGTCGCGGACGCGCGGCCGGACCTGGTCTTCGTCGGTCTCGGGTTTCCCAAGCAGGAACTGGTCATCGAGCGCCTCCGCCGGCACCTGCCGGCCGCCTGGTTCGTCGGGTGCGGGGCCGCGGTGAATTTCGTGGCCGGCGACGTGCACCGGGCGCCGCGCTGGATGCAGCGCACCGGCCTGGAGTGGGCGCACCGCCTGGGGGCCGAGCCGCGGCGGCTGGCCGGGCGGTATCTCCGCCATGACGCGCCCTATGCGCTGCGGCTGCTGGCCCGGGCGCCCCGGCGTCGGCGCGCCCGGGCCTGAGCGGGCCGCGAGCTGCTGCCGGGGTCGGTCGCGCCGGGATCCGGGTTGGTTGTTCGCCGCTCTCGGGTCGGGCGCGCGTCGGCCCCGGGTTGGGCGCGCATCGGTCCCGCGTTGGCCCCGGGTTGGGCGTGCGTTGGACCCGGGTTGGGCGCGCGCTGGCCCCAGGTCGGGCGCGTTGGCCCCGGGTCGGGTGCGCGCCGCTCCCGGTCGGCGGGTGGTGGCCGTGCATCGGTCATGGGGTCCGCCGGCCGGGGCGGCTGCGGCGGCCGAGCGGCCCGGCCAGGCTGCGGGGCGCCCGGCAGCGGATCACGGCGGCCGGCGGCGCGTCGATCAGCGGCTGCCGGTACTCCTCCGCCGGATAGTCCTCCTGCCAGGGGAAATGATCCTCCGGATCGGGCCAGACGAGCTGCTGGAGGCGGACCCGGCCGCGACCGTAACGCGCCAGCGCGGCGCCGGGCCACAGCTCGGCGGTGGGTGACCCGGAGAGGACCACCACGTCCTGATCGACGATCAGGTCGGCGACCCGTCGGCCGTGCCGGAACCGGGCACCCTCCTCGTGCACCCGGCCGGCCACCTCGTTGAGCAGCTGATGGCCGAGATCCGGCGGCAGCCCCGCGATGATCAGCTCGGGATGGCCGTCGGCGGTCAGGCCCACGGTGTAGGCGAACGGCACGGCGTCGGCCGGGTCCTCCTCGGACGGCAGCACGTGCACCACCGCCCAGCCGAACCGCTGGATGATCTCGGTCTGCTCACTGAAGAAGTCGGACATGGGACCCCCTGGGAAAGACGGACTCAGGCCCACTATGGAACACGTGTACGACACTTTTCGTGATACCAAAACCGTACGTACGTACTGTTAGAATGCCGCCATGCGCATCGTCGGTCTGCATCATGTCCAACTGCTGACCCCACCCGGCGGCGAAGCCGTCGCGCGGGCCTTCTACAGCGGCGTCCTCGGCATGGCCGAGGTGGTGAAACCCCCGGTCCTGGCCGCCCGCGGCGGCTGCTGGTTCCGGGCCGGCGGCTGGGAGGTGCACCTCAGCCCGGTCCCGGACTTCACCCCGGCGACCAAGGCGCACCCGGGTGTGCTGATCGACGACCTGGACGGGCTCGCCGAGACGCTGACGGCCGCCGGCCACCCGGTCGAGTGGGATCCGCACTTCCCGGGCCATCGGCGGCTCTACTCCGCCGACGGCCACGGCAACCGCCTGGAATTCCTGGAGCCGCTCCGCGGCTGATTGATCAACGACATTCTTTGAACCCGATTCGCGATGGCGGCGTGTAACTGGTCAGGCGTCCTGCTAGGAGCGTGATCGAGTGAATCCGAATCTCGGCGTTGACCTGTACGATCTTTTGACTGCGGGAAAGGACAATTACCCGTCGGTCGCTTATCAGTACGCCCAGGCGCTCGCGCCGATCGACGCGACCGAGCGCGGACTGAGCTACGCCTTCCAGCGGCCGGACGTCTTCGGCGGCGGCGCGTTCGGCCCGGTCTACCAGCCATGGCGCGACCTGCGCGACGCGCTTGCCGCCGTCCTCGCGGAAACCCGAACCAACCTCCTGGGCGTGGCCGAGGTCTGCTGCATGGCGGTGAAGGTGTACCAGGAGACCGACGACGAGGCCGCTGCGGCCTTCCAGTCGGTACTGGCCACGCGCGGTATGCCCGAGCCGACGCTGCACCTCTGAATCGGAGGAGTGGTTGTGAGCTTCGATGAGTTGATGGAGCACGCCCGCGACATCCAGGCCGCCGCGATCGCCGCCGCCATGAAGGAGAAAGGCGTGCGCGAGGCGCCGAGGCCCGGTGATCCGCCGTACACGCCGCACCCCGGCGAGGATGCTGCCCGCGCGGCGATTTTCTCCGAGTTCGCCGACGTGCCGTCGTTGTTCGAACCGTTCGCGATGACACCGGACCCGGCGTCGTTCGACGGTCTCCTCCAGGAGCTCAGCGGCGGCATGAACCACCTGTCCTCCGGCCGGATGCCCGACGACCCCATCACCGGGGACACCTATTTGGTGAACGTGCTCCTGGACCGGGTCGGGGCCACCGAGAGCTACCTGGATCAATGGACTGGTGACGGCGGGGACAAGTTCCGCTCAAAATTCGTCCACGACTTCTCATCCATCGTGACGAACCAGTTCATCGGGTGCGCAGTGCTCCGAGGCGCGCTGGAGGCACAGAAGGCGTTGTGGCTCAATGCCCGGGCCAACATCGACACGGTCGCGCACGACACCCTGACCGCTCTCGACAACATGGGGCATTGCGGGCAGAACCAGTGGACCATGACCTGGACCATCGTGGCATCCGTCGCCGCGGTGGCCGCGGTGCCGCTTTCGGCCGGCACCTCGCTGCTTGGCGCCGCGGCCGCGGTGACCGCCGTCGGTGCGGCCGGGCAGGTGATCGCGGCGCATCAGCTCAACCCGAAGAAGGAGACCCACTACCACGGCGAGACCGCGGCGGTCGTCATCGAGCAGATGCGCCGAGGGGTGGCCCAGGCCATCGGTGAGATCCAGCAGGGCGAGCAGTTGATCGCCGGCGTGCTGCGATCCCTGCACGCCTCCATCGACCAGCACCGCGGAATGTTCGTATCGCCACGGCCGGCGCTTCTCGACGCGACGCCGAGCACCGTCTTCGACGACAAGTATTTGGGGCATGCGCGATGAGACTGCGCGATTCACTGGACCGGATGCGGGTGCCTGCCTCGGTCGCGGGCGGCGCGATCAACGCCGAGCTGTACCACCGTGACAGGGTCGATCTGGCCTTCGCGCCGGGTTGCTACCAGCGGTTCTCCGAACGGGAGCTGGCGGACCACCTGGCATCGCTGGCTCGGGTGTTGCACGCCGAGTACGTTCGACGGTATTTCCGGGCGCTCAGCGAGGCGTTCGAACGGACGATCACCAAGGAGCCGCCCGCGATCGGGTGGCGCGACCAGGCATACGTCGAGCAACGAGAGCAACTGGTCGCGGAGGGGCGGTCCCGGGACGACCGGATCGTCGTCACCGTTCGCGGGATGCGGGCCTGGCACGTGTGGATCACCGCCGGCGCGTTGCGGGTGCTCGACGAGCGGCAGTTCTCCGCGGGTTTCGGCGAGGCGGCCCAGGCCGTCATCCGCGATCAATTCGCCGGCATCAGAGATCTCAAGACCCGGATCTACGGCTGATAGGAGGGTGTCATGACCCGGAGGATTTCCTGGGGCCTTCCGCTCGGCCTGATGCTCGTGGTGGCGGCGAGCGGATGCGACCGCGGGACACCGTCCACCGGTCCGTCGGCGTGCGCGATTCCCGCGAGCGCACCGGCCGGGGCCGGCGCACCGGCAGGGCAAGCCCCCGGTGGCGGGGGCTCGAGGTCACCGACCATGGGTTCAGCCAGTTCGACGGCAGGTCCAATGTGAGCCTGGGCGCGGTGGTGCGGAACACGAGCGGCCGGATCGCCTACCGCACCGAGGTCAGCCTGCGCGTCGTCGACGCGCAGGGCCGGGATGCGGTCCACCCGTCCCATGCCCGATGGCTGATCCAGCAGATTCCGGTCATTCGTCCCGGTGAGCAGGTCGCTCTCGGCGCCACCGTCGCCACGCGCGAGGTGGTCGGCGGGGCTGCCGACAAGGTGTCCTCGTTCGACGTGGCGTTCGGATCGGTGACCTGGCTGCCGGCGGACACCGCGGCGTCGTTCCCGCCGTTCGCCGCCACCGTCCACGACATCGAGCGGTCCAAGGAGGAGCGGCTGACGGGCTCGGTCCGGTACTCGGTCACCTCGACGGCCTGCCGCCCGATGACTCCCCGGGGTACCGCGGCGGTGTTCTTCGACTCTTCCGGCGCGGTGGTCGGCGGCCTGCTGGACGCGGTTCATGAGCCGTCGCAGTGCGGCACCGCTGGATACGATGCCCGCACCCTGGACAGCGACATCCCCCTCCGGGCCGATCAGGCGAAGACGCTGGTGTCCGAGTACTGCGACCTGTCCCGCTTGGCGGGCGGGGTGTACCGGCCCTCCGGGGAGCCGGTCAACTAACGGTCCACGTTGAAGTACGGGTCCTGGACCAGGGAGTGGAAGGCCTTGAAGGCGACCTGGTCGCCGGCCAGCTGGAACTGCTGGTTGGGGCCGTTCCCCTCAGGGTCGGACTCGAAGTACGCGACCGCCTTGATCTGCCGGTTCACCTTGAAGGTGCGTTCCGCGTCGCGGAGCCAGGCGGCCCGGTTCGCCGAGCCCCACGCCTTCGCCACGCCGAACTCGCCGATGATGATCGGTTTCGGTCGTTGAGCGGCCCACTGGAGGAACGGGCCCATCAGGTCGCCGATCGGCTGGAAGTCCGCTCCGGCGTAGACGTCGACGCAGGTCCAGTCGACCTGGTCGTCGCCCGGGTAGAAGTCCGCGGCCTCGCCGCGCTGGAAGCCCTCGGCGGTCGGGCACCACACCCAGGAGACGTTGTCGGCGCGCTCCTGGCGGAAGATCGCCCGGACGTACTTCCAGGCCGCGATGTAGTCGGCGCCGGACCACATGGTCGCCCGCAGGTTCGGCCGGTCCATCTCCCAGCGCATCCGCAGCAGCACCGGCTGCTTGATCCGGCGGATCGCGCGGGCCTGCTGGTGGATCAGGCGGTCGTGCTCGCCGTCCAGGATGGACCGGTTGTCGCCGGTCGCCCAGCTGATCATGAGGGACTGTCCCTGTGCCAGGAACTCCTGATCGGACGCGGTCCCGACGAGCTGGTCGAAACGCCGGTACGTGTTCAGGATGTCCAGCCGCCGGCCCAGTGAGCTCTCCAGCGAGTCGACCGCGGCCAGCCGGCCCACGTGGGTGAGCTCCTCCGGTTTGATCCAGGCGCCGACGTACGCTCCCCTCGCCGGAGGCGTGAACGGTCCGGCGGCGAACGGACCATCCTGCACCGCGACGGCCCGCGGCCGTCCGGACAGGTCCGGCGCGGGTGGCGGGGCGGGATTCTCGCGGTCGTTGCCGGTGCAGGCCGCCGACAGCATCAGTACGGCGAGGAACGCCCCGAGCAGCCCCCTACGCATGAACCCGCCGCGCGGTGTAGAGCACGTTCACCGCGTACCCGTCGGTGCCGGGCAGCCGCCGCGCCGCCGCGTCCGCGAGCCGGGCCAGCCGGTGGTCGTGCAGCGACGGGGTGAGCATGGAGAACCCGCGGCGTTCCACGATCTCGAAGCCGTGCCGGTCGAGCAGCGCGGCCACCTCCTCGTGGGACAGCTCGGCGAACCAGCGCTCGCCCTGGTGCCGCCGGGCGCGCAGGTGCCGGACCGAGCCGGCGTTGCCGTGGTTCTCCACCACCAGCACCCCGGAGCCGCGGTGCGGCAGTGCCTTGGCGGCGAACGCCAGGGCCCGGTCGCGGACCGTCTCGTCCACGTTGAGCAGCAGCCGGAACACCGTCACGATGGCCGGGAAGCCGGCCGCCACCGGGGTCGGCACCGGCCCGTCGGTGGCCACCTGGTGCCAGTACGCCCGCGACCCCACCTCGGCCGCCTTCGCCATCATCTCGGCGGAGGTGTCGTAGCCGTGCGCCTCGCGGACCAGCCCGTGCAGGGTCCGGATGGCCCGCCCGGTGCCGCAGGCGAAGTCGTGCTGCACCGGCGGGTGGTGGCCCTCGAACTCGCGACGGACCAGCCCGCGCAGGTAATCGCGCTGCCGGTCGTTGATCCGGGACGCGTAACTGTCCGGCGCGTAGGTCACCGACTCGTATTTCTCCACCGCCTCGGTGTCCCGGAACACCTGCGTGTAGTCGCTGGTCAACTCGCCTCCTGAGGGTTTCGTCGGGTGAACGCGCCGAGTTCGAGCCGGTCACGCAGCAGCCAGGCGCCGGCCGTGAAGGCCGGCACCGCGACCGCGGTGGCCAGCGCCAGGCCGGCCGGACCGTCCCCGGCGAGGGCGGTCACCGCCTGCGGCAGCAGGCCGAAGCAGCCGATCGAGAGCAGCGCGGCGGCCCGGGTGCCCGGGCCGAACGGATGCAGACGGGTGCCGCGGTACACCTGGACCAGCGGCAGCAGATTGTTGGCGACCATCGCGCCGGCCAGTCCCGCGGCCGCGCCGAGCGCGCCCCACCGGGGGATCAACAGCACGTCGAGGCCGATCGTGACGGCCAGCGCGACCAGCACGTTGCCGAGGTTGAGCGAGGTACGCCCGGCCATCGCCAGCACCATGTCGACCATGCCGCAGCCGGTGGCGACCAGCATGGCGACCGCCAGCACCCGGACCACCGGCGTCCCGGCGGCGTAGCCGTCGCCGAAGAACCGCAGGTAGTACGGCGCGAACAGGATCACCAGCAGGTTGATCGGCCAGGTGATCAGCACCAGCCAGCCGGTGGCGACCTGGTAGAGCCGGTTGGCGGCGGCGCGGTCGCCGGTGCTCAGCGCCTCGGCCAGCCGGGGCTGCACGGACTGCGAGATGCCCTGGTTGGCGAACTGGATCAGGATCACGAAGCGGCCGGCGACGGCGTAGACCGCGGCCGCCCCGAGCCCGCCGAGGGCGGCGACCAGCAGCACGTCCACCCGTTGCAGGGCGAGCTGGGCCACCGCGGCGACCGCGCGGGGGCCGGTGAACAGCCAGAACTCGCGGCGCAGGGCACGCCGCTCGACCTGGCGGCTGGTCGCGCCGGTGGGTCGCCCGGCCCGGTAGAGGCGGCGGGCCGCGAGTCCGGCGAGCACGGCGGCCGGGAGGTAGGGCAGGGCCCAGGCCAGCGCCAGACCGGGCAGCGAGGCGAACCACAGCGCCGCGGCGCCGACCGTGAGCAGCTGGAGGACGTTGCGGATCACCCGGTCCACCAGCACGGTCGGGCGCATCGAGCGATACCCGCGGGTGGCGGTGAGCAGGGTGTCGGTGAGCACCTGGAGCGGCAGGAAGAGCGCCAGCGTCCGCAGCGTGTCGTTCGGCGCGGCGAACCACAACGCCGCCGCCAGGGCCAGCGAGAGCGCGACCACCGGGCCGAGTCCGGTGCGCAGGCAGGCGCCGAGCAGATGGTCGCGGCCGGTGGCCCGCAGCCGGGCCGGCCAGTAGACCAGGCCGGTGCCGGTGCCCAGCTTGGCCACGCCGCCGGCCAGCACGAACGCGGCGGTGGCGGAGAAGAACGCGCCGGCCTCGGCCTGCCCGAGGCGGCGCGCGACGACCCAGGTCACCACCACGCCGACGCCGCCGGCCAGGGCGGATCCGGCCATGTTGGCCAGTCCGCCGCGGGCCGCGCCGCGGGTGGCCCTGGCCGGGTCCGCCGCGAGTACCCCGTGCGTCACCCGCGACGCCAGATCGGCGTGCGCCCCAGCCAGCCGGCCAGGGCCTCGTCGTGCGGCTGGTAGTAGGCGCGCAGCTCGCGCCGCAGCCCCGGGTCCATGTCGGCCTGCCGGGGGCGGGCGTTGTGCCGCTCGAACGCCGGGCGTTCCAGCTGCGGCGGCAGCCCGAGGAAGCGGCAGACCTCGTCGTAGACCGGCTCCGGGTCGGTGAAGAACCGCTCGGACTCCACCACGTGGATGCGTTCCCGGCCGACGTGCTGGGCCATCACGCTCAGGTAGCGGGCGTACTCGCCGCGGGCGCGGTAGGCGTGGTGCTGGTGGGCGAAGCTGTAGTAGTTCGGCTCCGCGGCCAGCCGTTCCTCCTGCCGGTGCAGCCGGGCCGGCTCCAGCGCGAGTGCCGCACCGAAGTCACGCTCGGTGTCGAAACCGCGAGCCACCTCGTGATGGTGCTGTGAGTAGGCGCGCTCCACCGGATCACGGACCAGGACCACGATCTTCGCGTACGGCAGGTCGCGCGCGATCCGAGCGACCGCCTGCGGGTGGTACATGTAGTACGGACTGGACTCGAAGGTCTGTGCCGGGACGCCGTACCGTTCGGCCACCCGTTCCGCCGCGCGCCGGGCCGGGAAGTGCGCCCGGTACCAGTCGATCCCGCGGTGATACGACGTGTCGAAGTAGTGCACGCCCTTGTGCAGCACCGCCTTGAGCACCACCGGGTGCGCGGCCATCGCCCGGTACAGCGAGGTGGTGCCGCAGCGCTGGCCGCCGCAGATCAGGAACGACGGGAGCATCCGCTGGTCGGAGGTGAGCCGGCCGAACGAGCGGGAGCCCAGGTGCACCACCGCCTTCATCGGGGCGGGCAGGTTGCGGACGTTCATCAGAGTTCCTCCACGCGCCGGATGAGCACCGGCAGCAGCCAGGTGCCGAGCACGCCGAGCCGGGCGCCGGCCTCGGCCTGGCGGTCGGTCAGGTAGCGCACGGCGAGATCGACCAGGTAGAGCAGCGCGGTGGTCTCGCGGGCCACCGGCGCCACGCCGAACGGGGCGAGCAGCTCGTCGGCCCGGCGTACCGTGGCCTCCACCGCGCCCCGGGCGTCGCCGCTGGTCTGGATGCGTTTTTGCAGCTCGTGGTGCACGGCGTCGAAGCCGAGCGGCACCCCGGTGGCGAACCGCTCCCAGTCCCAGACCAGCAGCGCGTCGGCCAGGTTGGCCATGTTCCAGGGCGCCCAGTCGCCGTGCCACGCGCCGTAGCGCAGCGTGGTCTCGCCGCTGTGCGCGGCGAGCAGGTCCACGGCGGCGGCCAGCCCGGCGCCCTCGGAACGCTCGGCGACCGCGGCCAGCCGGGCCCGCAGCTCGTGCCAGTACGCGCTCTGCACCAGCGGCCCGGTGGTGTATCCGCAGCACCCGGCGATGTCGACCATCGCCGCGGCAAGCCGGCGCGGGGTCAGCGGCGCCCGCGGCAGCCAGACCGGCAGCGCGGTCTGGACCAGCACCTGGAGGCCGCGCCACTGCCCGGCGTGCAGCACCCGCGGCACGGTCAGCTTGGTCAGCCCGCTGGTGCTGAGCGCGTGCAGCGCCGCCGTCTCGGCGCGGACCAGGCGCTGGGTGAGCGGCCCGGTACCGATCTTGCCGAAGGCGAACGTCTCGCCCTCCGGGGTGAGCAGCTGGAGGACCGGTTTGCGGTTGGCCCGAGCCGGACCGATGTGAACACTTACTGACAAATCGCGCCGGAGTGCGTCGCTCAGGTAGCCGTCGATGCTGGCCGACACCGGGCCGGTGACCCGGATCCGGTCGCGGAAGACGAGCCGGTCGGTCCGGGTCTGCACGGCGGCCACCACGGCGGTGCGCTTGAGGCGGGCCATCCGGGACTGCGGCTCGGCGTATCGGCGGACCGCGGCGGCGGCGACCGGCCGGGACGCGTTCGGGACCAGCAGGCGAGGGCGGTGCGCGTTCGGCACCACCAGGTACTCGGCGATCAGGTTGCCCTCGCCGCCGTTCGCGTCGCACGGCGGCGGGTAGAGCAGGCCGAGAACCTCGGTGAGGTACTGGGTGCGCAGCGCCGCGTCACCGGCGGTCAGCTCCGCCGGCGCGGTCTTTACCGGACTCAATCGTTATTCCCCTCGATCCAGTTGCGCCAGAGCAGCGCGTACCCGACAACCATGAACGCCAGAGGGGTGACCAGCGCGTTGTACCAGAGCATCGCGGAGAACGAGCTGACCAGCGCCGCGCTGCCGGCCACCCCGACGGCACTGCGGTCGCGGCGGAAACGCCACAGGCCGTACGCGAAGAAGCCCAGATATCCGGCGGCGCCGACCGCGCCGTGCGAATAGAGCAGTTGCCAGAGCTGACCGTTGCCGCCGACGGTGAAGTTGCCGCAGCGCTCGCACTCGGAGCTCTCGCCGACCGTGATCGAGTTGCGCCCGCCGAGGGTGTTGCGGGTGCCGCCGTAACCGATCACCGGGGAGTCGGCGAAACCGTCCATCGCCCGCTCGATCAGGAACGAGCGGACCCCGTTCGACTTGCCGTTGTCCAGCCGGGCCTGCACGGTCTCGCCGAGCGGGGTGGCCAGCAGCGCCACCGAGATCCCGGCGGCGGCCAGCGCCAGCGCGCCGAGCACCCAGATCTTGCCGGCCAGCACGTAGCGGATCGCGACATAGCCGATCAGCACGCCGAGGCCGATCCACAGGCCGCGGTTCAACGAGACCACGGCCGGCGCCACCGAGACCAGCAGGCAGAGCCAGGCCAGCACCCGCCGCCCCGGGCGCCGGGCGGCCGCGGCGGCCACCAGCAGCCACGGGACCAGCAGGCAGAAGTTGTTGCCCCAGGTGTTGGTGTATCCCCACGGCGCGGCCGGGCGCGGCTTGTCACCGCCGACGATGTCCATGATCTGCGCGGCGTAGGGGTGCACCAGCGACCGGACGAACCCCTTCTCGCGGATCCCGTGCGGCAGCAGCCACTCCACCGGTGAGGTGAACTCGAACGTCCCGGCGACCATGCCGAGCAGCCCGCCCAGCACGGTCAGCACGAACATTCCGGCGAGCAGCCGGACCAGCCGGCGGCGGGGCAGCTCGCGCTCGGTCAGGTTCCCGGCGTACAGCAGCAGCACGGTCAGCGAGCCGTACATGGCCAGCTTGTAGGCGGCCGCCGGGAGCCGGCCGGCGGCCCGCTCCACCACCGTCTGCGCCGGGTCCGCGCCCAGCGCCGCGATGCTCACCACCGCGGCGATCAGGAAGATCGCCCACCAGGCGAAACCCGGGGGCAGGCGGAGCGGGCGGCCCGCGGCCCGCCGCCGGATCATCAGGACCAGCATCGGTACGGCGGCCAGCGGGAAGATCAGCACACCTAGCCCGAGAGCCCACCAGAGCGGGTACAGCAGCAGGATCCCGCTCACCGGCCAGGCCGGCAGACTCAGGTCCCGCCCGGCGCGATGGTGAGGCGGCGCCGCCGGGGCGACCGCGGTCACTTCTCGTCGCCGTCCGTGGTGACGCGGTCGATGACGGAGGTCTGGTCGGCGGAATCGCCGTCGGCGGGTCGCGGCCGGACCGTGGCGGACACCGGCTCCCCGCGCTCCGGCAGCGAGGAGCGGTCCTTGAGCGAGGAGATCTGCTGGGTGGCCTCGTCGATCACCGGTTCGGTGCCGGTCAGCGGCAACGTGACCGCCGGGCCGGACACGTCGCCGGGCCGCCGCGCGGCCAGCCGCGGCAGCACCACGGCGCCGAGCAGCCGGGTGCCCACCCGCTGGAGCTGTTCGGTGGCGTCCACCAGCGCCGGGCGCCGGGTGCGGCGCAGCTCGACCGCGAGGATGGCCGCGTCGGCGAGACTGGCCAGGCTCTGCGCGTCGGCGCTGCTGCTGGTCGACGGGGCCTCGACGACCACGTAACCGCCCTGCCGGCGCAGCGCGTCCAGGGTGTCGCGCAGCCGCTGCGACTGCATCAGCCCGGCCGCGGTCGCGGTGCCGCCGGTGGTGATCACCCGCAGGGACGGGATGCGCGGGGTGCGCTGCAAGGCCCGGGACAGGGCGACCCGGCCGGCCAGCAGGTCGGAGAGGCCGGGCGTGGCCGCGACGCCGAGCATCCGGGCCAGCGGCGCGGCGTCCACCACGCTGTCCGGCAGGTGCGCGCCGATCAGGACCACGTCACCGCCGGTCCGGGCCAGCGCGGCCGCCAGGTTCGCCGCGACCAGGGTGCTCGCCGAGCCCCGGCTGGTGCCGGTCACCACGATCACCCGGTCCTCCGGGCGCAGGCTGGCCAGCACCTCGTTGCGCAGCCGGTTGAAGACCCGGCCACCCGGTCCGTAGGGCTGAAGCACGTCGTCGAAGTGCGGGGTGGTCCGCTCGTCGAGGGCGGCCAGCACCGGCACCCGTCCCCGGTCACGGACGTCCACCGCGGTGACCAGCCGCCGGTCGAAGCGCTCCCGCAGATACGCCAGCGCCAGCCCGAGCAGCAGCCCGATCATCCCACCGGTGGCGATGTCCAGCGGCGTGTTCGGGCTGGACGGGGTGTCCGGCATCCGGGCGTCGCTGATGATCGCGCCGCCGCCGACCGTGGTGGTGGTCAGCTCGTTCAACCGGCCGGTGAGGCTGTTCAGCTGGTTCTGCGAGTTGCTGCGCAGGCTTTGCAGGTTGCTCTCCGACGAGCTGCCCTTGCGCGCGGTGGCCAGCCGGGCGTTGATCCCAGTGAGCGTGGCGGTGAGCTGCTTGACCTTCAGGTTCAGCGAGGCGATCTGCTTGTCCAGCGCGGACCGGGCGGTCTCCTCCCGGTTGCGCAGGTACGCCTCGGCGAACGCGTGCGACCCGGCCTGCGCCTTCATCGGCGTGTCCGCCTGGAAGGTGATCATCAGAACCGTGGTGTTCGCCGGCACCTGCACCGACACCGAGTGCGCCAGCTCCAGCGGCGACACGTCGGTGCGCAGCAGCGCGGCGGCCTTCGCGGCGACCGCGCCGGAGCCGACCAGCTGCGCCTCGGTGTCCAGGTTGACCGCGCCCTTGGTGCGGCCGCCCTGCGCGTTCACGTCCTGGTCCACCGCCTGCACCAGGACCGCCGAGGAGGATTCGTAGACCCGGGGCAGCGCGTGCGTCACCACCGTGCCGACACCCAGGCCGGCGGCCGTCGCCAGCAGGGCGATCCACCAGTGCCGGCGAACCGCGCCCAGGTAGTGGGCGACATCGGAGGACGGTGGACGATCCGCTTCCATCGGTTTCCGCGGCCTTTCGAGGAGGAGTTTTGGGCGTTTCGCCCCAAGGGGGTCAACGCCCGACTCCTGCCGCGAGTGATGGGTCAGCTGAGCTTGGGCTCCACCCAGCCGTTCTCGACCAGGTAGCCGAGGACCAGCTCGACGGCCTCGGCGACGGACATCGTGGTGGTGTCCAGGGTCAGCTCGGCGTCGGCCGGCTCCTCGTACGGGTCGTCGATGCCGGTCATGCCGCGCAGCTGGCCGGCCCGGGCGCGGGCGTACAGGCCCTTGCGGTCGCGGCGCTCGCAGACCTCGAGCGGGGTGGCCACGTGCACCAGGATGAAGCCGGCGCCGGCCTCCACGGCCATCCGGCGCACCGCGGCACGGGCCGCCTCGTACGGCGCGATCGGGCAGGCCACCGCCATCCCGCGGTGCCGGCCCACCTCGGCCGCCACCCAGCCGATCCGGCGCACGTTGCGGTCCCGGTCGGCCTTGCTGAAGCCCAGCCCGGCGGTCAGCTCGCGGCGCACCACGTCACCGTCGAGCAGGGTCACCGTCCGGTCGCCGGTCTCCCGCAGCGCGTCCGCCAGGTTGCGGGCGATGGTCGACTTGCCGGAGCCGGACAGCCCGGTGAAGAAGACCACCAGGCCGCGGTGCCGGCGCGGCGGCCGGACCCGGGACAGCTCCTTGGCCACCGCGGGCGGGGTGTGCCACTCGGGCAGCGGGAAGCCCCGGTCCAGCAGGTCGTCGATCTCGGCCGGGGTCATCGCCAGCCGGCGGTTGCGCGGCGGGATGTCGTCGCGCCAGCGCCACTGCCCGTCCCGGTTGTCGTACGCCAACTCGCGCGGGACCAGCACCCGCAGGCCGGCGCCGGGCAGCGCCTCGACGGTGGAGAGCACGTGGGTCACGCCGTAAGCGGCGGCCACCCGGGAGCGCAGCAGGGCGTCGCGCATCTCGTCGCCGCGCGGCATCAGCGGCACCGCGACCACGGTGGCCGGGGGCATCCGGTCGCGGGCCGCGAAGACCGCCCGGACCAGCGCCTCGGGTGGCAGGCCGTCCGGCCCGTGCCCGCTGATCGGGATCAGGATGAGCAGGTGCGCGGCGAGCGTCCGGGCGGCGTGCGCGATCTGCGCGAGCTGCGGCCGGTGCAGCGGCCGGTCGGCGATCACGCCGAGCACCCGGCCGGGCGGCAGCAGCGCCTTGACCTCCTCCGGCGAGCGGCGCAGGCGCTGGAACGGGCCGTGCCCGCCGTCGCCCATCTTGCGCACCGGGCCGCCCAGGCCGAACCGGTTGTCGGCGATCCGCCAGACGTCGGCCGCCTCGATCGCGGCGATCGGCGCGCCCTCCAGGTCGGTCAGCACCACGGTGCGCCGGGCCGGGTCGGCGGGGTCGACCTTCTCGGCGATCTCGGCCGGGACCTCCAGGGTGACCGGGACCGGCCAGGGCGTGCCGTCGGCCAGCCGGCCGGTCCGCCCGAGCGCGACCAGATCGGCGCGGACCAGGAACCCGGTCAGCGGTGCGTACGCCCCGGAGAGCAGCAGCTCGAGATCTGCCAGCTCAAACGGGCGCGGGGCGAACGACGGTGCGTCCCGCAGGACGTCTTCGGGCAGTACCGAGCCACTCACCTTGCGATCCCCTTGCCGCGGCTGACTTGGGTGACAGTTTCGCAGCCCGGTCTGATCCGGTCGAGGCGGGATCGCGATCTCGCGTCGGCGGCCCCAAAATCGTCCGTTTGCCCGATACCAGTTTGCGAGCGGAGCTTCCTGGACAATTACGGATCATCCTCTAATACTGGGCGATTGTGAGACAGATCCTGCACGTCACCGCGCTGGGCACCGCCTTCGCGATGTCCGTCGCGGCCACCCTGGCCTGGGCCTGGACCGGAGGTGTGGAACAGCTCGGGCTGACCCCGTACGGAGATCCGGTGGTCACCGCCGCACCGGGCGCCAGCACGGCGTACCGGAAAATTCAGCCTGCCGAGACCACCTCGCCCACCGCGACCTTCACCGCGGACCTGGATCGGCCGTCCCGGATCCGGCCGACCGTGCTCAGCGGCGCGGAGCGACCGCTGCGGCAGGGCCTGCCGGGCGGCGCGGCCTCGGCACGCAAGCCCTGCCACCTCGCGGACAAGCTGGTGCCCACCTGCGGCGTGCTGTGGGGCGTGGCGCCCGGCGCGCGGACCGAGGAGCGCGGGCCCGGCGCGCTCGCCGACTTCGAGCGCAAGACCGGCCGGCACCAGGCGATCTACCACGCCTACCACCACGGGATCCGGCAGGTGTTCCCGACCGAGCAGGAGATCGCCATCGCCCGGCAGCCCGGGCGCAAGCGGATCCTGCTGCTCAACTGGAAACCGGAGAGCACCACCTGGGCCGGGATCGCCCGCGGCGACCGGCGCACCGACGCGTTCCTCGACCGGATGGCCGAGCACCTGCGCCGCGACTTCCGCGAGCCGTTCTACTTCGCGATCCACCACGAGGCCGAGGACCAGGTGCGCGAGCGGCGCGGCTCGGGGTACACGGCGCGCGACTACGCGGCGATGTTCCGGCACGTGGTGCAGCGGCTGCGGGCGCACGGGGCGACCAACATGGTGACCGTGCTGGTGCACATGGCGTATGTCCCGCACACCACGAAGAGCTGGTTCAGCGACATGTATCCGGGGGACGACGTGGTCGACTGGATCGGGTTCGACACCTACTCGTACAGCGACCCGGGGTACGGACACGGGGACTTCGCCGAGCTGCTCAACCGGCGGTCGGCGCTCAAGCCGGGGTGGCCCGGGTTCTACAACTGGGTGCGCGCCCGGCACCCCGGGAAGCCGCTGATGGTGGCCGAGTGGGGGGTGTGGTTCAGCAAGCGCAACCCCGGGCACATGGCCGAGTTCTACCGCGAGGTGGGGCAGCAGATCGGGCGGTTCCCGGCGATCAAGGCGATGGTGCACTTCGAGACGCCGGCCAATCAGAAGGGGCAGGACTCGTCGGTGGACTGCACGCCGGCCGCCCTGCGCGAGTACCGGCGGCTCGGCAAGCTCCCGGTCTTCCAGGTGTCGCTGGGCTGAACCTGTGAGGATGCTGAGGGACCCTGAGAGCGCCTCAGGGTCCTTCCGGATTCAGTGGGGTGCGATGGCTTCCTAGGCTGAGGCCGTGAACATCATCGCTACTCAAGCGCTCACCAAGACGTACGGGGGCGGGGTGACCGCCCTGGCCGATCTCACCGTCGAGGTCGAGGCCGGCGTCATCGGCCTTGTCGGCGCCAACGGCGCCGGCAAGAGCACGTTCATCAAAATCATGCTCGGCTTGATCGCGCCCAGCGCCGGCACGGTCCGGGTCTTCGACCTCGACCCGGTCACCCAGACCGACAAGGTGCGGGCCAGGGTCGGATACATGCCGGAGAACGACTGCCTGCCGCCCGACGTGTCGGCCGCCGAGTTCGTCACCCACCTGGCCCGGATGAGCGGCCTGCCGCGCACCACGGCCCGGGAGCGGGCCTCCGAGGCGCTGCGGCACGTCGGCCTCTACGAGGAGCGGTATCGGCAGATCGGTGGCTACTCCACCGGCATGAAGCAGCGGGTCAAGCTCGCCCAGGCGCTGGTGCACGACCCCGACCTGCTACTGCTGGACGAGCCGACCAACGGCCTCGACCCGGCCGGCCGGGACGCCATGCTCGCCCTGATCCACCGGATCGGCAACGAGTTCGGCATCTCCGTGGTGGTCTGCTCGCACCTGCTCGGCGAGGTCGAGCGGATCTGCGACTCGCTGATCGCCATCCAGGGCGGCCGCCTGCTGCGCGCCGACCGGATCTCCTCGATGACCGCCGCCTCCGACGTGCTGGCGGTCGAGGTCAGCGAGGGCGCCGACCAGCTCGCCGCCCACCTCACCCAGATGGGTCTGGTGGTGTCCCGCGACGGGCGGATGCTGCTGGTGCCGCTCGACTCGGACGCGGCGTACGACCGGATCCTGCGCGCCGTCACCGAGCTCGACCTCAACCTGCACCGTCTGGACCAGCGCCGGCACCGGGTGGCCGAGCTCTTCACCACGAAGGAGACCGCCGATGTCTGAGACCGGCGTCATCCATGACATCGGCTATCAGCGGTACACCGGCCCCCGGCTGGGCCGCGCCGCCGCGATCAACGCGCTCTACGTGCACGGGCTGCGTGCCGCGTACGGGCTGGGCCGCTCCGCCAAAGCCAAGATCTTCCCGTGGCTGGTCGCCGGCATCACCGTGCTGGTCGCGGTGATCATCGCGGCGGTCAAGTCGCAGATCCCGGACTTCGAGTTCGGTTACGCCGAGTTCGACGACTCGCTGAGCTGGCTGATCATCTTCTTCGCCGCGATCCTGGCGCCCACGCTGGTCTCCCGGGACATCCGCTCCGGGACGCTCCCGCTGTACTTCAGCCGCCCGCTGCGCGCCGCGGACTACGTGATCGCCAAGTTCCTGGCGATGACCACGGCCATCTTCCTGCTCCTCGGCGTCCCGCAGCTGATCATGTTCCTGGGCGCCGCGTTCACCACCAAGAAGGGCTTCTCCGGGGTCTGGGACGAGGTGCGGGACCTGGTGCCCGGACTGGGGTACAGCGTGGTCTGGGCGCTGCTGTTCACCAGCATCGGCCTGCTGATCGCGTCGCTGACCGGCAAGCAGGCGTTCGCCGCCGGCGGCATCGTCGCGGTGTTCCTGATGACCACCCCGGTGGTCGGTGTGATGAGCGTGCTGCCGTCCACCACCGCCAACCACCTGGCCGGCCTGGTCAGCCCGATGACTCTGATCAGCGGGTTCGGCTCCTGGGCGTTCGGCACCGAGATCGGCATCGACCTGGGCCGGTACGGCCCGATCTACGGCATCGAGGCGTTCTGCCTGATCGCCGCCTGCCTCCTGCTCCTGCTCGCCCGCTACCGGAAGGTGGCCGCGCTGTGACGACCTCTGTGGAACCCTCGGCCCCCGCGGTGCCGGACGACATCGCGCCCGGCGTGGTCGACCTGCGCAACGTCTCCCGCTGGTACGGCAACGTCGTCGCGGTCAACGACATCACCATGGCGCTCGGCACCGGCGTGACCGGCCTGCTCGGCCCGAACGGCGCCGGCAAGACCACGATCCTGCACATGATGGCCGGCTTCCTGGCCCCGTCCCGGGGTGCGGTCACCATCCACGGCAAGCCCACCTGGCGCAACCCGGCCGTCTATCGCGACCTGGGCCTGGTCACCGAGCGCGAGGCGGTGCACGCCTTCCTCACCGCCGAGCAGTTCGTGCTGGCCTGCGCCAAGATGCAGAAACTGCGTGACCCGGCCGGGGCCACCCGCCGCGCTCTCGAACTGGTCGAGATGACCGACGCCGCGAACCGCCGGATCGGCACCTTCTCCAAGGGCATGCGGCAGCGCACCCGGGTGGCCGCCGCGCTGGTCCACGAGCCGAAGGTGCTGCTGCTCGACGAGCCGTTCAACGGCATGGACCCGCGGCAGCGGATGCACATGATGGAGCTGCTGCACTCCCTCGGCGACAACGGGCACACCATCCTGTTCAGCTCGCACATCCTGGAGGAGGTCGAGCAGGTCGCCGGGCTGGTCCAGGTGATCGTGGCGGGCCGGCTCGCCGCCTCCGGCGACTACCGCAAGATCCGCCGGCTGATGACCAACCGGCCGCACGTGTTCGCCGTGCGCAGCTCCGACGACCGGCGGCTGGCGGTCGCGCTGATCGCCGAGAAATCGGTGGCCGGCATCGAGATCGAGAACGGCGGGATGACCGTCCGTGCCTCGGACTACGGCGACTTCACCCGCGCCCTTCCCCGTATCGCCCTCGACCAGGGGATCCGCCTGCACCAGCTGGTGCCGTCGGACGAGTCCCTGGAGAGCGTCTTCTCCTACCTGCTGGAGGCCTGATGTCGACCGTCGCCATGATCACGGCGCGCGGCCTCTTCGGCCGGCGCCGGGCGCTCATGCTCCTGCCGCTGCCCCTGCTGCTGATCGGCCTGGCGGCCGTCTGCAAGGCGTACGACCTGGACCCCACCCAGTGGGGCACCGCGGTCATCGTCGGGCTCGGCTTCGCCGTGGTGCTGCCGGTGGTGGCCCTGATCGTCGGCACCGGGGTCCTCGGCTCCGAGATCGACGACGGCACGCTGGTGCACATCCTGACCAAGCCGCTGCCCCGCCGGGACATCATCCTGGCGAAATTCGTGGTCGCCGTACTGGCCACCGCCGTCACCACCACGATCCCGCTCTTCGCGGCCGGCGCTCTGGCCGGCTCGGTGCAGTTCGGCGTCGCCCTCGCGGTCGCCGCGCTGGTCGGCTCGTTCGCCTACACCGCCCTGTTCCTGCTGCTCAGCCTGCTCACCAAGCGCCCGGTCCTGCTCGGCCTGGTCTACATCCTGATCTGGGAGGGCCTGCTGGGCCGCTGGGTGAGCGGCACCCGCGTCCTCTCCATCGAGCAGTACGTGATCACGATCGCGGACAAGCTCCACCCCACCACCATCCTCGACGCCAAGGTCGGTCTGATGACGGCCGCGGTGATGAGCGCGGTGTTCGTGGTGCTGTGCACGGTGGTCGCGATCAACCGCCTCGGCTCCTTCAGCCTGGCCGGCGAAACCAGCTGACCCCTCTCGACCCCGATGCCCCGCGCGGATCTCCCGCGCGGGGCGTTCCCGTTTCCGCCCGGGGCCGCCGATCTGCCCCGGCCCGCCACCGGTAACGATCATGCGTCCCGGGCCACGAAGCGCCCTTCGCGCCGACCCGGCCGCCGCCCACGGCCCGCCCGGCACCAGGCCGATCCACGTCCGGCTCACGGTCCGCTGCCCACCCTCGACCGTTGTCCGACATTTCCGGTACGCCCACAGCACCGTGCCCACCTACCGCTTCGGGCCGGCTCCCGGCTGGCGCCAGTGGCCCTGTCCCCGGTGGGGATAGGGCGGTCAGGGCCAGCCGGGGTTGTCGGGCTGGCGCTAGTGGCCCTATGCCCGGCCGGGACAGGGCCGTCAAGGCCAGCCGGCGGTTGTCGGGCTGGTGCTAGTGGCCCTATGCCCGGCCGGGACAGGGCCGTGAGGGCCAGCCGGCGGTTGTCGGGCTGGCGCCAGTGGTCCTATTCCGGGTGGGGATAGGGCGGTCAGGGCCAGCCGGGGGTTGTCGGGCTGGCGCTAGTGGCCCTATGCCCGGCCGGGACGGGGCGGTCGGGGCCAGCTGGGGTTGTCGGGCTGGTGCTGGTGGCCCTATTCCGGGTGGGGATAGGGCGGTGAGGGCCAGCCGGTGGTTGTCGGGCTGGCGCTAGTGGCCCTGTCCCCGGCCGGGATAGGGCGGTCGGGGCCAGCTGGGGGTTGTCGGGCTGGTGCTGGTGGCCCTATGCCCGGCCGGGACGGGGCGGTCGGGGCCAGCTGGCGTTGTCGGGCTGGTGCTGGTGGCCCTATTCCGGGTGGGGATAGGGCGGTCAGGGCCAGCCGGTGGTTGTCGGGCTGGTGCTGGTGGCCCTATCTCCGGGCGGGACGGGGCCGTCAGGGCCAGCTCGGCAGCACACGGCAGGGCTGGGCTTCAGGGGCGTACGGAAAGGGCGGGTCGTCGTGGTCGGACCGCGGGGGGCGGCGGACCGGAACCGGTCATGCGCCCGGATTTGACCGGGTCGCATCCCGCCTTGGCTGGTCGTGGTGAAAGGCGACGCCGCGGTTTCGTCGGTGGGTGCTTGTAGGTTGCGGCGTGACGGGGATGGATTGGACGGATGTTCGGGCCCGGGTGGCGGCCCTCGCCGCGCATCCGGGTGGCGCTGAGGTGTTCGGCGGGCGGCTGGGGCACGGCTGGATGCTGGAGCCGCCGCTGACGGCGGCGGAGCTGGCCGAGGTGGAGGGGCAGATCGGGAGCGAGCTGCCGGGGGAGTATCGGTCGTTTCTGCTGCAGGTGAGCCGGGGTGGCGCGGGGCGGCGACGGGAAAGTAGGCGGTGAGGCCGAGCGGACCGTGCGGGAAGCGGCCCCAAAAGGAAGCGGCCACAAAAGACGGCGGCCACAAAAGAAAGCGGCCCGGAAGCCGAACGCTCCCGGGCCGCTTGATCAGAAAGATCAGCCGGTGTTGCGCATGCCGGCGGCGATGCCGTTGACCGTGGTGAGCAGGGCGCGCTCCAGAGCCGTCGAGTCCGACGGGCCCCGGCGGGTGCCCGGCGCGGTCGGCAGCTGGCGGCCGCCGTCGCCCAGGTCGCGGTACTGACGGAGCAGGGCCACCTGGAGGTGGTGCAGCGGCTCCAGGTAGGTGTCGCGGACGCCGAGGGTGCGGGACAGCTCCGGCTGGGCCGCGAGGATCTGCGGCTCGCCGGTGATGGCCAGGACCTCCTGGACGGTCCGGTCGTACTCCGCCTCGATGGTGGCGAAGATCGGGTGCAGGTTCTCCGGGACCAGCGTCTCGACGTAACGACGGGCGATCGAGAGGTCGGTCTTGGCCAGCATCATCGCCACGTTCGACAGGAACGTGCGGAAGAACTGCCAGTTCTCGTGCATCTCGCCGAGCACGTCGCCCTGGCCGGCGGCGCGGACCGCGGCCAGGCCGGAGCCGACACCGAACCAGCCGGGGACGATCTGCCGGGTCTGGGTCCAGCCGAACACCCACGGGATGGCCCGCAGGCCGCCGAGCCCGGCGTCCGCGTTCGGCCGCTTGGCCGGGCGGGAGCCGATGTTCAGCGCGCCGAGCAGCTCGGTCGGGGTGGCCGCCCAGAAGTACGCCGGCAGGTCCGGGTTTTCCACCAGGGCGCGGTACGCCTGGAACGCCGCGTCCGAGGCGGTGTCCATGGTCGAGTCCCACACCGCGAGCCGGGCCGGGTCGACCGTCTGCGTGGTGTGCAGCAGCGTGGCCTGCAGCACCGCCGCCGTGGTCAGCTCGAGGTTCTCCCGGGCCAGGGCCGGCACGGTGTACTTGTCGGAGATGACCTCGCCCTGCTCGGTCACCTTGATCGCGCCGTCCAGCGTGCCGTACGGCTGCGCCAGGATCGCCTCGTGGGTCGGGCCACCGCCCCGGCCGACGGTGCCGCCCCGGCCGTGGAACAGCCGCAGCCGGACACCGTGCCGCGCGGCCACGTCACGCAGCGAGCGCTGCGCCTTGTGGATCCGCCACTGACTGGTGGTGATCCCGGCCTCCTTGTTGGAGTCCGAGTAGCCGAGCATGACCTCCTGCAGGTCGCCGCGCGCCCGGACGATCTCCCGGTACGCCGGCATCGACAGCATCTCGTCCAGCAGGTCGCCACCGGCGTCCAGCTCGGCCGGGGTCTCCAGCAGCGGCACGATGTTGACCCGCGCCCGCCCGGTCTGGATGTCGATCAGGCCGGCCTCGCGGGCCAGCACCGCCGCGGCGAGCACGTCGTCGACACCGAGGGTCATCGAGATGATGTAGGTCTCGATGACGTCCATGCCGAACCGGTCCTGCGCGTCCCGGATCGTGTGGAAGACGTCGAAGGTCTTGCGCGCCGAGTCGGTGAGCGGGGTGTCGGCGCTGGAGAGCGGCCGCCGCCCGGTCAGCTCGGTGGCGAGCAGTTTGGTGCGCTCGGTGCGGTCCAGGGTGGCGTAGTCCTCGACCTCGCCGACCTGGGTGTACATCTGCTGGAGCACCTCGTGGTGCTTCTCCGCGTGCTCGCGCACGTCGAGCGTCGCCAGTTGCAGGCCGAACGCCGACACCTGCCGGATCGCGGTGGCCACCACGCCGACCGCGGACAGCTGGCCGGAGTTGCGGGCCAGCGACGCACGCATCAGCTCCAGGTCGGCGATCAGCTCGTCGCTGCCCAGGTAGTCGCGGCCGGCCACGTGCGGGGTGCCGCTCTGCAGCCGGGCCCGGGTGTTGGCCAGCTTCGCCTTGATCGCCCGGACCTTCAGCCGGTAGGGCTCCTCGGCGTTGACCCGGCGGAACCGGGCCGCCACCTCGGGCAGGTTGTCCAGGTCCTGGGCCAGGCTGGCGGACAGGTCGAGGGAGACCCCGCGCAGCCGGCGGGAGACGGACAGCTCCTCGATCAGCTTGTCCATCACCTTCTCGGCGGCCTGGATGCCGTGCTCGTGCTGGATGAGCAGCACGTCGCGGGTGACGGCCGGGGTGACGAACGGGTTGCCGTCCCGGTCGCCGCCGATCCACGAGCCGAAGGTGAGCGGGCGCGACGTGGGCGCGGTCTCCACGCCCAGCCGGCGCAGCGTCTCGGCCAGGTCGTCGAGCACCTGCGGGGCGGCCTCGGCGTACAGGTCCTTGAGGTAGTAGACCGCGTTGCGCGCCTCGTCCAGCGGGTCCGGCCGGTCCAGGCGCAGCTCGTCGGTCTGCCATAGCAGGTCGATCAGCTCGGCGAACCGCTTGGTGGAGACCGTGGTGTCGGTGTCGCCGTAGAGCACCGCGGCGGCCGACTCGGCGTCCAGCGAGTCGGCGACCTGGCGCAGCTTGCTCAGGATCGAGCGGCGGGCGGCCTCGGTCGGGTGCGCGGTGAAGACCGGGCGGACCGCGAGCCGGCGGGCGGCCGCGGCGATCTCGTCGGCCGGGACACCCTGCTCGGCGATCCGCTTGGCGGCCTGGTCCAGCCAGCCGCCCTCCTTGGCGCGGCGCCGCCGCAGGTCCCGGGCGCGGTGCACCTGCTCGGTGATGTTGGCCAGGTGGAAGTAGGTGGAGAAGGCCCGGGCCAGCTTGGTCCCGGTGGTGATGTCCATCGCGGCGAGCCGCTCGGCGGCCGCCGGCGCGTCCTGGCGGACCAGGGCGCGGATCTCCTCGACCAGGTCGAGCAGGGGACGGCCCTCCTGGCGGGCCAGGGTCTGCCCGAGCAACGTGCCGATCCGGCGGATGTCGGCACGTAGCTCCGCGTCGGGCCCCTCTCGCTCGTCGAGATGGGCAGGCTGCTCTGTCATCGGGGCGCTCCTTCGCTCGGATGGCTCCAGGACGGCGCTGTCCCGACTTCGCCGATCGTATCGGCGTCCCCCGGCGCGGGGGTGAATTGAGTCAAGAGTCTCACGGTCGTTCAGCCGGTCCCCGTGCTGGTCCGGCCATCATCAAGATCAAGACCGATTTTCGGTACGCCCGGTCAGGCGGTCACCGGGACCGCGGGACGCACCGTCACGGGGACCCGCCGGTCGCCCGGCCCGGCGTTGCCCGGACGCGGTCGCGCGCCGATCACCGGTCCGGTGTTCCCGGCCAGGAGCAGCTTGCGCGGCGTCCCCCCGGTCCCGGCCTTGGTGACGAACGCGCGCCGGGCCGCCGCGAAACCGGACCGGTCCCCGAAGATGTCCCGGCTCATCTCGGCGAGTTCGCGGGTCTCGTACACCTCCAGCGGCACCCGCTCGGCCGCGAGCCGCCGCGCCTTCGCGGCCCGTCGCTTCCGTGCGGTCCGCGGGTCCGCGTGCCGCTCGGCCAGCAGAGCGAGCCACTGCGCGTACGCCTCCGGGTGCCGCGGCCCGACCTCGTCGACCAGGCCGATCCGGACCGCCTGGGCGGTGCTCACCGGCAGCTTCTCGTCGACCAGCCGCTGGGCGCGATCTGCGCCGACCCGCCGCGGCAGGGTGAAGGTGTGCAGCTCGGAGCCGTACAGCCCGATGTCGTAGTACGGGTTCAGGACGATCCCGTCCCGGGCCGCGACCACGTCGGCGCCCAGCCCGAGCATCACCCCGCCGGCCCCGGCGTTGCCCGCGTAGGCGGCCACCACCACCTGCCGGGTGCAGGTGATGATCTCCCGGCACACCTCGTTGATCGCCCGGATGTTCGCCCACGCGGCGCCGGCCGGGTCCGGTGCCACCTCGATCACGTTGAGGTGGATGCCGTTGCTGAACGCCTCGGTCCCGCCGCGCAGCACCAGCACCCGGGTGTCCTGCGCGGCCGCGTGCCGCAGCCCGGCCAGCAGGCGGCGGCAGTGCCCGGGCGCCATCGCGCCGTTGTAGAAGTCGAAGTGCAGCCAGCCGACCGCGCCGGTGCGGCGGTAGCGGATCTGCCGGTACGTGTGCGCCGCCTCCGGCTCCTGCTCCGCCGCGAGCGGCGAGTTGGGCACCCCGCGCAGCCGCTCGGCCAGCGCCGTGGTGGCCGGCACCTTGATCCCGGTCTCCCGGGTACGCAGGTGACCGAGCCACAGGCTGCCGTCCCCGGTCGCCACCAGCACCGCGCCCTGGCGGCGGCTCAGCAGCGCGCCGGGCCGGCTGCTCCGGGCCACGCCGCGGTGCGCGTCGTAGACGTACGCCGGCAGCCCGCCCACCTCGGTCAGCACCCCCGGCGCGCCGTCCGCGGCGCGGATCCGCCGCAGGATCGTGTCGGTCGACTCGCTCCAGTCGAAGGCCCGGTCGGACTGCCGCATCAGCGGCCGGGGCCCCGCGCCGGGCGCCAGGGTCGGCGCGTTCTCCGCCGGAACCGGCGTGAACGCCGGGTCGGCGGCCTTGGCCACCACTTCGAGGGCGCACTCCAGCGCCGCGTCCGCGACCGGGCCGGCGTAGAGCGCGGACTTGCGCGGCGGGGCGGCCGGCACCGGGAAGGTCCGGGTCGCCCAGATCGGCCCGGCGTCCAGCTCCTCGACCGCCTGCAACGCGGTGACGCCCCAGGTCCGCGCGCCCTCGGTGATCGCCCAGTCCAGCGAGGACGGCCCGCGGTCGCCGACCGGGCCGGGGTGCAGGATCACCGTGCGCCGGTGCTGCCAGATCGCGGCCGGCACCCGGTGCTTGAGGAACGGGCAGAGGATCAGCTCCGGGTCGGCGGCGTGCACCTCGTCGGCCATCTGCTCGTCGTTCCCGGCGATCACCAGGCCGACCTGGTGCCCGGCGTCGCGCAGCGCGCACCAGATCCGCTGGCTCAAGCCGTTGAACGCGCTGACGAGCAGCAGGATCCGCACGTTGCCTCCCCTAGGTCCGCCAGGAAGTCTCGCCGGGCCGTCGCCCGCATGTCGGACATGCGGTGCGATAAGGCGCACGCCGCGGGAAGTGTCGGTGGGCCGGACTAAGCTGTGTGACACAGACCCCCGCCCCACCGGGCGACCGGGGTTGTTCGTCGTGCCCTCGGGGGGTCTTCGTCATGCAACTCGCCGGTCTGCTCCCGGCCGCCCTGCGCGACCGCGGCCTCGCCCGAGCCCGTGATCTGGCCCGCAAGGGCTTCGTCGACTCGGACGCGCTGGACCTGACCGCGCCGGTCTCGCTGCGCCCGTTCGTGGTGGCCACGGTGGCCGGTCCGGGCGACGTCGGCGGCGCCCAGCGCCCGGTGCTCGCGGTCACCGCCACCTCCCGCGAGGCGGACGACCTGGCCGACGCGCTCGGCTGCCTGCTCGAGCCGGGCCGGGTCGCGGTCTACCCGTCCTGGGAGACGCTGCCGCACGAGCGGTTGTCGCCGCGCTCGGACACCGTCGGCAAGCGGCTGGCCGTGCTGCGCCGGCTGGCCCACCCGGGCGAGCAGCCCTTGCAGGTCGTCGTGGCGCCGGTCCGGTCGCTGCTCCAGCCGCAGCTCAAGGGTCTCGGCGACCTGGAGCCGGTGGAGCTGGTCACCGGCCGCGAGGCGGGGCTGGAGGACGTCGCGCGCCGACTGTCCGACATGGCCTACGCCCGGGTCGACCTGGTCACCAAGCGCGGCGAGTTCGCGGTCCGCGGCGGCATCCTGGACGTCTTCCCGCCCACCGACGAGCATCCGTCCCGAGTGGAGTTCTGGGGCGACGAGGTGGAGGAGATCCGCACCTTCGCGGTCGCCGACCAGCGGACGATCGAGCAGGTGGAGCGCCTCTGGGCACCGCCCTGCCGGGAGCTGCTGCTCACGCCCGCGGTGCGGGAGCGGGCCGCGGCGCTCGGCGCGCGGCACCCCGAGCTGGCCGAGATCCTCGACAAGCTGGCCGAGGGCATCCCGGTCGAGGGGATGGAGTCGCTGGCCCCGGCCCTGCTGGACGGCACAGACAGCATGGAGTTGCTGATCGACTGCATGCCGGCCGGGACGCACGTGCTGCTCTGCGACCCGGAGCGGATCCGGACCCGGGCGCACGACCTCACCCGGACCTCCGACGAGTTCCTGGAGGCGTCCTGGGCGGCGGCCGCCGTCGGTGGCGAGGCGCCGATCGACGTCGGCGCGGTCGCCTTCCGCAGCCTGGCGGATGTGCGCGCGCACGCGGCGACCCTGCATCAGCCCTGGTGGACCCTGTCGCCGTTCGGGCTGGCCACGGCCGACTCGGAGCAGCCGCTGCCGTGGGAGGACGCGCCTTCCGTGGAGGTCTCGCCGGACTCCGGTGACGCGGTCGCCCTGGCCGCTCAGCCCGTTCCGCTCTATCACGGCGACACGGCTCGCCTGGCCGGCGATCTGTCCCAATGGTCCGCCGCGGGGTGGGCGATCGCGCTGGTCTTCGAGGGCAAGGGCACCGCGCAGCGGGCCACCGAGCTGCTCCGCGACGCCGGTCTCGGGGTCACCCCGGCCGACTCGATCAGCACGCCGATCCAGGACGGCCAGCTGCTGGTCACCTGCGGCGGGCTGAACCACGGCTTCGTCGACGAGGCGTCCCGGCTCGCGGTGATCACCGGCAACGACATCTCCGGCGGCCGCGGCGCGTCCACGAAGGACATGCGCAAGATGCCGGCCCGCCGGCGCAACACGATCGACCCGCTCGAGCTCAAGATGGGCGACTTCGTCGTGCACGAGCAGCACGGCATCGGCCGCTACATCGAGCTGGTGCAGCGCACCGTCAACGGCGCCGACCGGGAGTACCTGGTGATCGAGTACGCCGCGTCCAAGCGCGGCCAGCCCGGCGACCGGCTCTACGTGCCCACCGACCAGCTCGACCAGCTGTCCCGCTACGTCGGCGGCGAGCAGCCCACGCTGCACAAGATGGGCGGCGCCGACTGGCAGAAGAGCAAGGCCCGGGCGAAGAAGGCGGTCAAGGAGATCGCCGCCCAGCTCATCCAGCTGTACGCGGCCCGCCAGGCCTCCAAGGGCCACTCCTTCGGGCCGGACACGCCGTGGCAGCGCGAGCTGGAGGACGCCTTCCCCTACACCGAGACCCCGGACCAGCTGGCCGCCATCCACGAGGTCAAGCACGACATGGAGCTGCAGACCCCGATGGACCGGCTGATCTGCGGCGACGTCGGGTACGGCAAGACCGAGATCGCGGTGCGCGCGGCGTTCAAGGCGGTGCAGGACGGCAAGCAGGTGGCCGTGCTGGTGCCCACCACGCTGCTCGCCCAGCAGCACTTCAACACGTTCACCGAGCGGATGAGCCAGTTCCCGGTGCAGATCAAGCAGCTGTCCCGGTTCCAGACGCCGAAAGAGGCCGCGCTCACCCTGGAGCAGGCCGGCGACGGCACCGCCGACATCGTGATCGGCACGCACCGGCTGCTCTCCAAGTCGACCCGGTTCAAGAACCTCGGCCTGATCATCGTGGACGAGGAGCAGCGGTTCGGCGTCGAGCACAAGGAGCAGCTCAAGGCGCTGCGCGCGTCGGTGGACGTGCTGACCATGTCGGCCACCCCGATCCCGCGGACCCTGGAGATGGCGATCACCGGCATCCGGGAGATGTCCACCATCGCGACCCCGCCGGAGGAACGGCACCCCGTGCTGACCTACGTCGGGGCGTACGACGACAAGCAGGTCGCCGCCGCCATCCACCGCGAGCTGCTCCGCGACGGCCAGGTGTTCTACCTGCACAACCGGGTCGAGTCGATCGACCGGGCGGCGCGCAAGCTGCGCGAGCTGGTGCCCGAGGCGCGGGTCGCGGTGGCGCACGGCCAGATGAGCGAGGAGCAGCTGGAGAAGGTGATGGTCGGCTTCTGGGAGAAGGAGTTCGACGTCCTGGTCTGCACCACGATCGTCGAGTCCGGCATCGACATCCCGAACGCCAACACGCTGATCCTGGAGCGCGCCGACCTGCTCGGCCTGGCCCAGCTGCACCAGATCCGCGGCCGGGTCGGCCGGGGCCGGGAGCGGGCGTACGCGTACTTCCTCTACCCCCGGGACAAACCGCTCACCGAGCACGCGCACGAGCGGCTGGCCACCATCGCCCAGCACACCGAGCTCGGCGCCGGGATGTACGTGGCGATGAAGGACCTGGAGATCCGCGGCGCCGGCAACCTGCTCGGCGGCGAGCAGTCCGGCCACATCGAGGGCGTCGGCTTCGACCTGTACGTGCGGATGGTCGGCGAGGCGGTCAGCGCGTTCAAGGGCGAGCGCCCCGAGGAGGAGCCCGAGGTCAAGATCGACCTGCCGGTCGACGCGCACCTGCCCACCGACTACATCGCGGTCGAGCGGCTACGCCTGGAGATGTACCGGAAACTCGCCGAGGCCCGGGACAACGTCCGGCTGGAGGAGGTCATCGCCGAGATGACCGACCGGTACGGCGAGCCGCCCGCCCCGGTGGTGAACCTGATCGCGGTGGCCCGGTTCCGCCAGCTGGCCCGGGCGTACGGGCTGACCGACGTCTCGATGCAGGGCAAGCATCTGCGGTTCGCCCCGCTCGACCTGCCCGACTCCAAGCAGCTGAGGCTCAAGCGGTACCACCCGGACTCGGTCTACAAGGCGGCGAACGAGCAGGTCAGCGTCCCGCGGCCGAGCACCCGGCGGGTCGGCGGCGAGCCGCTGCGCGACCAGGAGCTGCTCCAGTGGTGCGCCCAGCTGCTCAAGGACGTGCTCGGCGACGCGCCCGTCCCGGCCCGCGTGTGACGGATCACATTGTGCGTGAGACAGTGTTGACCATGCAGCGTACCCGCCGACTCGCATCCATGGTCGTCGTCGCGTCCCTTGCGATCGCCGGCCTGTCCGCCTGCCGTTCCGCCCCGACCGTCGCCGCCTATGTCGGCGACGCGCAGATCCCGGAGAGCCGGGTGCAGGACATCTGGGACGACGCCCGGGCGGCGTTCGACGCGGACGCCGAGGCCAAGCTCGCCGAGGCGCGCAAAGCCGTCGACGACGCGAAGGCGCAGCTGGCGACCGGCCAGGCGACCGAGCTGGACGTCAAGACGGCCGAGGACGCGCTCGCGCAGGTGCCGACCCGGATGCCGATCGAGCGGGCCGACGTGGTCAGCGTCCTGGTCAGCCGGAAACTGTACGACCAGCTGGCCCAGCGGCACAGCGTCTCGCTCCCGGCCGAGTTGGCGTACGACCGGGCCGGCGCCGCCGTCGGACTGCCGGCCTCCACCGAGTACGTCCGGCTCTACACCCAGAACGCGGTCCTGCAATACCTGGTCTCGCAGTCGCTGACCGGCGCCGCCGCGCTCAGCGACGCCGACCTGAAAGACGTCTTCCAGCGCGCCGAGAAGCGGAACGCGATCCGGCCCGGCACCACCTTCGAGTCCTTCCGCAGCGGGCTGAACGCCCAGTTCACCGAGGACCTGAAGAACGGCGTGGCGCTGCGCAACGAGCTCACCTCGGTGGCCGGGCCGCTGCACATCACGATCAACCCGCGGTACCAGCCGATGGAGATCGTCACCTACTCGTACCCGCTCCAGAACGCGCCGGCGCTCGACCTGGTCGGCGCGCCCCTGGGCGACCAGCGGTCCGGCCTGCCGGTCACCGACCTCTCTTGAGCACCCGGATCGTCCTGCTGGTCACCTCGCCGCGCCTGCCGGCGGGGTTGCTCACCGCGGAGGCGTGGGACACCGTGCGCTCCGGCCCGGTGTTCGCCGCGGCCGACTCCGAGCAGGCGGTGGCGCTGCGGGCGGCCGGCGTGCCGGTCACCGTGCTGGACACCGACGCGCAGGGGCTGCTCGACGCGATCGGCGCCGCCCCGCTCGCGGTCTGGCTGGCCGGTCCGCACGGCGACCAGCCGTTCGCCCGCCAGCTCGGCCTGCGCCTGGCCCGCGAGCCCGGCCTGGCCGAGCTGGAGCTGATGTACGGCTCCTGGGACCCGCCCGGCGCCCGGCTGCTGGACGCGGTCGCGGTGATGGACCGGCTGCTCTCGCCCGGCGGCGACCCGTGGAAACGGGCGCAGAGCCATCGCACCCTCGCGCCCTACCTGCTGGAGGAGAGCTACGAGGCGTACGACGCGATCGAGCGCGGCGACCTGGACGAGCTCCGCGAGGAGCTGGGCGACGTGCTGCTCCAGATCGTGCTGCACGCCCGGCTCGCCGAGGAGCTGCCGGACGGGCGGGCGTGGAACGTCGACGACGTCGCCGGGACCCTGGTGGAGAAGATGGTGCGGCGCAACCCGCACGTCTTCGCGGGACAGCGGGTCGAGGACATCGAGGAGATCACCGCCAACTGGGAGCGGATCAAGCGCGAGGAGAAGGCGCGGGAGTCCGTCCTGGACGGGGTGGCGCTGAGCCAGCCGGCCCTGGCGCTGGCAGCCAAGGTCCTGCAACGGGCCGGCCGGGGCGGGGTGGAGGTGCCGCTGCCGGCCGATGACGACCTCGGTCCGGCGCTGTTGCGGCTGGTCGCCGAGGCGCGTGCGGCGGGCCGGGATCCGGAGGCCGAATTGCGGCGGGCCACTTTGGCGTACGCCGAAGCCGTGCGTGCGGCGGAAATTGTCGGACCCGCCGAGTAGTTTTCTCGGCATGCCCGAGTTTGTGCCGCTCGCCGACCGCATCGCCGACGCTCTGCTGGAGAGCGACCCCGTGACGGCTCTCTACGCAGGCGATCATCGCTTCGACGATCGCCTGCCCGACCATTCCGCCGGCGCGGTGCAGGCCCGGGTCGCCATGCTGCGCGACGCGGCCGACGCGCTCAGCGGGATCGACGCCGACGCGCTCGACCCCGAGGAGCAGGTCGACCACGCCATCCTCACCGCCCAGGTGGAGCGCGGGCTGTTCGAGCTCACCGACGTCCGCGAGCACGAGTGGAACCCGTTGGAGCACAACCCCGGCCCGCTGCTGCACGGCCTGCTGTCCCGGCCGTTCGCGCCGGCCGCCGAGCGGCTGGAGAGCCTGCGCGGCCGGCTCGCCGCGCTGCCCGACGCGCTGGCCACCGCCCGGTCGGTGTTGCGCGGCGTGCCACGGGTGCACGCCGAGACGGCGGCCGGCCAGTTCGCCGGCACCGCGGGGCTGATCCGCGACGAGGTGCCGGTGCTGCTCGCCCAGGAGCCCGGGCTGCGCGAGACGGTCCAGCCGGCCGCCGACGCCGCGCTGGCGGCGCTCGGTGAGTTCGACGGCTGGCTGCGCGGCCGGCTGGAGAGCGGCGAGCCCGGCCGCGACCCCCGGCTCGGCCGCCGCCTGTGGGAGGCGCGGCTCTGGCACACCCTGGACACCGAGCTCTCGGCGGCCGAGGTGCTCGCCCGCGCCCAGGCCAATCTCGACCGGGTCGGTGGCGAGCTGCGCACCCTCGCCGCCGAGCTGGTGGGCGGCCCGGCCGACGACGCGACCGTGCGCCGGGCGCTGGACACCATCGCCGAGCGGCATCCGGACAACGACACGATCGTCGGCCTGGCCAAGCTGACGATGGACGAGGCGACCGCGTTCGTCCGGGAGCACGACGTGGTGTCGCTGGTGGACGACCCGTGCGTGATCGAGGAGATGCCGGAGTTCGCCCGCGGCGTCGCGGTGGCCTATTGCGATCCGCCCGGCCCGCTGGAGACCGCCGACGTGCCGACGTTCTACTGCATCTCCCCGGCCCCGTCGAGCTGGCCCGCCGAGCGCGTCCGCAGCTTCTACCGGGAGTACAACCACGAGATGATCCGGAATCTCACCGTGCACGAGGCGATGCCCGGGCACTTCCTCCAGCTGGCGCACGCCCGGCGGTTCCGGGGGAGCAGCAAGGTGCGGGCGCTCGGCTGGTCCGGCCCGTTCGTCGAGGGGTGGGCGGTCTACACCGAGGAGCTGATGGCCGGCCTCGGCTTCGGCGGCCCGGCGGTGAAACTCCAGCAGCTCAAGATGCAGCTCCGGATGAGTCTGAACGCGATCATCGACCAGCTGGTGCACTGCGACGGGCTGGCCGAGGCCGAGGCGATGGCGCTGATGACCGAGCGCGGTTTCCAGGAGGAGGGCGAGGCGGCCGGCAAGTGGCGGCGGGCCCTGCTGACCTCGACGCAGCTCTCCACCTACTTCGTCGGCTACACGGAGGTGTCCGCGCTCGCCGCGGCCCGGCCCTTCGGCGCGACGCCGAAAGCCTGGCACGACGCGATGCTGGCGCACGGCTCCCCGCCGCCCCGCCACCTCCGGGCGCTGCTCGGCGTCTGAGAGACAGGGTGCCCGACCGGCGGGCCGGTCGGGACCTATGGCATCTCGTGCCGGGCGAGCCGCCGGGGCAGGGTGGTGATCGGGAGCCGGGAAAGCCTCGAGCCGGAAAGGAAGGCGATCACCTGGACCGATGGTCGAGCACCGGAACGCCGGGCGGGAGCTGGAAGCCGCGGGGATCAGCGGTGGAGGTGAGGTCGGTGAGCGTGACCTCCAGCCTCGTCCCGGCCACGGTGCCACTGAAAGCGGCCAGCGTTCCGTCGCCGGTCACGCAGGCCTCGAAACCGGACGGCCCGCCCCACCGGACGCAGGACGCGTGCCGCTGGGCGATCGTGGTGTCCCGCTGAGCGATGGTCAGCGCCGGGTCGGCCTCGGCCGAGCGCAGCATCGTGGCGACCGCCTCCGGCGTGATCAGCCCGGAGGCCGGGGGCAGCTGCGGATCCGCCTTCGCGGTGATCACGCAGGCCCGGGTGTCGCAGCGGGTCGTGTCGGCCGGGCTGACGATGAGGCGGCCGGCGGGCCAGCGATACACCGTCCGCGCCGGGTCCTGGGCCCGGACCACCGTGGCGGTGTCGCCCCCGGCCAGGCGGTACGTCGCCGTGTAGGTCGCCGTGGCGGAGTCGGCGAGCTGACCGGCGAGCGTGGCCACCGCGTCGGCCGGACCGACCCCGGCGGCGCCGGCCGGATCGATGCCGGTGCAGGCCGTCACGGCGAGCAGCGCGCCCGCGGCCAGTAATCCATTCAGCGAACGACGGCGGGCCACGGTCACACCCTGGTGCACCCCCGCGGCCACGCGCAAACGATATCCGGCGATCAATGAAACGACGAAGACAATCGTTTTGTTCAGGCGGACTCCGCCGTTTTGGTGCGCATCAGGAGCTGATACCGCATGACATAACGGCGAATGATCTTCGCCTGCCACTCCTCCGGGTCGTACAGCGCCACCATCTCCACCGAGAGCGGCCCGCGTACCGGCACCTGCTGGCGCATCGCGCTGGCCTTGATCACGGTGCCGGTCAGGTCCACCACGTCCGGCCCGAGCTGCACCTGCAACGCCACCTCGTGGCCGGGTCGCACCTCGACGTCGGTGAAGTGGGCGCGTACCGAGCGCTCGCTGATGTCGTGGATCCAGCCGATCGCGTCCGGCAGGTCCGGCCGGGTCATCACGACCGGCTCACCGCCGCCGCCGCGCACGTAGAGCCGGCTCTGGCTGATCTGCGGCTCGCCGATCAGCCGCAACTCGGCCCGGTTCTCGTCGACCGCGGCGACCGCGGCGGACACCACGAACCGGCCCCGGGGCGCGGCCGACCAGCGCAGGGTCACCGTGGCGCCGGCGAGCGGCACCTGGGCACGGGGGAGCGAGACGGTCACGGCCGCGGCGGAGGCGGCCACGACACGGACACCGGGGTGGGTTTCGCCCCCGGCCTCCATCTCGATGCGTGAGCCGTCCTCGGGAAACAGGCTGCTGCTCATAGTGCCCCCTGTTTCGGCAGGCGGGCCGCGGTTTTGAGGCATACCGGCCGGTGAAGTTGGCCGGCGGGACGACGAACTCCATCGCATACCGGCCGGTGAAGTTGACCGGCCGGGCGAACATGCGACAGGTGGGCTCGATACGCTCAGAGGCGTGGTCGGCCCGCAGGGTCGCGGACCGAAACGGTATTCGTACAACGCTTAGGGAGCGACACCACAAATGGCCACCATTGAAGCGATCGTCGCCCGCGAGATCCTGGATTCCCGGGGCAACCCGACCGTCGAGGTCGAGGTCGGTCTGGACGACGGCACGGTCGGCCGCGCGGCGGTCCCGTCCGGCGCCTCCACCGGCGCGTTCGAGGCGCTCGAGCTGCGCGACGGCGACAAGGGCCGTTACCTCGGCAAGGGCGTGGAGAAGGCCGTCGCCAACATCGAGGACAAGATCGCCGACGAGCTGATCGGTTACGAGGCGAGCGAGCAGCGCCTGATCGACCAGAAGATGCTCGACCTGGACGGCACCGACACCAAGTCGGAGCTGGGCGCCAACGCGATCCTGGGCGTCTCCCTCGCGGTCGCCAAGGCCGCCGCGCTCTCCGCCGAGCTCCCGCTGTTCCGTTACGTCGGTGGCCCGAACGCCGCCGTCCTGCCGGTCCCGATGATGAACATCGTCAACGGTGGCGCCCACGCCGACTCGAACGTCGACGTGCAGGAGTTCATGATCGCCCCGATCGGTGCCCCGACCTTCCGCGAGGCCCTGCGCACCGGCGCCGAGGTCTACCACGCGCTCAAGTCGGTGCTGAAGAAGAAGGGCCTCTCCACCGGCCTGGGCGACGAGGGTGGCTTCGCGCCGAACCTGCCGGCCAACGCCGCCGCGCTGGACCTGATCGCCGAGGCCGTCCAGGCCGCCGGCTTCTCCCTGGGCAGCGACATCGTGCTGGCCATGGACGTCGCCGCGACCGAGTTCTACTCCGACGGGGCGTACGTCTTCGAGGGCTCGCCGAAGTCGACCGACGAGATGATCGCCTACTACGCGAAGCTCGCCGCCGACTACCCGATCGTCTCCATCGAGGACCCGCTGGCCGAGGACGACTGGGCCGGCTGGAGCTCGCTCACCGAGCAGCTCGGCAACAAGATCCAGATCGTCGGCGACGACCTGTTCGTCACCAACCCGCAGCGCATCGCGCGCGGCATCGCCGAGGCAGCCGGCAACGCGGTCCTGGTCAAGGTGAACCAGATCGGCTCGCTGACCGAGACCCTGGACGCCGTGGACCTGGCCCACCGGGCCGGCTTCAAGACGATGATGTCGCACCGCTCCGGTGAGACCGAGGACACCACGATCGCCGACCTGGCCGTCGCGGTCGGCTCGGGCCAGATCAAGACCGGCGCCCCGGCCCGCTCGGACCGCGTCGCCAAGTACAACCAGCTCCTGCGCATCGAGGAGCAGCTGGAGAGCGCCGCCCGGTACGCCGGTGCGGGCGCGTTCCCGCGTTACCGGGTCGCGTAACACCGGACCGGCAGATCATGGAGTGTGGCACCCACCCGCCGGCGGGTGCCACAATCCGTGACGGTCGCATCGAGCGGGGGGAGGGGTGAGATGACGCAGCGGCGCATGCCGAGCGGTCAGGGCCCGTCCCGCCGCACGGGTGGCGCGAGCGGCCGTCCCGGCACGTCCCGGACCCGGGCGACCGGTCCGATCCGGACCGAGGCCCGCCCGACCGTCCGGGTCCCGTCGCGCACCGCCCGGCCGGCCGGCTCCCGGCGCACGTCGCAGTCCGGCGGCCCGGCCGCCAAGCGCACCGCCGCGCCCCGCCCACGCTCGCTGACCAGCCGCGCCACCGTGCTTCTCGCGATCTTCGTGGTCCTCGCTCTGGCCTACACCTACCCGCTGCGGGTCTATTTGCAGCAGGAGGCGCAGATCGCGGAGATGGAGCAAGCGCAGTCCGCCCAAGCGGCCAAGATCGCCGAGACCCGCAAGGAACTGGCGAAATGGCGAGACGACGACTACATCCGGATCCAGGCCCGGGAGCAGAACTTCTTCGTGCGCCCCGGTGAGACGCCGCTGCGGGTCTATTCCGACCCGGACGCCGCGGCCCGTGAGTCCGATCAGAAATCCCCGGCGGCCGCTCCCGACCGCTGGTACGACACGCTGTGGCACAGCGTCCAAGCCGCCAACGCGGAGCCCTCGAACTGATGGAAGCACCGACCCCCGCCGACCTCGACATCGTGGCGGCCCAGCTCGGCCGCCGCCCCCGCGGCACCCGGGCGATCGCGCACCGCTGCCCGTGCGGCAACCCGGACGTGGTGGAGACCTCGCCCCGGCTGGACGACGGCACGCCGTTCCCGACCATGTATTACCTGACCTGCCCGCACGCCACCGCCGCCTGCTCCCGGCTGGAGTCGGCCGGCGTGATGCGCGACATGCAGGAGCGGCTGAGCACCGACCCGGAGCTGGCCGCGCACTACGCCCGGGCGCACCAGGACTACCTGGACCGCCGCCAGGCGATCGACGACGTGCCGGAGATCCACGACATCTCGGCCGGCGGCATGCCGGACCGGGTGAAGTGCCTGCACGTGCACCTCGGGCACGCGCTCGCGGCCGGCCGCGGGGTGAACCCGTTCGGCGACGAGGTGCGCGACGCCGTCGAGCCGTGGTGGGCCGAGGGCCCCTGCGTCAAGCGCGACGAATGCTGATCCGCCGCGCCCGGACCGGGGACGTCAAGGCGATCCGTGCCCTGGTCGACACGTACACCACGGACCGGCGGCTGCTCAGCAAGGCGACGGTCACCCTCTACGAGTCGGTCCAGGAGTTCTGGGTGGCGGCCGACGAGGACGGCACGGTCACCGGCTGCGGTGCCCTGCACGTGATGTGGGAGGACCTGGCCGAGATTCGCACCGTCGCGGTGCACCCGGACAAGCGCGGTCACAAGATCGGCCACAAGATCGTCGCGGCGCTTCTCGACCAGGCGCGCGAGTTGGGCGTACGCCGAGTCTTCTGCCTCACCTTCGAGACCGGGTTCTTCGGCTCCTTCGGGTTCACCGAGATCGACGGGGCGCCGGTGCCGCACGCCGTCTACGAGCAGCTGCTGCGCTCCTACGACGAGGGCGTCGCCGAGTTCCTGGACCTGGAGCGGGTCAAGCCGAACACGCTGGGGAACAAGCGAATGCTGCTGCACCTATGAAGGCGGGCGCCGTACCCGTGCGGGTCGCCGCCATCGACTGCGGGACGAACGCGATCCGCCTGCTGATCGCCGACGTCGACGGTGACCGGCTGACCGACGTCAGCCGCCGGATGGAGATCGTCCGGCTGGGCGAGGGCGTGGACCGTACCGGGATGCTGTCGCCTGCCGCGATCGAGCGGACCCGGGCCGCGCTCGCGGACTACGCCGCGGAGATCGCCGCCGCCGGCGTCCGGCGGACCCGGATGTGCGCCACCTCGGCCTCCCGGGACGCGTCGAACGCGCAGGACTTCCGGGACATGGTGCGCGGCGTGCTCGGCATCGACCCCGAGGTGATCACCGGCGAGGAGGAGGCCACCCTCTCCTTCCTCGGCGCCGTCAAGGGGCTCGACGCCCCCGGCCCCTACCTGGTCTTCGACCTGGGCGGTGGCTCCACCGAGTTCGTCACCGGCACGGACACCGTCGAGCGGGCGATCTCGATGGACATCGGCTGCGTCCGGATGACCGAGCGGCACCTGCACGGCGACCCGCCGGCCGCGGACGAGCTCGCGGCGGCCGAGAAGGACGTCACGGCGGCCGTGGACACCGCCCTGGCGGCCGTCTCCGGCCGGGCGGCGCGCACCCTGGTCGGCCTGGCCGGCACGGTCGCCACCGTCGCGGCCCTGGCGCACGACCTGCCCGAGTACGACTCGGCCCGCATCCACCACAGCCGGGTCAGCCGGGACGAGGTCAGCCGGGTCACCGACGAGCTGCTGCGGATGACGGTCGAGCAGCGGCGGGCGCTGCCGGTGATGCACCCGGGCCGGGCCGATGTGATCGGCGGTGGGGCGCTGATCATGCGCGTCGTCATGGAGCGCTCCGGCCATCAGACGGTGATCGCCTCGGAGCACGACATCCTCGACGGGATCGCTTTCGGTCTGGCCGTCTGACGCACCGGACCTCCCCCGAACGGGCGGGCCGGATTGCCGGTTCGGCCACTTTTCGTCACCCCCGTGTTGCGGGAGGGGCACCCTGCGTCATTTTCCCAGGAAAGTCTCAGGGCGCGTTCTGTGATCGTCGATAACCGCAGGTGAAGTGGGGTCGCGCGATCCATCGGCGGGTCGTTATCCTCGCCTGCCAAGCGATCGGGCATCGATCGTGCGTGAAAGGAAGCGACAATGTCGAACCCGGTCGAGCCGAACCCGTACGGCGCGAACGTCCCGCCCGCCCCCGGCGGCCAGGCCTTCCCGCCGCCGAACGCCGGCGCTCCCGGTTACCCGCCGGCCCCCGGCGCCACGGGCTTCCCGCCGGCCGGTGGCGCCCCGGGCTTCCCGCCCGCCCCCCGGCATGCCGCCGGCCGCGCCGAAGAAGTCGGCCGGCAAGAAGGTGCTCAGCATCCTCGGCGTGATCGCCGTGATCATCGTGATCGCCGGGCTGAAGTTCGGCCTGCGCACCGCGCTCGCCTCGGACCCGACCGAGGACGCCAAGGTCGGCGACTGCATCTCGGTGAACAGCGCGCTCAAGGACGAGGCGTCGGACACCGACGCCAAGATCGTCGAGTGCTCCTCGTCGGACGCCAAGTTCACCGTGATCGGCCGCGTCGACGGCGTCAGCGACGTGAACAGCACCGCGTGTGACAAGTTCTTCAAGGAGGGCGAGGAGGGCGCCGTGCTCTCCAGCGACAAGGGCAAGGGCTACCTGCTCTGCGTGAAGACCAAGTAAGGCACCTCGCGGAGGTCCCCGGGGGTGGTGCGTCGTCACGGCGTGCCACCCCCGGTGGCATTCTGGTCCGGTGCAACCGTCCGAGGGCTCACCGCGTACCCCAGAAGGGGTTGCCGCACAGGCGGCCGCGGCCGCCTCGCTGACCGCGCTCGACGCCCGCGTCGCGGATTGTTTCGCCTGTCCCCGCCTGGTCGCGTGGCGCACCGACGTCGCCACCGTGAAACGCGCCGCGTTCCGTGACCAGCAGTACTGGGGGCGCCCGGTGCCCGGCTTCGGCCCGGCCGACGCCTCGATCGGCATCCTCGGCCTCGCGCCCGCCGCGCACGGCGGCAACCGGACCGGCCGGATCTTCACCGGCGACCGCTCCGGTGACGTGCTCTTCGCCGCCCTGCACCGGGCCGGCCTGGCCAACCAGCCGACCAGCGTCGCCGCCGACGACGGCCTGGCGTTGCGGCACACCCGGATCTTCGCGGCGGTCCGCTGCGCGCCGCCGGACAACAAACCCACCCCGGAGGAGCGCGACACGTGCGCGCCCTGGTTCCAGCGTGAGCTGACGCTCATCAAACCCACCCTGAAGGCTGTGGTCACGCTGGGCGCGTTCGCCTGGGCCGCCTGGTGGCCGGCAATGCGATTCGCGTACGCCGTGAGCCCGCCCGTCCCCCGTCCGAAATTCGGGCACGGCGCCGAGGTGCACCTGCCCGGCGTGCCCCCGGTGCTGGGCTGCTTCCACGTCAGCCAGCAGAACACCTTCACCGGACGGCTCACCCCCGCCATGCTCGACGAGGTGTTCACCCGTGCGAAGGATCTGGCGGGCCTGGCATGATGCGAGACCTGTCCGGTTCCCTCCTCGAGTCACGGATCTGAAACCGCCCGCATGGACCTCATGATCGTGCGCCGTTGGTGGCCGCTGGCCGCCGTCATCGGGCTGCTCTTCGTGCTCTCGCTGGCCGCCACCCGGTCCGCGCCGCAGCTGGACCGGATCACCCCGCGGACCACCGCGACGCCCACCCAGGCGCCGCTGCTGCCGCCGACCCAGCACCCGACGCTGGAGCAGAGCGCGCCGCCGCAGGCCGAGCCCGCCCAGGGACTGCCGGACTGGATCGGCACCGCGACCACCGTGATCCTGGTGATCCTGGTCGTCGTCATGGTGGTCGTGCTCTCCTGGGCGCTGATCCGCGACGCCGGCCGCCGGCGGAGGAACCGGACCGGCCGCCGTGTCCCGCGCCGCGCCGGGCAGACCGCCGAGGACCTGGTCGCCGCGCTGGACGCGGGCCTGGAGGAGCTCTCCGACACCGACCGCGACCCGCGCCGCGCGGTGATCGCCTGCTGGGTGCGCCTGGAGCAGGCGGCCGCCGCGGCCGGCACCCCGCGGCACCCCGGCGACAGCCCCACCGACCTGGTCGGCCGGTTGCTCGCCGAGCAGCAGGTGGACGCGACCGTGCTGGCCGCGCTCATGGAGGTGTACCGGGAGGCGCGGTATGCCACGCACGCCGTCGACGACCGGATGCGCCAGCAGGCCCGGTACGCGCTGGAGCGCTTGCGGGCCGACCTGGGGGCGCTGACATGAGCGATGAGGGGCTCAGCGGACTGTTCTCCGACGGTGGCGCGCCGGCGAGGGAGACCGCGCCGCGGATGCGCCGGCGGCGCTCGCCGGCCGCCCGGATCGTCGGCAACGTGGTCCTGGTCGCCGCGGCCACCGTGGTCGTGGTGGCCGCGCTGCGGGCCGGCTCGGTGCGCGCCCCGCTGCTGCTGGTGATCGCCCTGATCGCCGGACTGCGCCTGGTCACCATCGCGGCCGCGGCGGTCCGTCCGCCGAAACGCGGTAAGGGCGGCGCGGGCGCCGGCGGCGGCTCGGCCCGGGCCACCGACTCGCTGCGGGCCACCGTGCGCCGCTGGGAGCGGACACTGGACAAGGCGCACTCCGACCCGGACACCTATGCGCGTAACGTTCTGCCGGTGCTCGGTGAGATCGCCGACGAGCGGCTGCGGCTGCGCCACGGCCTGACCCGGACCAGCGATCCGCGTCGCGCCCGGGAACTGCTCGGCGAACAGGCCTGGGCGGTGCTCGCCGACCCCGGCCGGCGCGGGCTCAAGACGCGGGACCTGGAGACGTACGTGCAAGCGATGGAACGACTGTGAGAAAGGTGCGCCGGTGACGCAGCAAGGCGTGCAGGCTCTTCCCCCGTACGAGGTGGGGCGGCTGGCCGGTGCGGTCCTCGACGCGGTGAACAGCGTCGTGGTCGGCAAGCGGGAGGCCCTCGAGCTGGTGCTGGCCGGCATCCTGGCCGGCGGGCACGTCCTGCTGGAGGACCTGCCAGGCCTGGGCAAGACGCTGACCGCCCGGTCCTTCGCCCAGGCGCTCGGGCTCGACTTCCGCCGCCTGCAGTTCACCCCCGACCTGCTGCCGGCCGACGTCACCGGCTCGTTCCTCTACGACCAGCGCAAGGGTGACTTCGCGTTCCGGGCCGGCCCGGTCTTCACCAACATGCTGCTGGCCGACGAGATCAACCGGACGCCGCCGAAGACCCAGTCCGCCCTGCTCGAGGCGATGCAGGAGAAGCAGGTGTCGGTGGAAGGCGTGACCTATCGCCTGGACCCGCCGTTCCACGTGCTGGCCACCGCCAACCCGATCGAGTACGAGGGCACGTACCCGTTGCCCGAGGCCCAGCTCGACCGGTTCCTGCTCCGGGTGTCGTTCGGTTACCCGACCGCCGAGGAGGAGTGGGAGGTCATGCGCCGCCGGATGTCCCGGCGCCAGGAGGAGGCCCAGCTCGCCCCGGTGGTGGACTCGCGGACGCTCCAGGTGATGCAGGCGGCGCTGGAGTCGGTGACGGTCGAGGACTCGATCGGCCGGTACATCGTGTCGCTGGCCGCGGCCACCCGCGAGCACACCGCGGTGCTGGTCGGCTCGTCCCCGCGCGGCTCGCTCGCGCTGCTGCTGCTGGCTCGCGCCCGGGCGGCGATGTCCGGCCGGGACTACGTGGTGCCGGAGGACGTGAAGGACGTCGCGGTGCCGGCCCTGGCCCACCGGATCACGCTGCGCCCGGAGATGTGGCTGCGCCAGGTGAACCCGGCGTTCGTGGTGCAGGAGGTGCTCAGCGCGGTGCCGGCCCCGGCCAGCGGGGCGCTCCCCACGTACGCGCGGCATGACTGAACCGGTCGCTCCGAGCTGGGTGCCGACCCGGGCGCTCGGCCGCTCGGTGCTGCTCACCGGCCTGTTCCTGCTGCTCGGGGTGGCGCTCGGCCGGGTCGATCTGGTGCTGCTGGCCGCCCCGTTCGCGATCGGCGCGGCGCTGAACCTGCGCCGCATCCCGCAGTCGGTGCCCGAGGTGACCATCACGGCCGACGAGGCGTACCTGGTCGAGGGCGGCGCGGTGCAGGCCGGCCTGACCGTGGCCAACCCGGACGCGCTCGGCTACGACCTGGTCGTGGTCCGCACCAAGACGTCGCCGTGGCTGCGCCTGGAGCACGCCGACCGGCCGTTCGCGATCACCGTCCCGTCGGACGGCTGGGCCGCCATCGACCTGCCCGGCGAGGCGCTGCGCTGGGGCCGGCAGGACGTCGGCCCGGCGGCCGCCGCCGCGGCCGCCTGCGGCGGGCTGCTCTCCTGCCGCCCGGTGGTCACCCCGGCGCACGGCGTCCGGGTCTACCCGATCACCGAGCCGTTCAAGGCCACCGAGGCGATGCCGGCCGCGGCCGGCCTGGTCGGCGCGCACCGCTCGCGGCGGCTCGGCGAGGGCGGCGAGCTGGCCGGTGTCCGGCAGTTCGCGCCCGGCGACCGGCTGCGGCGCATCGACTGGCGGGTGTCGCTGCGCACCCGCGACCTGCACGTGGCGTCCACCCTCTCGGACCGGGACGCCGAGGTGCTGATCCTGCTCGATCTGCTCGGCGAGGTCGGCCTCTCCGGCGGCGTGGGTGGCACCTCGTCGGTGCTGGACACCACGGTCCGGGCCGCCGCCGCGATCAGCGAGCACTACCTGCACCGCGGTGACCGGGTCTCGCTGCTGGAGTACGGCGCCACCGCCCGCCGGTTGCGTGCCGCGTCCGGCCGCCGGCAGTACCTGACCGTCCTGGAGTGGCTGCTCGACGTGCACGCCGACCCGGTCGACGAGGAGTACGAGCCGGCCCTCGGCTCGCACCAGATCTCCACCTCCGCGCTGGTCGTGGTGCTCACCCCGCTGATCGACCCGCGGGCCGCCGACATGCTGGCCCAGCTCACCCAGGCGGGCCGGTTCGTGGTCGCGGTCGACACGCTGCCCCCCGACGCCGCCCCGCCGGTCCGCAACCAGTGGAGCCCGCTCGGCACCCGGCTCTGGCGGCTGGAACGGGAGAACGTGCTGGGCCGCCTGCGTGAGCACGGCGTGCCGGTGGTCTCCTGGGCCGGCGCCGGCAGCCTCGACCTGGTGTTGCGCGACGTGGCCCGGATGGCCGCCGCGCCGAGGGGGCGCTGACGTGCTGACCACGCTGTTCCGCCGGCTCAGCCGGATACCGACCATGGTGCGGCGGGCCACCGTGCTGCCGCTCCTGGTCCGCGGCGGCGTCGCGCTGTGTGCGCTGCTCGCCACCGCGGTGGCGTGGCCGACCGAGTTGCTGGCCAGCCAGTTCGTCGTGATCCTGCTGGTGATCGCGATCTGGCCGGCGGTCGCCCCGCGCGGCCGTGGCGCCACGTTCGCCGCGCTCGTGACGGTCGGCGGCTGGATCATCGACACCGCCGGGTACGACTCCCGGGTCGCCCTGTGGCGGGTGCTGAGCCTGGCCACCCTGCTTTATCTCGGTCACACGCTGACCGCCCTGGCCGCCGTCCTGCCGTACGACTCGGTCGTCAACCTCGACGTGCCCGGCCTCTGGCTGGGCCGCGCGCTGATCGTCGTGCTGATCTCGGCGGTGGTGACGGTGCTGGCTCTGGGGCTCACCGCGGACCTTGATGGAGAAGCGTTCCAATTGGCCACATTGGTGGGATTGGCTGCTGCGACGGGTGTGACGATTATTTTGGTTCGCCTTACCAGGCGGAGTTGAATTCCGGGGACTTTATGTGGCCTTCGACACTTGACTTTCAAGGTTGCGATGGTCACAGAACGACGCATGAACAGCCCGTCGCGCGCGAGAATAGGGGCGTGAATCCGCCGCGCATAGTCGTCGTAGGTGCAGGTCATGTCGGGCTGTACACGGCCCTACGCCTGTCCAAGAAGCTGAACCGGAACCACGCCGAGGTCGTTGTCATCGACCCCGTCCCGCACATGACCTATCAGCCGTTCCTGCCCGAGGCAGCGGCCGGTAGCATCTCGCCGCGCCACGCCGTTGTGCCGCTGCGTCGTGAGTTGAAGAAGTGCCGCATCGTTTCCGGTGAGGTCACCAAGGTCGAGCACGCCAGCAAGACCGTGACCATCCAGCCGATCGACGGACCCTCCTACGAGATGGCGTACGACCACATCATCGTCGCGCCCGGCTCGGTCTCACGGACCCTTCCCATCCCCGGCCTCAGCGAGATCGGTATCGGTCTCAAGACCATCGGTGAGGCCATCTACCTGCGTAACCACATCCTCGACCGGCTCGACGTCGCCGCCGTGACGCCGGACCCCGAGGTGCGCAAGGCCTCGCTGAACTTCGTCTTCGTCGGTGGTGGCTTCGCCGGCATCGAGGCGCTCGCCGAGATGCAGGACGTGGTCGCCGACGCGCTGAAGTACTACCCGGAGCTGGACCCGAAGGAGGTCCACTTCATCCTGGTCGAGGCGACCAACCGGATCCTCCCCGAGGTCGGTCCGGAGATGGGCGCCTACGCCGCCCGTCAGCTCGCCGCCCGCGGCATCGACCTGCGCCTCGACACCTTCCTCAACTCGTGTGTCGACGGCCAGATCGAGCTCTCCGACGGTGACTCGTTCCGCGCCGAGACCCTGGTCTGGACGGCCGGTGTCAAGCCGTCGCCGATGCTTCAGCACACCGACCTGCCGCTGGGCCCGCGCGGGCACGTCAACTGCCTGCCGACCCTGCAGGTCGCCACGCTGGAGGGCGAGGTGCTCGAGGGCGCCTGGTCGGCCGGTGACTGCGCGCAGGTCCCCGACCTGACCAACCCGGGTGGCTGGTGCTCGCCGAGCGCCCAGCACGCGGTCCGGCAGGCCAAGGTGCTCGCCGACAACATCGCTCAGGTGGTCCTCGGCGGCGCGCCGAAGGAGTACCGGCACAAGCACGTCGGCGGCGTCGCCGGCCTGGGCATCAACAAGGGTGTCGCGCACGTCTACGGCATCAAGGTCAAGGGCTACCCGGCGTGGCTGATGCACCGCTTCTACCACGTCAGCCGGATCCCGTCGTTCAACCGCAAGGTGCGGGTGCTCGCCGACTGGGTGCTGGCCTTCGTGCTCAAGCGGGAGACCGTGGCGCTCGGCCAGCTGCACGCGCCGCGTGAGGAGTTCCTGGAGGTGACCCCGCCGGTGGCGCCGAAGCCGAAGGCGGAGGAGAAGTCGCCCGACAAGGTCGGCTCGACCCGCTGACGGCAAGGCCGTTCCCACCGCCCGGGTGGCACCAGCTACGGTGTTCGCAGGCCCCGCCCGGGTGGTGGAATGGCAGACACGGCCGCCTTAAAAGCGGCTGCCCTCACAGGCGTGCGGGTTCGAGACCCGCCCCGGGCACGGATGAACGAAGCGGTCGCGACGGACGTCGCGGCCGTTTTGCTTTGTGGGCGTTTGTGCTCGCGCGGTTACCACCGTCTGTTCCCGGGCACCCATGACACCTGTCATTTTCAGCCTGCTCACAGCTTCCGAGAGCGGCACTGTCGGCGTACAGCGCTTACCCTGGAGCGACAGGCATTGTTGTGCCGAACCCTCAAGGGAGGCTGGACACAGTGAAGACTTCTAACCCGGTGCTCTCGCGCCTCGGCCAGGCGGCCGAGCGGGAGCGGACGGCCGGGTACGGGCCACACGGGCCGGCCGGGCACGCGGGTTACGGTCAGCCGGGTTACGGCCAGCCGGGCTACGGCGCGCCGGGCTACGGCCAGCCCGCTTACGGTCAGGCGTACCCGACTGCTGATGGTTACGCGGCCCCGCCCTCCGTGCAGCCGATGACCATCGACGACGTCGTGGTCAAGACGGTCACCCTGCTGGGCATCACCGGCACCTCCGCGATCGCCGCGTGGAACCTGATCCCGCTCGAGCTGACCGGTGTCGCCTGGATCGGCGCCGCGATGGTCGGCCTGGTGCTCGGCCTGATCATCTCGTTCATGCGGATCGCCAACCCGGCGCTCGTCATCGCCTACGCGGTGGTCGAGGGCGTCTTCGTCGGCATGGTCAGCAAGGCGTTCGAGAACATCTTCGGTTACGACGGCATCGTCCTGCAGGCGGTGGTCGCCACCTTCGGCGTCTTCTTCCTGATGGCGGCGCTCTACAAGGCCCGGGTCATCCGCGCCACGCCGAAATTCCAGCGCATCATGATCTCGGTGATGGCCGGTCTCTTCATGGTCATGCTGATCAATTTCGTGCTGGCGATCTTCGACGTCAACACCGGCCTGCGCGACAACGGCCCGCTGGGCTACATCTTCAGCCTGGTCTGCATCGTGGTCGCCTCGCTGAGCTTCATCCTGAACTTCAACGAGATCGAGGAGGGTGTCCGCGCCGGCCTCCCGCGTCGCTACTCGTGGACCGCGGCCTTCGGCATCCTGGTCGGCCTGGTCTGGCTCTACATCGAGATCCTGCGCCTGCTCAGCTATCTCCAGGGCGACGACTGACGGTTCGTCAGGAGTCACCACCTCGCAACGCCCGGCCCGACTCCCCGCGGTCCGGGCGTTGCCCCCGCTCCACCCGGCGCCCGGCCCGCCTCGCGGTCCGGGCGTCGCCCTTTTCTCATTCCTGTCCAGCCATCCCTTTTCGCCCCCGTTCTTCTTTTCCGGCAGTTCCGGAAGTCGCCGATCGCGCGTTTTTCCCTTCCGGATTCGCCGATGCTCAGACCGCTGTTCCCCGCGTGGCCGCTTTTCGGCAAAACGCTTTCCGGTACGACACGAAGTCCCGCCGATCGCCGCATTCCAAGGCCGTCGCCCGCCGTAACGAAACGGTCACCAGTGGGTGGAGTGCCGGATGAGGACGAAGTGACTTGTAGGCTCGGCGGGTGTCCGAATTCGCGACTTCAGTCGAGCGGCTGCTGACCCTGGTGCGGCACTGGGAGGAGAGCCGCTGGGCGGCCGGCGCCGGTGACGGGACCCGGGGCGACCTGGCCCACGCTCTGGTGCAGCGGCTGGCTGACCTGGGCGCCGAGGCGGAGGGGCGGGCACCGCGCCCGGTGCCGCGGGCGCACGACCTGGTGCTGCCCGACCAGCTGCGGGTCGTCGCCGACGATCTCATCACCGCCGAGCCCGCCGACGACCTGCTGGCCCGGGCCACCACCGCCGTCGACGAGGTCCGCCGGACACTCTGACCCCCCGGTACTCGGTTCCACGTCTCCCCGGAGGCGCCTCAGGGTGCCGCCCAGGAGGCGGTTCCGGAGCGCGAGGTCTGTCGGGCGAGCGAGCGGCGGCGCTGGGCGGTCTGCCGGGCGGCGGTTGCGGGATCTGGCGGGCGGCGGTCTGCGGGGCGGGATCTGGCGGGCGGCGGTCTGCCGAGCGGCGGTCTGCCGAGCGGCGGTCTGCCGAGCGGCGGTCTGGTGAGCGGTGGGCTGGGGGCGTGCCGGACCGGGCGTGGTGGGCTGAGAGCGCGGCGGGCTCAGGAGGTCAGGTCAGGGGGAGGCTGAGGCTGGTCAGGCCCTCGACCGGGTGGAAGCCGGCGGCGCGGTAGAGCGCCAGGGCGGCCAGGTTGTCCGGCTCGGTCTGGAGGGAGACGCGGAGGGCGCCGGTGGCGCGGGCCGCGGTGACGACGTCGTCCAGGAGGGCGCGGGCGGTGCCGCCACGTCGTTCGGCGGGGCTCACGAACAGGTCTCGCACGAACCAGAACGTGGCCAGCCGCAGGGACGCCGGCAGTACCGCGCTGGTGACGAACCCGGCGGCCCGGCCGGGGACACGCCCGAACGCCACCGCGGCCCGCAGCCGGCCCGAGCCCAGTTGCTCCGACAGCCAGGCGGCGGTCCCGGCCGGATCGGACATCTCGCCGTAGTGCACCCGGTACTCGTCGAAGAGCCGCGCCAACTCGCCGAACCCGGGATCGCCGGCAGCCACCCGCTTGATCGTCACGCTCACCGGCCCAGCCTCGCCGACGCGCTCGCGCCCGTCGACCCGGGACGGTGCTCCGGGCGTACCGAAAGAGAAACGGACGGGCCCGACGCCGCGGCGTCGGGCCCGGTGTGACAGCGGTCTGCCGGTGTGCCGGTCAGCTGAGGCGTTCGATGACGAGGGCCATGCCCTGGCCGCCGCCGACGCACATGGTCTCCAGGCCGATCGACTTGTCGTGCCAGTCGAGCGAGTTGATCAGGGTGCCGGTGATCCGGGCGCCGGTCATGCCGAACGGGTGGCCGACCGCGATCGCGCCGCCGTTCACGTTCAGCTTGTCCAGCGGGATGCCCAGGTCCTGGTAGGAGGGGATGACCTGGGCGGCGAACGCCTCGTTGATCTCGACCAGGTCGACGTCGTCGATGGTCATGCCGGCCCGTTTGAGCGCCTGCTTGGAGGCCTCGACCGGGCCGAGGCCCATGATCTCCGGGGAGAGCGCGGTGACGCCGGTCGAGACGATCCGGGCGAGCGGGGTGATGCCCAGCTCCCGCGCCTTGGTGTCGCTCATGATGACCAGCGCGGCGGCGCCGTCGTTGAGCGGGCAGCAGTTGCCGGCGGTGACCCGGCCGTCCTCCCGGAACACCGGCTTGAGCCCGGCGACCGCGTCCATCGTGACGCCGGCGCGGGGGCCGTCGTCCTTCGACACGACGGTGCCGTCGGGCAGCGTCACCGGGGTGATCTCGCGGGCCCAGAAGCCGTTGGCGATGGCCTTCTCCGCGAGGTTCTGACTGCGGACGCCGAACTCGTCCATCTCCTGGCGGGAGATGTTCTTGACCCGGGCGAGGTTCTCCGCGGTGTAGCCCATCCCGATGTAGATGTCCGGCAGCTGGCCGTCCTCGCGCGGATCGTGCCAGTCGGCGCCGGCCGCCGCGGTGGCCTTGGTGCGGGCCTGGGCCTCGGCGAACGCCGGGTTCTCCCAGCCGCCGCCGACGAGGGCCTGCGCGGCCGACGGGAGGCCGTCGGAGCTGCCCCGGGCGAACCGGGACACGGTCTCCACCCCGGCCGAGATGAAGATGTCGCCCTCGCCGGCCTTGATGGCGTGGAACGCCATCCGGGTGGTCTGGAGCGACGACGAGCAGTACCGCGTGATGGTGGCGCCCGGCAGGCCGTCCAGGCCCAGCTTGGTGGCGACCACGCGGCCCATGTTGAAGCCCTGCTCACCGCCGGGCAGACCACAACCGAGGTAGAGGTCCTCGATCAGGGTGCGGTCGAGCTGGGGCACCTTGTTCAGCGCGGCGTCGACGATGGTGGCGGTGAGGTCGTCGGGGCGCAGATCCTTGAGCGAGCCCTTGTGGGCGCGGCCGATCGGCGAGCGGGCAGTGGCGACGATGACAGCTTCCGGCATGGGCCCAGTTTACTTACCAGTAACATGGTCGGAAGTGTGGATTCGTCACACTCCTGTCATCGTCGCCTTGGCCACCGCCGGGAAAAGCGCGTGCGCCCAGACCCGATAACCGTCCGCCGAGGGGTGGAACCCGTCGTAGCAGAGCGTCCCCGCGTCGGCCCGGAACACCGCCCCGGTCTCCGCGCCCAGGTCGACCACCGAGCCACCGGCCTCGGTCACCGCCCTGGCCTGGGCCCGTGCCATCCGGCGGCCGAGCAGCCCGGCGAGCTGCCGCAGCGGCGGCGCCATCGAGCGCATGGCACCCAGGTCGGGACAGGTCCCGACGACCACCTGCACGCCCGCCGACCGCAGCCGCCGGACCGCCTGGCCGAGGTGGCCGGCCGCCTCCTCCGGGTCGCGCAGCGAAGTGGCGTCGTGTGAGCCGATCAGGATGACCGCCACGTCCGGCCGGGCGCCGAGCAGCGCCCGGGCCACCTGGGTGGCCAGGTCCATCGACCGGGAACCGGCCACGCCGACGCTGGAGAGCAGCACGTGCCGCGGGCCCGTCTCCGGGGTGCCGTCGGCGACCAGCCGGGCCAGCTGCCCGCCGACCGTGTCGGCCAGCCACTCCACACCGACCCCGACCGCGGCCGAGTCGCCGAGCAGCACCAGCCGCAGCGGCGGCGCGCCGGCCGGGCCCATCGACGTGCGCAGGGCCAGGCCCATCGTGGGTTTCGCATAGCGGCGGGCCTTGGCGGCCAGCATCTCCCCGGCGAGCAGGGCGGCGCCGCCCAGCGCACCGGCGAGCAGGCTCGTGGCCGCAGCCCTGGTCAATCGTTCCGGCAGCCCAGCCATGTCCCGCCTCCCTGCGTCAGCTCGATCTTCGTCTACCCTACGGCGCTCGGTGCACCCGGCTTCGAACCAGAGCCGAACCAGTGCCGTGACTCCCCGAACCACGGGTGCCGGCGCAACTGTGCCCAGCGAGCGCCGGCCCGGAGCGGACTGACCTCGGTGCCCGGCGCGCGGACCGCCTCGTCGGCCGCCTCCGGCAGGGTGCGCACCGCCTCGGCGACCGGCACGGCGGGCCGGTCGTCCTCGCCCAGGGCAGCCATCACCGTCGGCATCATGACGGCCGCTGCTCGTGCGTACCCCTCGGCGGACGGATGAAAACGGTCCGAGCCGAACATCCGGGCCGGATCCGCCTCGAACATCGGGCCGAGCAGGTTGCCGATCGACACCGTCCGGCCGCCGGCGCCGACCACGGCGACCGTCTGCGCGGCCGCGAGCTGCCGGCTCCAGCGCCGGGCCAGCCAGCGCAGCGGCGGCTTGATCGGCTGGATCGCGCCGATGTCCGGGCAGGTGCCGACGACCACCCGGCAGCCGGCCTCGCGCAGCCGGCGCACGGTGTCGCCGAGGTGGCGGACCGCGGACGCCCGGGCCGAGAAGTGCGTGACGTCGTTCCCGCCGATCAGGATGATGGCCAGGTCCGGCTGATATTCCAGGGCGGCGTCGACCTGCCAGGGCAGGCCCGACGAGACGCTGCCGACCACGGCCAGGCGGTGCAGGCGTACCGGGCGGTGCAGGCGGCGGGAGATGCCGGTGGCGAACAGCGCGCCCGGTGTCTCCCGGGGGCGGTGCACGCCGTACCCGGCGGCCGACGAGTCGCCCAGGATCACCAGGCTGAGTGGTTTGCCGGGCAGCTTGGCGCCGTACAGCCCGTCGCCGCGGGGCGGCGGGGCCTCGGCCAGCGGGATGATCCGGCGCGCGTCGGCGGCCTGCCGCAGCAGGAGCCCGGCGGAGAGGGCGGTGACGCCGGCGAGCGCCCCGGCGAGTGCGCCGGCGGCCTTGATCCGCTGCCGGGCGTCGCTGCTGATGAAAAAGCTGTTCACAGTCTCCCTCGCTGTCGTCCGAAGGGAACTAACCGGCGCGGCGTTCGCCCCCCGGGGTGGTGGGGAGCCGTCCGGCACGGCCTAGATCGGCACCTGGCGTCGGGATTCGAGGCTAACTCGCGATGGCGAGAGGCAATCATGGCGCATCCAAGTCATGCTGGAGTTGCGGAAAGGGGAACAGACATGGCCAAAACTCTGAAGCGTACGGCGGCGTTCACCGCCCTGGGCCGCGCCCTGATGGCCGGCACCCGGGGCGGACCGTCGCTGAGCAGGCGACTCGCGGCGATCCCGCGGATGCTCGTGGCCACCGCCAGGGGTGAGTACGACGGCGGCATGCGGCTGGCCATGATGGCCGTCGCCACGGCCTACGTGGTCTCCCCGATCGACGCGGTGCCGGAGATGTTCCTCTTCGTCTTCGGCCTGGTCGACGACGCGGTCGCGATCACCTGGCTGGCCGGCACGGTGCTCAGCGAGACGGAGCGGTTCCTGGAGTGGGAGCGGGTGACCAAGCACGTCGTCGTAGGCTGAAGCGTGCGCTATTACGACAACGTAGTCGAGATCATCGGCAACACCCCGCTGGTCCGATTGAACAGCGTGACCGAAGGCATCAGTGCCACCGTGCTGGCCAAGGTCGAGTACATGAATCCCGGCGGTTCGGTGAAAGACCGGATCGCCCTGCGAATGGTCGAGGACGCCGAGGCCGCGGGGCTGCTCAAGCCCGGCGGCACGATCGTCGAGCCGACCAGCGGAAACACCGGGGTCGGCCTGGCCCTGGTGGCGCAGCGACGGGGCTACAAGTGCGTCTTCGTCTGCCCGGACAAGGTCAGCGAGGACAAGCAGAACGTGCTGCGGGCGTACGGCGCCGAGGTCGTGGTCTGCCCGACCGCGGTGGCCCCGGAGGACCCGCGTTCCTACTACAACGTCTCGGCCCAGCTGACCCGGGACATCCCGGGCGCCTGGAAACCGGATCAGTACAGCAACCCGGCCAACCCACGGTCGCACTACGAGCAGACCGGCCCGGAGATCTGGGAGCAGACCGCCGGGAAGATCACCCACTTCGTGGCGGGGGTGGGCACCGGCGGCACGATCAGCGGCGTCGGGCGCTACCTCAAGGAGCAGGGCGACGTCCGGGTGATCGGGGCCGACCCGGAGGGCTCGGTGTACTCGGGCGGGACCGGCCGGCCCTACCTGGTGGAGGGCGTCGGCGAGGACTTCTGGCCGACCGCGTACGACCGGACGGTCACCGACCAGGTGATCGAGGTGAGCGACTCGGACTCGTTCGAGATGACCCGCCGGCTGGCCCGCGAGGAAGGGCTGCTGGTCGGCGGCTCGTGCGGGATGGCCGTGGTGGCGGCGCTCGAGGTGGCCCGCAAGGCCGGACCGGACGACGTGATCGTGGTGCTGCTGCCGGACGGTGGCCGTGGCTACCTTTCCAAGATCTTCAACGACAAGTGGATGGCCCGGTACGGGTTCCTGCGTACCCCCGGTGACGCGCCGACGGTGGCCGACGCGCTGGCCGCCAAGGGCGCGGAGATCCCGCCGCTGGTGCACGTGCACCCGACCGAGACGGTTCGCGACGCGATCGACTACATGCGGGAGTACGGGGTCAGCCAGCTCCCGGTGCTCAAGGCCGAGCCGCCGGTGGTGACCGGTGAGGTGGCCGGCTCGATCTCGGAGAAAGCGCTGCTCGACGCGCTCTTCACCGGGCAGGCACACCTGCACGACACGATCGAGCGGCACATGGGTGACCCGCTGCCGATGATCGGTGGGGGCGAGTCGGTGAGCGAGGCGGTGTCGCTGCTGGAGAAAGCGGACGCTGCGATGGTTCTGGTCGACGGCAAGCCGGCCGGGGTCCTCACCCGGCAGGATTTGCTGGCGCATTTGAGCTGAGCTGAGCTGGCTGGCTCCGCTTCGCTCCGCGGCAATTCGCCTTGTAACCGGTGAGATGGGCGCGACTTTTCCGGCACCGCACACCCCGCGGCGTCGGAAAAGCCGTGCCCATCTCACCGGCGGCGAATTGCGACCTGTCAGGTCTCTCCGTGGGCACAAGTAAAAGCGTCTGCTCACTCGTGGGGGAGTGAGGACGTCTGCCGAACCGGCGGCGAATGGTGCCTGGCGGGTCGGCTCCACGGTGGTGGGCTGTCAGGTCAGTTCGGTGGGGACGGTTAGGACGTCTACCAGGGCGTTGCGGCGGAGCAGGGTGATGGGCAGGTTGACGCCGATCGCCGGGCCCAGCATCAGGCGCTGCAAGGCCTGGACCGAAGCGATCGGGCGGCCACCGGCGGTGAGCAGGACGTCGCCCAGGTAGATGCCGGCCAGGCCGGCCGGGCTGCCCGGCACCACCTCGACCACCCGCAGACCCTGCTTCTGCCCGAGCCGGTCGGCCAGCTGCGGCGGCAGCGGGGTCGGCACCCCGGCCACCCCGAGCCAGGCGCGCCGGACCCGGCCGGTGGCGACCAGCTCGCCGATGATCGACCGGGTGGTGTTGTTGATCGGGACCGCGAGGCCGAGGCCGTACCCGGCGACCGCGGTGTTGACGCCGACCACCGTGCCGGTGGAGTCGGCCAGCGCGCCGCCCGAGTTGCCCGGGTTCAGCGCGGCGTCGGTCTGGATGACGTTGTCGATGATCCGGACCCGGCGGCCGTCCCGGGCCGGCAGCGAGCGGCCCAGCCCGGAGACCACCCCGGCGGTCACCGAACCGGCCAGGCCCATCGGATTGCCGACCGCCACCACGAGCTGACCGATCCGCAGCCGGTCGGCGTCGCCGAGCGGCGCGGCCGGGGCGGCCGGGTGGTGGACCCGGACCACCGCGAGGTCGGAGAGCGGGTCCGCGCCGACCACGTCGAAGGGCGTCTCGGTGCCCTCCGCGAAGGCCGCCGAGCCGGTGGCGGCGCCGGCCACCACGTGCGCGTTCGTCAGCAGGAAACCGTCGTCGGTGAAGGTGACCGCGGAGCCGGCGCCGCCGCGCGGGGAACGAATGGTGAGTGCCGCCACCGAGGGCAGGAGACGGCCGGCCACACCGGTGACGATGCGGCTGTAGGCATCGAGCGCCTCGGATTCTTCGGTGTCCATGTCCGGGTCAACACCCGGATCCGCGACGTCGATGCCGGTAGATCGTCCGCCGTCGGCGAACACGACAACGGGAGCACTGTGGACATCAGCGGTTACAGATAGTCGCCACAGTCGCACACACAGTCCGACCTGCGGAGGACCCGATGCGGTTGTATGTGTCGTGACGGAGCTATGAGCCACTCCCGGACGAAGGGGTAGGGGATGGTCGACGTCGACGAGGCGCCGCCTGCCGACATCGTGGACCGCCTGCTGTGGCAGGACGCGCAGCAGATGCTCGGCCGGCACCTGACGGCCGGACCGGACGGCAACTGTGTCTGGTGTGGATGGCGCTGGCCGTGCTCGGCCCGCCGCCTCGCGGAGCGGGCCGACGCCGTGTCCCGCCGGCCCTGGCGCGAGGCCTGGACCCTGCGGCACGACCGGAACAGTCTGCCGGCCACGATGACCGATCGCGGCCGCCCGGATCGCAACCACCATCATCGGAGGTACCTGGACTGAGACTTCGACGTTCGCCGACGAGCTTGACCGTCCCCCGGCAAGCCTTGGCTTCCCGGCCCGGCGAACGTCTCCCGGCGGTGACGCCGGGGCGCCCCGCCAGCGCTCCGGTATTCCCGCGCCCAAGCCCGCTCCGAGCCGGGCCGGGATCAGCACGCCTCCGCTGATCCCGCGCCTCCGGCCAGGCGCACCGGTTCGAGCGGGGCGGTTGGCGGGAGCGCGTGACTACAGGTTCCCCCGCATTCACTCGGTCGCGCGTTCCCGCCCAACCAGCGGTCCCGTTGCTTCAGCAACGGGACTCGCCATTTCCCGGCAAGAATTGCACGATCTTCTTTTACGCGCGTCCGCTGTGGTCCGGACCGCATGCTCCCGCGCGGGCCGGGCTCGGAGATCTGGCCGCTGGCGCGTCCAGGGCGATCTCCGAGCCCTTCATTGTCCGCGGGTGGTTCCGGAGATCAAACCCGCCTCCTCGCAGCTCTCCTTGCCCGAGCCACGCCTCTGTCCGCCGATGCGCGCGATTCCGGGCCGACTCTCACAGTGGGTGGGAATAGCGGAGCTGGGGGACCGGGACGTCGTTGACGGGCTCGGTGCGGGTGGCGCCGTCGGGGTGCCAGCCGCCGCGCTCATAGAAGCGGCGGGCCTGATGATTCTCGGTCAGAACCCAGAGGACCGCGCGGTCGCCGCCGAGGCTGGGCAACTCCTTCAGCGCGTGGATCATCAGGGCGCGCCCGACGCCGGTGCCGACGTGATCCGGGTCGACGTGGATGGCGTAGAGCTCGGCGGCGCCCGGAGTCTCGCTCGGTCCCAGATAAGTGAACCCGGCCAGCTCGCCGTCCACCTCGGCGAGCGTCATCCGGTGCGTCTCCCGCTCCCAGCGCCAGCGCTCGGCCCACCACTCGCCGAACGACTCCGCGCTCCGCGCCTCCAGGACCTCCCGGCTGATGAAGCCGGAGTAGGCGGCCACGCGGGACCGCTGGTGCAGGACACCGACCTGAACCGGATCCGCCTCGCCGGCGGGACGCAGCAGAACGCTCATGCGGACGAGACTAGTGCCGCGCCGCCCGGCGAAGCTGGTTGTCCACAACGGCGCTCTGTCCACAGGGCGTCCCGGGAATGTCAGCTTCCCCCGCCAGACTGTCCAGCGGGGGCAACCCCCAGGGAGGGCGGGCCTGTGCGTGGGGGGCGGGCCTGTGCCCTGGGGCGGGCCTGTGCGTGCGGGCGGGCCTGTGCGTTGGGGCGGACGTGGTCAGCGGCGGGCGGGGAAGGGGACGCGCAGGAGGTCCTCGGCGATCGTGATCGGGCCGTCGAACTCCTTGCGGGCCTCCTCCAGGAACCGGGACGAGTCCTGGTATCGCTGGGAGAAGTGGGTGAGCACCAGCTGGCGCACCCCGCACTCCCGGGCCACGGCCGCCGCCTGCCCGGCCGTCAGGTGACCCACCTGCGCCGCCATCCCGGCGTCCTCGGCCAGGAACGTCGACTCGATGACCAGCATGTCCACGCCCTGGGCCAGGGTGTAGACGTTGTCGCACAGGCCGGTGTCCATCACGAACGCCATGCTCTGGCCGGGGCGCACCGTGCTGACCTGCTCCAGGGTCACCGGGCCGGCGTGACCGGTGCGCTGCAACTCGCCGACGGCCGGCCCGCTGATCCCGTGCGCGCTCAGCAGCTCCGGGACCATCCGGCGCGAGTCCGGCTCGGTGAGGCGGTAGCCGTACGTCTCGATGGAATGCCGCAGCGGCAGGGCCGTGAGGCGCCCCGCGGACGTCTCCGCGACGAACGCCGCGCCCACCGGCGACGGCACGATGTCGGCGTTGTCCCAGTAGCTCGTGGCGTGCCGCAGCCGGTCGTAGAACTCCTGGCCACCGGCCGGGTAGTGCACCGACACCGGGTGCGGCACCCGGTCCAGCGAGATCCGCTGGAGGATGCCGGGCAGGCCGAGGCTGTGGTCGCCGTGGAAGTGCGTGACGCAGATCCGTTTGATCGGGGTGACCGGGAGGCCGGCCAGCAGCAGCTGGCGCTGGGTGCCCTCGCCTGGGTCGAAGAGGATCACCTCGTCGTCGAAGCGGAGCAGGTAGCCGTTGTGGTTGCGGTGCCGGGTCGGCACCTGGCTGGCCGTGCCCAGCACTATCAGCTCACGCATCGAGCGGCCCCCGGTCGGAAATGAAGCGACCCCCGGGGACTTCCACGATCACGAAGGATCGTGGTCCGGTCGGACAAGGCCGGATCCCCGGGGGTCGGGTGGCTGTCTGGTACTCGCCGGGCCGCTGCCACACGGTCTCGACGCATTCAAAACGAAGCTGTCAAGGACAGCGGCTAGCGGACAGCCACCTCACGAGTCCCGTTGCTATACAACTTCGGACCACCTCCCTTCACGTGTACGGCCACGTTAACCACCCGCCGCCGTCACCGCCAACGGTTTTGAATCACTAGAGCCGCGGGAATACGCGGGGCCCGTCCTCGGTCGTCTCGACCACCAGCGAGGCCGGGCCGACGATCAGCGGGTCGGGCTTGCCGACGACCTCCTCGTCCTTGCCGGTGTAGTCGAACCGGCACAGCACGTGCCGCATCGCCTCCAGGCGGGCGCGTTTCTTGTCGTTGCTCTTCACCACGGTCCACGGCGCGTCGGCGGTGTCGGTGTAGAAGAACATCGCCTCCTTGGCCTCGGTGTAGTCGTCCCACTTGTCCAGCGACTCGAGGTCCATCGGCGAGAGCTTCCACTGCCGGACCGGGTCGACCTGGCGGATCGCGAACCGGGTGTGCTGCTCCTTCTGGGTCACCGAGAACCAGAACTTGACCAGGTTGATGCCCGAGTTGACCAGCATCCTCTCCAGCTCCGGGGTCTGCCGGAGGAACTCCAGGTACTCCTTGCGGTCGCAGAAGCCCATCACCCGCTCGACGCCGGCCCGGTTGTACCAGGACCGGTCGAAGAGCACGATCTCACCGGCGGACGGCAGGTGCTTGATGTACCGCTGGTAGTACCACTGGGTGCTCTCCCGCTGGTTCGGCTTCTCCAGCGCGACCACGGACGCACCTCGCGGATTGAGGTGTTCCATGAAGCGCTTGATGGTGCCGCCCTTGCCGGCCGCGTCCCGCCCCTCGAAGAGGATGACCAGGCGCTCGCCGGTGTCCTTGCACCAGTTCTGCAGCTTCAGCAGCTCGATCTGGAGCAGTCGCTTGTGGTGGTCGTAGTGCAGGCGGGACAACCGTTCGTCGTACGGATAATCCTCCCGCCAGGTGTCGACCGGGGTCCCGTCCGCCTTCAGCAGTCGCGGGTCGTCGTCCTCGTCGTCCACCACCCGGTATCCGGTCAGCTCGGCGATCGGCCCCGCGTAGGGGTGGGTGATCGCCTCCTCGTACTGGGGCTCGACTTCAGTGCTCATGTTTCACGCCTTCACCAGCCAACGACGAACCTTTTTGCGCCGTGACGCCCGCACCAACGCGGGGACGGCGATGAGCGTCTCCTTACCCACAGCCTCCTGTCGACCGTAGAGGACGCCGAAGTGGAAACTGTCCGGCCCGATTTCACGCAGTGTTTCCCGGGCGATCGAGGAGTCCTGGTGGGCGCCCAGCCCGTCCTGCAACGCGGTCAGCGCCTTGACCAGCCGCTTGGCCCGCTTGCCGTGTTCCGGGGCGACCAGCTCCACGGCGTACCGGGCCTGCTTGTACTTCTTGCGCGCGGCGTGCACCTCCTCGTCGACGCCGTCGGCCAGCGCGGTGTCCAGCCGGTCGTCGGCCTTGGCGAGCACCTTGCGGGCCCGCGCCGCCGGGTTGCCGGTGTCCGGCAGCGGGGCGTCGACCAGCGCGTCGATCCGGTCCAGCAGGTCCAGGTAGCGGTCCGAGTCGAGGGCGGCGACCAGCTCCTCGCGGCCGTGGGCGACCCGGTGCTCCAGGGCCGCCCGGATCCGGTGCGCGGTGGCCCGGAACTCGGGGACGGACTCGTCGATGCCGGCCAGCAGCTTGCCCTCCAGCACCTGCGGGTCGCGGACCGCGCCGAGCGCTCCGGCCAGCCAGCGCAGCTCGTCGCCGAGCTCGGCGGTCTCCCGCTCGGGGAACCAGCGGCGGAAACTCTTCAGCGTGCTGCGCAGGCGGCGAGTGGCCACCCGCATCTTGTGCACGGCCTCCTCCTCGCCCTGCCGGGCCGCGGGATCGTGCTCGAGGATCGCGTCACGCTGCTCGCGGGCGTACCGGGAAACGGGGTTGATCTCGGTCTTCGGGTCCTGCCGGGTCGCGGAGAGCCGGCCGGCCAGCGCGCGGGCCACCTTGGACGGGCCCGCGGCGGGCGTGGCACCCGCTGCGAGCAGCACCTTCTCGACTGCGGCGAGGACCTTCTCGTCGCCGTCGACGAGCTCGACCTCGATCTCCTGCCAGGCGCTGTGGTCGTCGCCGGACTCGGCCCGGACCTGGTCCTGGGCGATCAGCGCGAGGGTGCGGCCGGCCTCGTCGCGCAGCGGGGTCTCCACGCGGTGGGTCCGCAGCCGGGCGACCGGCCCCAGGGGGTGACGCCGGACGTAGGTGCGGACCAGGGCGCGCAGCTCGTCGGGCACCTGCTCGCTCGCGCCGGACATCCGGTGCTCCTTGCGGCCGTTCCCGTCGGCCGGCGTCTTGAGATGCCAGCCCGCGTCGTGCCCGCCGGAGCGGCGGCGAAGAGTCCGGCGATTTTTCATCAACCGGAGGTCCTCGGTGTCGAAGTACGTGGCGTCGAGATCGTGGGTCTCGGCGCCGTCGACCCGCGCGATGCCGGCGGCACCGGTCAGGTCCGGAAGCTCGAAGGACTCGGGGACGTCGTACTTGCGTTCGGTCTCGGTCGCGGTCTCCACCCGATCAATGGTGCCCGCCAGAACGCCGTCGACACAGCGATGTCTCAGGTTGCCCTGGCATCGTGAAATTCTGCCTCGGCTCAGGTCGTTTTCGGGATCCGGCCGGGGCCGCGGCATGGTCAGGATCCCGGGAGACGAGACGAGGAGTCGCGGTCATGGAGAAGTCGGAACGTCGCCAGGTCTCGCTCGCCGGGCTGCGCCTGATCGGGGCCGGCGCGGCGCTCGGGCTGGCGCTCGCGGCCCCGGCCGGCCCGGTGCAGGCCGCGCCGCCGCGTGCGGACTCCGCCCCGGTGGCCGAGCACGACACCCCGAACCCGGACCGCTGATCCTTTTACCTCAGATCGGCGTCGATCCGCTCGTGTGCAGATACAGCGCGCGCGAATAGTTGGCCGACGCCGCGCCGTAATACATCGCGGCCAGCGACACGTAGAAATTGTTGTTGGTGATCGCGTTCTTCGCGGCTGTCGACGCCGACCAGCGGATCTCCGCGTCCGTGGTGCCGATGCCCCGGCGCTCGCAGCGCAGCCGGTTCATCTCCTTGCCGGTCTTCCACATGTTCAGCGCGTTCTCGGCCTCGCGCATCATCGCCCGAGCCTGCTCCAGCATGGCCTCGGCCTGCGCCCAGGCGTCGCGCTCGTCAGGATTGCGAAATCGCTCGTCGTGGTGAAATAGGCTCGCTGACATTGATCCACCTCCCGCTCGTCTCACTTTCGAGTGTGCGGGGGGAGGTCGGGACATGTCGATTTTTGTACCCCGACGGCGTGAACACTTCCGGTCAAACTCCGCCGCGCCGGGAAGCCCGGCGCGGCGTGGCAACGATCAGTTGCCGGTCTTGGCGACGCCGATCGGGCAGGAGAGGCCGTTCGGGCCGTGGTTGCAGTAACCGTTCGGGTTCTTGGTCGGGGCCAGGTACTGCTGGTGGTAGTCCTCGGCGTAGTAGTACTCGCCGAGCGGGCGGATCTCGGTGGTGATCTCGCCCAGGCCGGCCTTGGTGACCACCGGCTGGAACGCGGCCAGTGAGGCCCGCGCGGTCTCGGCCTGCGCCTCGGTGGTGGTGTAGATCGCCGAGCGGTACTGGGTGCCCACGTCGTTGCCCTGGCGCATGCCCTGGGTCGGGTCGTGGTTCTCCCAGAACGTCTTCAGCAGTTGCTCATAGCTGATCTTGGTGGGGTCGTGGACCACCTGCACCACCTCGGTGTGGCCGGTCGTGCCCGAGCACACCTCCTCGTAGGTCGGGTTGGCGGTGAAGCCGCCGGCGTACCCGGCCGAGGTGGAGTGGACGCCCGGCAGCCGCCAGAAGATCCGCTCGGCGCCCCAGAAACAGCCCATCCCGAAGACCGCGACCTCGTAGCCGGCCGGCCAGGGGCCCTCCAGCGGGGTGCCGAGGACCTCGTGCTTGTCGGCGACCGGCATGGAGATCAGCCGGCCCGGCAGGGCGGTCTCGGCGGTGGGCAGGTCAAGCTTCTTGTGCCGCAGGAACACGGTCACTCCCTTCGTCCGCTGTCTGTAACGCTGGGGCGGCGGTATTCCTTACCGATGTTCGCGGCGAACTCCGCGGCCTCCTCGTCATCGGCGTACTTGTGGCGCGGCCAGAAGAATCCCCGCAGGCCGTCGCCCTTGGTCCGGGGGACGACGTGGGTGTGCAGGTGCGGCACGGACTGGGAGACGATGTTGTTCATCGCCACGAAGGTGCCCTGCGCGCCGAGGGCGGCCGGCACCGCCGTCGCGATTTTCTGGACAAATCCGAAATAGTCCTCTAAGAGCGTCGACGGCAGGTCGGAAAGCTGGACGACGTGCGGGCGGGGCACGACCAGAACGTGGCCCTTGAAAACCGGCCGGGTGTCGAGAAAAGCCAGCCCGGCCTCCTCGTCGGCGACCTTGAATGCCGGGACATCGCCCGCCACGATTCCACAGAACACGCAGTCGGCCACAGAGTGAGACTAGCCTTGCGCTACATGACAACCGATCAGTACGGGTTCGACACCCTCGCCATCCACGCGGGCCAGGACCCGGACCCCCGCACCGGCGCGGTGGTTCCGCCGATCTACCAGACGAGCACCTACGCACAGGACGGGGTCGGCGCCCCGCGGCTGGGCTACGAATACAGCCGGTCCGGCAACCCGACCCGGGACGCCCTCCAGGAGTGCCTCGCCGCGATCGAGGGCGGCCGGCGCGGTCTGGCCTTCGCCAGCGGCCTGGCGGCCGAGGACACCCTGCTGCGGACCGTCTGCCGGCCCGGTGACCACGTCGTCATCCCGAACGACGCGTACGGCGGCACGTACCGCCTCTTCGCGAAGGTCGCCGAGTGCTGGGGCCTGGACTGGACCGCCGCCCCGCTGGACGACCTGGACGGGATGCGGGCCGCGTTCCGCCCCGGCCACACCCGGATGATCTGGGCCGAGACGCCGACCAACCCGCTGCTGAACATCGCCGACATCCCGGCACTGGCGGCGCTCGCTCACGAGTACGACGCGCTGCTCGCGGTGGACAACACGTTCGCCTCGCCGTACCTTCAGCAGCCGCTCGCCCTGGGCGCCGACGTGGTGATCCACTCCACCACGAAGTATCTGGGCGGCCACTCCGACGTGGTGGGCGGCGCGCTGGTCGTGTCGGACACCGGGCTCGGCGACGAGCTGGCGTTCCACCAGAACGCGATGGGCGCGGTGAACGGTCCGTTCGACGCGTGGCTGACCCTGCGCGGGATCAAAACCCTTGGCGTACGGATGGACCGGCACTGTGACAACGCCGAGCGGATCGCCGCGTACCTGAGCGAGCACAAGAAGGTCGCCAGCGTGCTCTACCCGGGGCTGGACAGCCACCCCGGGCACGAGACGGCGGCCAAGCAGATGAGCCGGTTCGGCGGGATGGTCTCGTTCCGCGTGTCCGGCGGCCGGGACCAGGCCGTGGAGATCTGCAACCGGGCGAAGCTGTTCGTGCTCGCCGAGTCGCTGGGCGGTGTCGAGTCGCTGATCGAGCACCCGGGGCAGATGACACATCTGTCGGCTGCGGGCTCAGCGCTTGAAGTTCCCGCCGATCTCGTGCGACTGTCTGTCGGCATCGAAACCGTTGACGATCTGCTCGCCGACCTGGAGCAGGCGCTCGGCTAGGCATCGGAACCGCGGGAGATTCGGTCATGGACACGACGACCTGGGTGGGCGCCACCGCGAAGCAGATCGCCCGGGCGGTGCGGCGCGGGGATACCAACGCCACCCAGGTCGTGGCCGATCACCTGGAGCAGATCGCGATCTCCGACCCGGCCCTCGGCGCGTTCCGGGTGGTCCGCGGCGGTGAGGCGATCACCGAGGCGGAGAAGGTCGACGAGCAGGAGGACCTGGCCAACCTGCCGCTGGCCGGGGTGCCGGTGGCGGTCAAGGAGAACACCGCGGTGGCCGGCCTGCCGACCTGGCACGGCTCGGCCGGGGCCCGCACCCGCGAGGTGGCCGAGGAGGACCACGAGGTGGTCCGCCGGCTGCGCGGGGCGGGCGCCGTGGTCGTCGGCGTCACCAAGATGCCCGAGATGGGCCTCTGGGCGGTCACCGACGACGAGAACGGGCCCACCCGCAACCCCTGGGACCTGGAGCGCACGCCCGGTGGCTCGTCCGGCGGCTCGGCCGCCGCGGTGGCCGCCGGGCTGGTCCCGATGGCACAGGGCAACGACGGGCTGGGCTCGATCCGGATCCCGGCGGCCTGCTGCGGGCTGGTCGGGCTCAAGCCGGGGCGCGGCGTGGTGCCGGTCGACTTCGGCGACAAGGACTGGTTCGGCCTGGTGGAGAACGGCGTGCTGACCACCACGGTGGCGGACGCCGCGCTCGGCTTCAGCGTGCTGGCCGGGACCGCTCCGGCCAAGCTGGTCGAGCCGGCGAAACTGCGGGTCGGGGTGTCGCTGCGCTCGCCGATCTCCGGGGTCAAGCCGGACGAGCCGAACGTCTCGGCGGTCAGCAAGGCGTCGAAGCTGCTGGTGGACGCCGGGCACGACACGGTGCACGCGGACCCGAGGTACCCGACCGGGGTGCAACTGGGTGTGCTGGCCACGTGGTTCGCGGGGGCGTACAAGAACTCCGAAGGTCTTGATCTTCGGGGTCTGCAACCGCGCACCCGGCGGCACATCGGGCTGGGCCGGGCCGTGACCCGGGCCGGGCTGGTCCGCGAGTCGCAGCGGGCGGCGTGGCGGGAGCGGTCGATCCGGTTCTTCGCCGACCGCAACCTGGACCTGCTGCTCACCCCGGCGCTGGCCGCCAGCCCACCACCCGCGTTGCAGTACTCGTCGATCGCGTGGTCCACGAACATGCAGGCCAACGCCCGGTACGCGCCCTACTGCGCGCCGTGGAACTTCGCCGGGCTGCCGGCCATCGTGGTGCCGGTCGGGTTCCGGCCCGACGGGCTGCCGCTCGCCGTGCAGCTGGTCGGCCCGCCGGACTCGGAGCTGCTGCTGCTCTCGGTGGCCGGGCAGTTCGAGGTGCAGAATCCCTGGCAGCGGCACGCCCTCGTGTGAGCGATTCTGGGCGGGTGGCACGATTGGTCCCCATGACCGACCTGCTCTCCCTGTCCGATGTCGAGGCGGCCCGGGATCTGCTCGCCGGGGTCGTGAAGACCACGCCGCTGGTGACCTCCCGGCCGCTCAGTGAGATCACCGGGGTGCCGGTCTGGCTCAAGTGTGAGAACCAGCAGCGGGCCGGGTCGTACAAGGTGCGCGGGGCGTACACCAGGATCTCCCGCCTCTCCGACGCGGACCGCGCCCGCGGGGTCGTCGCGGCCAGCGCCGGCAACCACGCGCAGGGGGTGGCGCTCGCGGCCGGGCTGCTCGGCATCAAGGCGACCGTCTTCATGCCGGAGGGCGCCCCGCTGCCCAAGGTCACCGCGACCAAGGGGTACGGCGCGTCCGTCGAGTACGCCGGGACCAGCGTCGACGACGCGCTCGCCGCGGCCGGCGACTTCGCCCGGCAGACCGGTGCGGTGCTGATCCACCCGTTCGACCACCCGGACGTGATCGCCGGGCAGGGCACGGTGGCGCTGGAGATCCTGGAGCAGTGCCCGGAGGCGACGACCATCATCACCGCGGTCGGCGGCGGCGGGCTGATCTCCGGTCTCGCGGTCGCGGCCAAGGCCCTCCGGCCCGACCTGCGCATCGTCGGGGTGCAGGCGAGCGGGGCGGCCGCGTTCCCGCCCTCGCTGGCCGCCGGCGCCCCGCGCAAGCTGGACTCGTGCGCCACCATCGCGGACGGCATCGCGGTGCTGCGGCCCGGCGACCTGACCTTCGCGCACGTCGCCAAGCTGGTCGACGAGGTCGTCACGGTCACCGACGAGGACCTGTCGGCGGCCCTGCTGGTGCTCCTGGAACGGCACAAGATGGTGGTCGAGCCGGCCGGCGCCGCCGCGGTGGCCGCCCTGCTCACCGGGGCGTACGTGCCGCCGCGCGACGGCGGCCCGGTGGTGGCGATCCTGTCCGGCGGCAACATCGACCCGATGCTGCTGCTGAAGGTGATCGAGCACGGTCTCGCCTCGGCCGGCCGATACCTGCGCCTGGCGGTGCGCTGCACCGACCGGCCGGGCCAGCTGGTCGGGATGCTGCGGGAGATCGCCGAGCAGCGGGCCAACATCGTCGACGTGGTGCACTCCCGGCAGAGCCCGCGGCTGGGCTTCGGCGAGGTGGAGGTGGCGCTGTCGGTGGAGACGCGGGGGCCGGCCCACTCGTCGGCGCTGATCAGCGCCCTGCGCGACGCCGGCTACCGAGTCTCGCTGCTGGCCGACGCGACCCCCTGAACGGGGGTTGCCGACCGCGTCCGTGACCCGCTGCTGGTGACCGGGATCTGGCTGGCCACCTACGACTTCTTCGCGCCGGTCAACCTGATCGGCGCGCTGCTGGTCCTGATCGCGGTGGTGCTCCGGCCCCGGCTCGGGCGGTTGTCCCGGCTCACCGCGGACGCGCAGGAGCTGGACCGGGCGACCGCGCCGGCCCTGTTCGCGACGATCGAGCGGGTCGCCACGGCGATCGGCGCGCCGATGCCGGGCGGGGGCTGGTGACCCAGGCTGCGGTGACCATTCTCGGACAGGTGGCGTACCTGCTGGCGCCCCGCGGACGCCGCAGCGGCTTCGTCGAGATGGTGGTCGACTTCGTCGCCCGGACGCGGCGGGAGGCGCGGGCCGGGAACGGCGCGGCGGCCTGGCGGGCGGCGGCGGGCGCGGCGCGGACCGGGATGTCGCTGGACGTTCCGGCATATCGGCAGCTCAGTCGGCGTACCGAAGCATCGCTTTTCGCCTCGCACCCGCCGTCCGGTCTGCGGGCCGGGCTGATCGCCGGACGGGCCGCGCAGCCGGCCGCGGTCGTGATGACCGAGGCGGAGCAGGCCCGGATGGACGACGAGCTCGCCACGCACTACGAGCGGGTGCGTCGCGAGCTCGTCACCACGTGACGCGGGGTCTCAGCCCTCGAACGCGCCGAACTTGACGACGGTGACCTTGATGTCGGCGCCGCTGGGCGCCGTGTAGGTCACGGTCTGGCCCGGGCGGGCGCCGAGGATCGCCTTGCCGAGCGCCGACTCCGGGCTGTACACGGTCAGGTCGGTGGTCGAGGAGATCTCCCGAGAGCCGAGCAGGAACGTCTCGGTGTCGGCCTGGTCGTCGTCGAAGTAGATCGTCACGACCGAGCCGGGCACCACCGAGTCGGCGGCCTGGACCTCGCCGACCTCGGAGTTGCGCAGGAACTCCTTCAAGTACAGGATCCGGCCCTCCTGACGGCTCTGCTCCTCGCGGGCCGCGTGGTAGCCGCCGTTCTCCCGGAGGTCACCCTCCTCGCGCCGGGCATTGATCTCCGCCGCTATAGCCGGCCGGCCTGCGATCAACTCGTCGAGCTCGGCCTGCAGCCGGTCGTATGCGTCCTGGGAGAGCCAGGTCTTCGGCGCCTCGGAACTGGACACGGTCGATCTCCTTGCTGGACGGAAGTGCGAAAAGCTGTAACGGGCAGGGCAAAACGTGAGTGCGTCGGAAACGCAGCGAATCACCAACCTTACCAGCGGTACGCGCCGCACCGGATCGGTCGATCTCCGGCCGGGGTCAGCCGGCCGGGCGGCAGCTCATCACGTCGCCCACCGCGGCACGCGCGGTCGTCGGCACCGTCTCGGAGACCACGACCTCGCCGCCGCCGTCCGGCGCGGGCACGGTGATCGTGCGGGTGCCCAACTCGTATCCCTGGAAGTCGCGGGCGCGCAGCACGCACGAGGCGGCCTCGCCCTCCGGCACCCGGACCCGGAACTTGATCACCATGGCGGTGTCGGCCGGCTCGTTCCAGCCGATGATCTCCGGGCTGTAGTTGGTCTGCCCGAATTTCTGATAATAAGCCCAGGCCAACCCGAGCGCGGCGATCCCGAAGAGGACCGCGGCCACGATCAGCGGGAGCGAGCGGCGGCGGCCACCCTCCCGGCGCCGGCCGTAACGGCCGGGCGGGAAAACCGGGGTTGTGGCGCGCGTCTCGCTCACCTGACGACCTCTCGTGCGTTTGTTGTCGGGGGGATCGGCCAGAATGACAGAGTCATCTTCGCAGCCGATCCCGGCCCGCCGACGGCAGGCCTGGTCGAGAGGGTAATCACCGTGGCAGAGCAGCTTCGTCTCATGACCGTGCACGCCCACCCGGACGACGAGTCCAGCAAGGGTGCCGCCACCATGGCGAAATATGTCGCCGAGGGCGTTGACGTGCTCGTCGCCACGTGCACCGGGGGTGAGCGCGGCAGCGTGCTGAACCCGAAGCTGAAGGACGACCCCGACGTCCTGGCGAACATCACCGAGATCCGGCGCAAGGAGATGGACCGGGCCCGGGAGATCCTCGGTGTGGGGCAGGCCTGGCTCGGTTTCGTCGACTCCGGGCTGCCCGAGGGTGACCCGCTGCCGCCGCTGCCGGAGGGGTGTTTCGGCCTCCAGGACCCACAGGAGGCGGCCAAGCCGCTGATCAAGCTGATCCGCGAGTTCCGCCCGCACGTGATGACCACCTACGACGAGAACGGTGGATATCCGCACCCCGACCACATCATGTGCCACAAGGTGTCGGTGGTCGCGTTCGAGCAGGCCGGTGACCCGGAGCTGTACCCGGAGCTGGGTGAGCCCTGGCAGCCGCTCAAGCTGTACTACAACTCCGGCTGGACCCGGGCGCGGATGCTGGCGCTGCACGAGGGGATGCTCGCGGCGGGGCTGGAGTCGCCCTACGCGGAGTGGCTGGAGAAGTGGTCGGACCGGCAGGACCGGGGCGACAAGATCACCACCCGGGTCGAGTGCGGGGAGTACTTCGCGATCCGTGACGACGCGCTGCGCGCGCACGCCACCCAGGTCGACCCGGACGGATTCTGGTTCCACATCCCGCTGGAGATGCAGCAGAAGGTGTGGCCGACCGAGGACTTCGAGCTGGCCCGCTCACTGGTGGACAGCCCGGTTCCGGAGTCCGACCTGTTCGCGGGCATCCGGGAGAAGGTCGAGGCCGCCTGAGCAGTACGCTTGGGGGCGTGGACATTATCGCGGTCAACAACTTCGGGGACACCCGGGACGGCGGGCTCGCCGGTCCCATGGGCCTGTTCCTGATCGTCCTGATGTGTATTGCGACGGTCGCGTTGATCCGCAACATGAACAAGCGCATTCGTCGGCTTCCCGACAGTTTTGATGCCGAAGCCGAGCGCGAACGTGTGGCGGAAATCGCGCGGCTCAATGAGGATCTCGAGCGTTCCGGCGGCGATGCCGCCGCTGATGTCGAAGCGGATCGATCGGCCAAGCCCGACAGTGCCGCGGAGTCCGAGGTGGCGGCGGTCGCCGAGGACAAAAGCGAGTCCGCATCGGACAGCGGCCGGACCGCTCGGTGATCGTTGCGTCGCCCATCGTTCCGGCCGTCCGGCTCGCGATGGGCGACGAGTGGCGCCGGTCGCCCGCCGTCAAGCCCTGTTGCGTTCATCGGTATTGATTTAGCCTTCCGCCCGGGGGCCACACGGCTCCCGGGACCCTGCGCGGAAGGGGGCGCCGAGATGAGTGCACTCCGGCGCCGAGTCTCGCTGGACCATTTGCACGTGCATCTTCCCGTGCCACGCCGACGGGCGCCATCATGAGCGGTCCATCCGCACTGCACCGTCGCGCGTGGACCGCCCTGACCGGGCGTTCCCGGCCGATGTGCGTCCTGACCGTCACGATCGTGGTCGCCGCTGTCGCCGCCGTGTTCCTCGGTCTCCTGCAAACTCCGCACCTGCGGGCCGGCAGCCCGCTGTCACCGATCGACGGGGCCTGCGTGGCCGCCGTGCTGGCCGCCATCGCCCAGCTGGCCGGGCTGCGCTTCCGGCTCGGCCCGGACGCGGTCTCGGTGAGCTGGGCCGAGGCGGCCGTGGTGGTCGGTCTGGTGATCTGCCCGGCCGGCTGGCTGCCCGCCGCCACCCTGGCCGGCGTCGGCGCCGCGTGGCTGCTGCTGGCCTGGCTGACCGGGGTGCGCAACCCCGCCGAGATCGTCCACCTGGTCGCCTCGATGACCCTCGGGGTGTCCGCGGCCGCCCTGGTCACCTCGCTGCTGGCCGGCGACGCCGGGGTGCGCGGCGGGCGGCTGGCGCTGGCCCTGGTGGCCGGCGCGGGCACCTACCTGCTGATCACTTTCGGCCTGGTGGTGCTGACCCTGACCCTCCAGCGGGGCGCCCCGCCGAGCCAGGTCGCCGCCAAGGTGCTCTATGCCAAGGCGCCGATGTCGGCCGGCAACGTGATCGTCGGCCTCTGCGCGGTCTTCGCCATGGTCCGCGAGCCGCTCTGGCTGCTCGCCTTCGGCCCGGTGCTGTGGCTGCTGCACCGCACCTACCGCTTCCACCTGCGCGCGGCCGAGGAGCGCCGGATGTGGGAGGCGTTCGCCACGGCCACCGCGCGGCTGCCCGGCGTCAGCGAGGCCGAGGTGGCCCGAGCCGGGCTGCGCGGCGCGCTGGACGTCTTCGGCGCCCGCCGCGTGCAGCTGGAGTTGCGCTCCGAGCACGGCAACCGGAAATACACCCAGGACGGGCCGGGGCAGAGCCCGGACGCGTCGCACACCGGCCCTGCGGTCACCCGCAGCATGGCGGTGGCCGGCCGACCGGTCGGCGAGCTCACCGTCTGGCTCGGCGAGCCGGCCCTGCCGGTGGCGCACGACGAGGCGGCGCTCACGGCGTACGGGGAGGCGCTGGCCGGGGCCCTCCGCGACGCGGCCGCCCACCAGCGGATCGCCGAGCTGGACGCGCGGGCCGCGCACGACCGGGTGCACGACCCGCTGACCGGCCTGATCAACCGGTCGGCGCTGGTCAGCGACGGGGACGCGGTGCTGCGCGGCGGTGACCGCGGCCGCCCGGCCGCCCTGCTGCTGCTCGACGTGGTCGCGTTCCGCGAGGTGAACAGCACGCTCGGGCACCGGGGCGGCGACGAGGTGCTGCGGGTGATCGCCGAGCGGCTCACCGAGCAGGCCCGGCCCGGCGAGCTGGTCGCGCGGACCGGCGACGACGAGTTCGCGCTGCTGCTGCCCGGGCTGACCACGCTGGCCGGCGCCTCGGGCGCACCGCACTCGCTCTCCCAGGCCCTGCGCCGCGCCCGTGAGCTGGTCGAGCAGCTGCGGCTGCCGATGCGGGTGGCCGGGGTGCGGCTGGCCGTCGAGGTGACGGTCGGCGCGGTGGTCGCCCCGGCCGGTCAGGTCGAGGTCGGTGAGCTGCTGCGCCGGGCCGCGCTGGCCGCCGGGCAGGCCAAGGAGCAGGGGCTGACCGTCGGGACGTACGACAGCGGCCAGGAGGCGAGCAGCACCGACCGGCTGGCGCTGCTCGCGGATCTCCAGGACGCGTTCGCCGCCGACGACCAGATCACGCTGCACCTGCAACCCGCGGTCGACCTGATCACCGCCGAGCCGACCGGCTGCGAGGCCCTGGTCCGCTGGCGGCACCCGCGCCGCGGCCAGCTCTCCCCGGCCGAGTTCCTGCCGGCGGTGGAGCGCAGCGAGCTGCTCATCCCGTTCACCCGGCGGGTCCTCGACCTGGCCCTGGCCGCCGCCGCGGACTGGACGGCGCACGGCATCGACGTGCCGGTCTCGGTCAACGTGTCGGCCCGCAGCCTGACCGATCCGACCTTCCCGGCGCAGGTCACCGAGGCGCTGCGGCGGCACCGGACGCCGGCCTCCCGGCTGGTCCTGGAGATCACCGAGTCGGTGGCGGTCAGCGAGCAGGAGATCGTCGACGAGGTGCTGGCCCGGCTGCGGGCCGGCGGGGTGCAGGTCTCGCTGGACGACTTCGGCACCGGGTTCTCCTCGCTCGCCTCGGTCACCCGGATGCCGGTCGACGAGATCAAGATCGACCGGTCGTTCGTGGACGAGATGATCGACTCCCCGGCGGCCGGCGCGGTGGTGCGCGGCGCGGTCGAGCTGGGCGCGCGCCTCGGGGTCCGGGTGGTCGCCGAGGGGATCGAGACGATCGAGCAGCGGGCCGCGCTGATCGCGCTCGGCTGCCCGTCCGCGCAGGGCTATCACTTCTGCAAGCCGATGCCCGCCGACAAGATCGTGCAGGCACTGTCCCAGCTGCGGACGTCGTCGTCCGCGACGGTCACCCCGCTGCGCGCGGACGGCGCCTCCTGACGCCCGGCGCTGCGTCATGGCGGCGCGGTGCCCGATCGCCGCGCCCGGACGATCGCTCGTTGATCGTCGCTTTCCGGCCGGCGTGAGAGGCTGGAGACATGGCCAACCGTCTCGCCGACGCCACCTCGCCCTACCTGCTCCAGCACCGCGACAACCCGGTCGACTGGTGGCCATGGTGCGACGAGGCGTTCGCGGAGGCCCGCCGGCGCGACGTGCCGGTGCTGATCTCGGTGGGATACGCGGCCTGCCACTGGTGTCACGTCATGGCGCACGAGTCCTTCGAGGACGAGGCGATCGCCGCGCAGCTCAACGAGGGCTTCGTGGCGATCAAGGTGGACCGCGAGGAGCGGCCCGACGTGGACGCCGTCTACATGACCGCCACCCAGGCGATGACCGGGCAGGGCGGCTGGCCGATGACGGTGTTCGCCACGCCCGGCGGCGACCCCTTCTTCTGTGGCACCTACTTCCCGAAACAGCAGTTCGGCCGCCTGCTCACCTCGGTCACCACGGCCTGGCGGGACCAGCGGGACGAGGTGGTCAAGCAGGGCGCGGCGGTGGTCGAGGCGGTCGGCGGCGCCCAGCTGGTCGGCGGCCCGACCGCGCCGATCTCGGCGGAGTTGCTGGCCGCGGCCGCCGAGGGGCTGGCCAAGGAGCATGATCAGACCTATGGCGGGTTCGGCGGCGCGCCCAAGTTCCCGCCGCACATGAACCTGCTCTTCCTGCTGCGCCACCACGAGCGCACCGGCTCGGCCGAGGCCCTGGAGCTGGCCCGGCACGCCGGCGAGCAGATGGCCCGCGGCGGCATCTACGACCAGCTGGCCGGCGGCTTCGCGCGCTATGCGGTGGACGCCCACTGGACCGTGCCGCACTTCGAGAAGATGCTTTACGACAACGCGCTGCTGCTGCGGGTCTACACCCAGCTCTGGCGGCTCACCGGCGACGTGCTGGCCCGCCGGGTGGCCGACGAGACCGCCGAGTTCCTGCTGCGCGACCTGGGCACGCCCGCCGGTGGGCTGGCGTCCGCGCTGGACGCGGACACCGACGGCGAGGAGGGTCTGACGTATGCCTGGACCCCGGTCCAGCTGACCGAGGCGCTCGGCGCCGAGGACGGCGAGTGGGCCGCCGACCTGTTCCGGGTGACCGTGGCCGGCACCTTCGAGCACGGCAAGAGCGTGCTGGTGCTGGGCCGGGACATCGACGCCGCCGACCCGGAGCTGGTCGAGCGCTGGCAGGACGTCCGCACCCGGCTGCTCGCGGCCCGCTCGGAGCGGCCGCAGCCGGCCCGCGACGACAAGGTGGTCGCCGCCTGGAACGGGCTCGCGATCACCGCGCTGGCCGAGCACGGGGTGCTGACCGGGTCCGCGTCGTCCCGCGCCGCGGCGATCTCGCTCGCCGGAGTGCTGGCCGAGCGGCACCTGGTGGACGGGCGGCTGCGGCGCGTCTCCCGGGACGGCCGCGTCGGTGCGCCGGTCGGGGTGCTCGACGACTACGGGTGCGTCGCGGAGGGATTCCTGGCCGTGCATCAGATCACCGCGGATCCGCGGTGGTTGCGGTTGGCGGGCGGCTTGCTGGATGTTGCCTTGGCCCATTTCCGTACGCCGTCAGGTGGCTTCTACGACACCGCCGACGACGCCGAGAAGCTGCTCACCCGTCCCGCCGACCCGACCGACAACGCCACGCCGTCCGGGCTGGCCGCGATCTGCTCCGCGCTGGTGAGCTACGCGGCGCTGACCGGGGAGACGGCGTACCGGGAGGCGGCGGACGCGGCCCTGGCCACGGTCGGGCCGCTGATCGAGGGGCACCCGCGGTTCGCCGGGTACTCGGCGATGGTGGCGGAGGCGGCGCTGGCCGGGCCGTACGAGATCGCGATCGCCACCGACGACCTGGACGATCCGCTGGTCACCGAGGCTTATCGGGAGGCCCCGGCCGGAACGGTGATCGTGGCCGGCGCCCCTGAGCTGCCTGGCGTGCCGTTGCTGGCCGACCGCCCGATGATCGACGGCAAACCGACCGCGTACGTCTGCCGTGGTTTCGTCTGCGACCGCCCGGTCACCTCTCCGAAGGACCTCCTGGCCCGCCTCGTCCGGTGAGGGTCAGTGTTCCATCGGCAGGTGGTTGCCGGGCTCCGAATTCAGGAGCCAGCGCAGCGGCTTCTGGTCGACGACCTGGTAGGCGCCGTTGACCAGCCGGTGCATGGTGACGGTGTTCGCCGTGTCACGCGCCACCATCCAGTACAGCGGAATGCCTACGGTGGCGTACTCGGCGACTTTGGTGACCTGATCCGTCGCCTCGGACCCGGGAGAGATGATCTCGATGACCAGGAGCAGGCCCTGGACGTCGTACCACACCGCGTTTCCCGGATCAGTCGACCAGACGGTGAGGTCAGGGATGCGGCCGGCGAATCCGGTTGGGCTCGGGATGCGGATACCGGCTACCTGCATGAGCTGATCCTCGGGCCAGCCCGCTTTGAGGAGCCATGACATCAGGCGAGTAGCGATCTTGGCGTGATCACCGTCGGGGGGCGGAACCACGGAGAGAGCTCCCTGTGTACTCGTCTCGTATCGGTGGCCGTGCATGTCTGCCCGGATCATGGCGGTCAGATCGTCGAGCGTGACGATGGCGGGCATCAACCGGCCGATTGCCTCTGCGCTCATACCGCCATGCTAGTGGCTGCGCCGGCTGCATTCCTCCATCGTTCGGGGTCGTCCGGCGTCTGGCGGGGAGGGCCGCGGGCGGGGCTCCGGTCGTACCGGAAACAGGTTTTGATCTTGAAGTGGTGGCCGGAAGTGGGACGGCGCCGGGTTGATTTCCGGAGGCCGGGATCGCGTCGCTAGGCTGGGCGGGCGATGGATACCCGAACCGGTCTGCCTGTGGTCGGCATGGTGGGAGGCGGGCAGCTGGCCCGGATGACCCACCAGGCCGCGATTTCTCTCGGTCAGTCACTGCGCGTGCTCAGTGAGAAGCCTGACGACTCCGCCGCGCTGGTCGCCGCGGACGTGCCGATCGGCACGCATACCGATCTTGCCGCTCTGCGTGAGTTCGCCAAGGGGTGCGACGCGGTCACGTTTGACCACGAGCACGTGCCGACCGAGCACATCGAGACGCTCGAGGCCGAGGGTGTGAAGATCTTCCCCGGGTCGAAAGCGCTGGTCTTCGCGCAGGACAAGGGCATGATGCGGGAGCGGCTGGCGGCGCTCGGCGCGCCGGTGCCGCGCTGGGCCCGGGTCAGCACCGCGGACGAGATCGAGGCGTTCGCCGGCGGGTCCTGGCCGGTCGTGGCCAAGGCGACCCGCGGCGGGTACGACGGTCGTGGCGTCTGGATGGTCGGCTCCCGCGAGGCGGCCGAGGACCTGGTGTCGACCGGGATCTCGCTGATCGTGGAGGAGCGGGTGCCGCTGCGGCGGGAGCTCGCGGCGCTCGTGGCCCGGTCGCCGTTCGGGCAGGTCGCGGCGTACCCGGTGGTGGAGACCGTGCAGCGGGACGGGATCTGCGTGGAGGTGATCGCCCCGGCGCCGGACCTGGCCGAGGAGCGTGCGCTCGACGCCCAGCAGCTCGCCATCGACCTGGCCAACGAGCTCGGCGTGGTCGGCCTGCTGGCCGTCGAGCTGTTCGAGACCGACGCCGGCATCGTGGTGAACGAGCTGGCGATGCGCCCGCACAACTCCGGGCACTGGACCATCGAGGGGGCCCGGACCTCGCAGTTCGAGCAGCACCTGCGGGCCGTCCTGGACTATCCGATGGGTGCCACCACGCTGACCGCCCCGGTCGTGGTGATGGCGAACGTGCTGGGCGGCCGGCCCGGTGGGATCTCCATCGACGAGCGGCTGCACCACCTGTTCGCCGAGGTTCCGGACGCGCGGGTGCACCTGTACGGCAAGCAGGTCCGTCCGGGCCGCAAGATCGGGCACGTCACGGTGCTCGGCGACGACTTGGCATCGGTGCGTGCGCGGGCCGCGCGGGCCGCTCAGTGGCTTCAGGAAGGCAAGTGATGGCTCCCTCCGTCGGCATCATCATGGGCAGCGACTCGGACTGGCCGACCATGGAGGCGGCGGCGCTGGCGCTGGCCGAGTTCGAGGTGCCGTTCGAGGTCGGCGTGGTCTCCGCGCACCGGACCGTGCGCAAGATGGTGGACTACGCGGAGTCGGCGGCCGGGCGCGGCATCAAGGCGATCATCGCCGGGGCCGGCGGCGCGGCGCACCTGCCGGGCATGGTCGCGGCGCTCACCCCGCTGCCGGTGATCGGGGTTCCGGTGCCGTTGAAGCACCTGGACGGGATGGACTCGCTGCTGTCGATCGTGCAGATGCCGGCCGGCGTGCCGGTAGCGACCGTGTCGATCGGCGGCGCGCGGAACGCCGGGCTGCTCGCGGTCCGGATCCTCGGGGCGTCCGACGCGACACTGCGGCAGAAGATGATCGATTTCCAGTCCGGGCTGGAGAAACTGGTCGCCGAGAAGGACGCCGCGCTGCGCGACAAACTGCTCGACTAGGCCGCCGATCCGGCAGCATGGTGCCGGTGAGACGTCGCTGGCTGTTCGCCGATCAGCTCGGGCCGCACTTCCTGGACGCGCCGGATCAGCCGGTGCTGCTGATCGAGTCCAAGGCGGTGTTCCGGCGCCGGGCCTTCCACCGGCAGAAGGCTCATCTGGTGCTCTCCGCGTTGCGGCACCGGGCCCGGGACGGCGACGTGCGGCTGGTGCGCGCGGAGACGTACGCCGAGGCGGTGTCCGAACCGCTCACCGTGTGCCATCCCACCTCCCGGGCCGCCCGCGGTCTGGTCCGGCGGCTGCCGGACGTGGAAATGCTGCCGCCGCGTGGCTTCGTCACCGCCCCGCCGGACTTCGTGCGCTGGGCGGGCGAGCGGGACCATCTGCGGCTGGAGGACTTCTACCGGTTCGCCCGGCGGCGCCACGAGGTGCTGATGGACGGCGGTGAACCGGCCGGCGGCCGGTGGAACCTGGACGAGGAGAACCGGGAACCGCCGCCGCGCGGCGCCGGCCGGCTGGACGTCCCGCCGCCGCCCCCGATCGTCGAGGACGAGATCGACGAGCAGGTCCGGACCGATCTGGACCGGTGGGCGCGGGACGACGGGATCACCTTCGTCGGCCGGGACGGGCCGCGCCTGTTCCCGGCGACCCGGGCGGAGGCGCTGGCCCGGCTGCGGCACTTCGTCGAGCACCGGCTGCCGGCGTTCGGGCCGTACGAGGACGCGATGCTGGCCGGCGACCCTTGGATGGCGCACAGCATGCTCAGCCCGGCGATCAACCTGGGCCTGCTCGATCCGGTCGAGGTGATCGACGCCGCCGAGCGGGCGTACCGGGCCGGGGACGCGCCGCTGGCCGGTGCCGAAGGGTTCATCCGGCAGATTCTCGGCTGGCGCGATTTCGTCTGGCACCTCTACTGGTATTTCGAGCCGGAGTACCGGGCGGCCAACGAGCTGGCCGCCCGCGGACAGCTGCCGAAGTGGTTCGCCGAGCTGAACGCCGACGCGGTGCAGGCGCGCTGCCTGGCCGATGTGCTGGCCGGGGTCCGGGATCGCGGCTGGGTGCACCACATCCCGCGGCTGATGGTGCTCGGCAACTACGCGATGCAGCGCGGCTGGCGGCCCGGCGCGGTCGCTGACTGGTTCCACCGCAGTTTCGTCGACGGGTACGAGTGGGTGATGACCGCGAACGTGGTCGGGATGAGCCAGTACGCCGACGGCGGCCGGATGAGCACGAAGCCGTACGCGGCCGGTGGCGCCTACCTGCACCGGATGAGCGATTACTGCGGCGGCTGCCGGTACGACCCGAAGGTCCGGGTGGGCGCGGACGCCTGCCCGTACACGGCCGGGTACTGGACCTTCCTGGCCCGGCACGAGCCGGAGCTGGCCGGCAACCATCGGCTGCGCCGGCCGCTGCAGGGCCTGCGCCGCCTCGGCGACCTGGAGGCGGTGCTGGAGCAGGAGAGGGCCCGCGGATCGCGGGCCCCCTGAGCCTCGCCGGTCAGCGCATCTGGGAGACGCGGGTGCGGAGTTCCTGGGTGCGGCGGCGGCTCTCGCTGGTCGCGCCCAGGAAGATCAGGATCACGCCGACCGGGACCAGCGTCACCCACGGGCCGCCCAGGCTGAAGACGAACTTCAGGGCCGCGACCACGGTGGCGAGGGTGCCGATCACGACCGGGGCCTGCTGGCGGGTGCGGGAGCCGATGATCAGGGTGGCCACGCCGCCGAGCAGCAGGAGCAGCGCCCGGATGTCCTGGTCGCCGCCGGCCAGGACGATGCCGATGGTCGGGACGAACGCGGCCAGCAGGGCCGGGCCGTACGCCGCCCAGCTGCTCAGCTCGGGGCGGTGGTGCGCCTCGACGATCCCGACCGCGAGGGCCAGGGCCGCGAACGGCAGCGTGTACGCCTCCGGCAGCGCCACCTCGGCGAGCGCGATGAACAGCCACCAGCCGACGATCTCGAAGCCCACCGCCAGCCAGAACATGAAGCGGCGCTGGCTCGGCGTGCGGTCCGGGCGGGACGCGGTCAGGCCGAGCACGGCGCCCCAGGCGGCCAGCAGCGCGGCCAGGTGCGCCGGTGAGTCGAAGGCGAGCGCGCCGGCGATCGCGGCCGAGGCGTAACCGCTCCACTCCACGGTGACCGCCTCGGCGCGGTACTGCGCCAGGCCGAGGCGGGGGAGCAGCGCCTCCAGGGCGAGCAACCCGGCGCCCACGGCGAGCACCCCGAATGCCGCCCAGTGCCGGTCCAGGCCCAGTGCCATCGCGCCGGCCAGCACGAACATCTGGCCCATCAGCGCGGCGAACAACCAGCCGAGCAGGCGGGCCGTCGAGGTGCGTCCGGCGATGGCGCCGACCAGGCCGACACCGACCGCGCTGCCCAGCGTGAACAGCGTCAGCTCGTCGGTGGCCAGACTGCCGGCCAGCCCGGCGCCACCGGCGAGCAGGCCGATCACGAACACCACGGTGCGGGTGCCGCGCAGCAGCGGCGCCCGGCTCGCGGCGGGTGGCAGGGTGAGCGCCAGGCCGAGCATCGAGATGGTGAAGACCACCAGCGCCGCGCCGGTCGCCGCCGGGAAGCCGGCGTGCAGCGCGATCGGGGTGATCAGCAGGGTGAGCGCCACCCCGGGCAGGATCACCGGGACGGTCTCGGCCGGGCGGCCGCCGAAGCCGAGCGCGGCCAACGCGGCCGCGCCGGTGAGCAGCACCGCGGCCAGGGCGCTGGTCGCGTCGACGTTCCCCGCGTCCGGGGTGACCAGTGCCGGGACCGGGCCCTGCCAGATGGCGCTGAGCTGTTTCATCGGGTCGAGCAGCGCCGCGCGCAGGGCCGGGGCGAGCGAGAAGAGCGCCAGCACGGTGGGCAGCAGGGCGAGCATCACCGCGCCGGTGGCCGGGTCCTGGAGCCAGCGCTGGTACAGACCGCCGCCACGGAACCGGCGGGCCCGGTGGTAGCGGATGTCGCCGGCCGGGAACTCGTCGACCACCGACGGCCGCAGCGGCATCGGGACGGCGCCGCGCAGCATCTCGGCGAGCACGCCGAGCAGGGCGGCAGCCGCCGCGTAGAGCGCCGTCGGGTAGTCCGTCCCGACCGACACCAGTGCGGTCACCGTCGAGCCGAGCACCAGGCCGATGGTGGCCCAGGGCAGGTATTGCGGGACGTGCCGGCCGAACAGGGCGAGCAGCGCCAGCCCGAGGGCCGAACCGGCCAGCGCAGCGGTCAGCACCACCTGGGCGTCGGGGCTCCGGTCGGCGGCGAACGCGGCGAACACGCCGGGCAGGGCGAGCAGCACGGCCCCGGTGGCGGCCCCGCCGATCTGGGCCCGGTGGTCGGGGAGCAGGCCGTATTCCGCGTCGCGGACCTGGGGGATCCGGGCGGTGACCGCGACCAGCGAGCCGAGCAGCACCACGGTGAGCAGGGCCATCCCGGTCGACCAGGGGCGGGCCAGGCCGACCGCGGCGGCGTGCAGCAAGACCACGCCGGCGACCGTGGCACGGGCCCGGGCCGCGTGCGGGTCGGTGGTGGCCAGGGCGGCCATCGCGTACGCGGTGGCCACCGCGGCGCCGATCAGCAGCGGGGACCACCAGGGCAGGCCGAGCGCCCAGGGGGTGCCCATCGCGGCCAGCGCGGCGCAGATCCCGGAGGCGTAGTGCGACCATGGCTTGGGCAGCGCGATGGCGGCCGTGATGGCGACCATGACCAGCGCGAACGGGGCCTGCCAGGCGCCCGCCGGCGGGTTGGTGACGAAGGTGTCGACGTCGAAGTCCCACAGCGGGCCGGGCGCGGACAGGATCCGCAGACTGCCGCCGACCGCCTGCCAGCCGGCCAGCCCGGCGACCACCAGCGTGGCGATCGCCAGGCCGCGGGACGGACCGCGTTTCCAGTCGTCCATCAGCACGGTCACGCCCATGCCGACCAGCAGCACGACCACGCCGGCCACGGCCAGCGGAGCGTTCGGGAAGGCGAGCGCGGCGACCCGCGCCAGCGCGCCGCAGATCGCCACGGTGGCGGCCGCGGCGGCCAGGTCCGGGCCGTCCAGGTCCCGATCGGTACGACCCCGGTTGTCGATCGTCTTGGCGAGGAACAGCAGCACCGCCGCGCCGAGCAGCAGCGCGCCGACACACACGTCGGGAATCGTCCGGCCGGGCGCGAACAGCGCGGCCGCCGCCATCGCGAGCGCGCCGACGCCGGTGCCCACGGTCAGCGGGAAGCTGATCTCCCGGCGGGCCACCTGGAACACCGCGGCGTAGCTGAGCGTGCCGGCCACCGCGAGGAACCCGGCGGCCAGCGCCGGGACGGTGGCCGCGGCGGTGGGCGGCGGACCCTGCCCGGTGTCCGAGATGGCCAGGGCGGCGGTCACCGCGGCGCCCGGGATGGCCAGCGCGGCCGCTCCGGAAGCCCAGTCCCCGACCACCCAGGCGAACAACCGGACCGGGATCTGCCGGGCCGCGATGGTCACCATCACGCCGGCGCCGGCCAGCGCGGTCAGCACCGCGGCGGTCAGCCAGGTGGCGGCGAGCGCGGCACCGGCCCCGAACAGGCCGACCACGCCGGCCGCGGCGACGTGCGTGATCGCGATCCGGTGGGTGCTGGCCCAGAGGCCGGCCCCGCCCAGCCCGATCGACGCCAGCACCAGCGGCCAGGGGGCCTCGGACCAGTTCAGCCCGAGCGAGACGGGCAGCGCCAGGGCGGTCATCGCGATGCCGATCACGGCGCCCTCGTGCCGGATGGATGCCGGCAGCGCGAGGGCCGCGGCGATCGTCACCAGCAGCGCGCTGAACGCGAGCAGCCAGCCGGCCGGGCCGACCGCCTCGGCCATCGTCCGGGTGTACTCGGCGGCGTCGGCGTGCCAGATCGGGCGGGCCGCGGCCACCGGGGCGATCGCGGCGCGGATCGCGTCGAGCGCCACCAGCAGGCCGATCAGGCCCAGGGCGGCGGTGGAGGCATACTGCGGGCCGCTGCGCACGTTCGCCGGGAGCAGGCCGACCACGGCGCCGGTGAGCGCCACCGCGGCGGCCGCGATCACCAGTGTCCAGCGGGGGTCGATCACCGCGGCCACCCGGGCCGCCGCGCCGATCACCGCGAGGGTGAGCACGCCGCCGGCGATGTGCCGGGCCAGCGGGTGGTCGAGCAGCTGGGCGGCGGCCACCACGGTGCCCGCCGCGGCGATCAGGATCAGGCCGGAGCGCAGCGCGTCCGGCACCGCTTGCGCCTGGAGCAGGGCCACCGAGGAGAAGAACAGGGCGGCCGCCGAGGCGAGGCAGAGCAGGGCGAAGGTCAGCTCGCGCAGCCAGTTCGCGGACGGTGGGACGGCCGGCGGGGCGAGTGGGACGGACCCGGCCGCCTCGGCGCCCTCCGGCCGCGGGCCGGGGAAGATCCGGGTCGGGATCCAGCGGCGGCGTTTCGGCTGGAGGCCGGGGATGACCAGGTCCGGCTCCTCCGGCAGGGACTCCGGCCGGGTGGCGCTATCCGGGCGGGCCTCCGTCCCGGACTCGGGGAGCCGGTCGGCGGTGGTCGGCCGGCCCAGCGGCCAGCGCGGCACCAGCCGGCCCCGGCGGATCACCCGGGTGAGCAGCAGCAGGTCGAGGACGGCCACCACGGTCAGCGCCATGCCCCAGCCGGCCGGGCTCTCGATCAACGGGTACGCCAGCAGGGGCGCCACCGGCTGGGTGAAGATCACCGTGGCGTACCGCGGGATGGCCAGGCGGGTGGCGCCGGCGTAGACGAAGCTGGCGATCGCGGCGACCGCGAAGGTGATCCCCAGATAGAGCGGGGTGGCCACGTCCGGCCCGCCGGCCAGCGCGCTGCCGTGCAGCGTGTACAGCGTCATCGGCAGCAGGATCAGGCCGATCGCGGCGATCGTCTCGGCGGTCGAGGTCAGCGTGCGGCGGGCCACGCCGGGCGCGACGGTCAGCGCGATCGCGGTGAACAGGGCCAGGATCACGGCCCGGGCGACCGGGTTGGAGAACGCCACCCCGGCGAAGACCACGGCGGCCACGCCGATCAGCAGCGCGCCGAGGCCGAGCAGCAGGTTCTGCACGGACTGGGTGGACGCCTCCGGCGGGTGCTCCATCGGCGCGAGCGGCTCGCGGGGCGGGCGGCGCTCGCCGCCGGGCGGGGTGGCCGGACGGCGGGGCGGGCCGGTCCGCGGCGGGGGCGGTGGCGGCTCCTCCGGGCCGGTCGCACGGGTGCCGGGTGGCGGCGGTGGCGGGTAGTCACCGGTGTCCGGTCGCGGCCGGCGGGTTTTCCCCGCCTTCTGCTTCTGCGCGTGCGCCAGGATGTCGCGCTGGAACTGAGCGGCCTGGATCTTGCTGGCGATCTTGGTGCGGGTGGCGGCGGCGTCCATGTCCTGCACCTTGAGCGCCGCGATCGAGGCGTCGATCCGAGCCAGTTCGTCCTGATAGTCGGGCTCGTCAGCCTTGGCCACGGGACCTCCTCGCCAGCGCTTCGCTCCGTAGTTAGAGCATGCCCGGTTGCGACACCATTAGAACAGTCTCAAGCGGGTGGAGAGCTACTGAAACGACCCCGAACCCGGCAGCGATATTCGGCACAGAGCCGGTTCCCTTGCCCACGGCACGCTACGCGCCAGTAACATTGCGGCCGGGTCCGTTGCTGAGGGAAGGTTAAGGCGAGCATGACTGATTTCGATGTCTACCGGCTGCCGGAGGATCACGAGACCATCCGCGCCGCGGTGCGCGAGGTCTGTGACGCCCGGGTGGCTCCGAATGCCGCCGAGGCCGACGAGACCGGGGAGTTCCCCAAGGCGTCGTACGACGCGTTGCGCTCCTCCGACTTCCACGCACCGCACATCCCGGTCGAGTACGGCGGGGCCGGCGCGGACGCCCTGGCCACCGCCATCGTGATCGAGGAGGTGGCGCGGGCCTGTGCCTCGTCGTCGCTGATCCCGGCGGTCAACAAGCTCGGCTCGCTGCCGCTGATCCTGTCGGCCTCCGAGGAGCTCAAGCAGAAGTACCTGTCGAAGGTGGCGGCCGGCGAGGGGATGTTCTCCTACTGCCTGTCCGAGCCGGAGGCCGGTTCCGACGCCGCGTCGATGACCACCCGGGCCGTGCGTGACGGCGACTTCTGGGTCCTCAACGGCGTGAAGCGGTGGATCACCAACGCCGGGGTGTCGGAGTTCTACACGGTGTTCGCGGTCACCGACCCGGCCGCGCGGTCGCGGGGCATCTCGGCGTTCGTGGTGGAGAAGTCCGACCCGGGCGTGAGCTTCGGGGCGCCGGAGAAGAAGCTGGGGATCAAGGGGTCGCCGACCCGCGAGGTGTACTTCGACAACGTGCGGATCCCGGCGGACCGGATGATCGGCGCGGAGGGCACCGGGTTCGCCACGGCGATGAAGACCCTGGACCACACCCGGGTGACGATCGCGGCGCAGGCGATCGGGATCGCGCAGGGCGCGCTGGACTTCGCCCTGCAGTACGCGAAGGACCGTAAGCAGTTCGGCAAGTCGATCGCCGAGTTCCAGGGCTTGCAGTTCATGCTCGCCGACATGGGCATGAAGCTGGAGGCGGCCCGGCAGCTCACCTATGCCGCGGCCGGCAAGAGCGAGCGCGGCGACGCGGACCTGACCTACTTCGGCGCGGCCGCGAAGTGTTTCGCCTCGGACGTGGCCATGGAGATCACCACGGACGCGGTGCAGATCCTGGGTGGGTACGGGTACACCCGCGACTACCCGGTCGAGCGGATGATGCGGGACGCGAAGATCACCCAGATCTACGAGGGCACCAACCAGGTGCAGCGGATCGTGATGGCGCGGCAGCTTCTGAAGGGCTGAAAGCGGCTGTTTGAGCAGCTCAGATATTTTGTGGCCGGGCGTGCGCGCCCGGCCACTTTCTGTGTCCGTCCACGTTGATCCGATGTGGACAGCTGAAGGTCAGGCGGCGGCGTTGGCCCTGAGGGCAGCTCGGGTCAGGTCTGCTCGCTGTAGGGCGTCATCTGGAAGCTGACGAACCGCCAGCCGCGGTGGTTGTCGCGGCGCAGGACCTGGGTGGCCACGCCGGCGAGGGTGCGTTGACCGCCGTCGGGTGTTCGTATCAGGTTGGTGAGCGGGCCGGTCATGACCGCGACGTCGCCGATGAGCCGGATGGTGAGCTCGCCGCGGGTGATGCGGAGGTAGGGCCGGCGGTTGGCGGTGTGCTCCAGCAACTGCGTCTTGGTGTGGGTGATGCCGTGCGCGTGGGTGTGTACGAGCGTGTCGTCGAAGAGGTCATCGAGTGTCTCCAGATCCACGTCGACGAGCGCTCGTTGCCGGCGTTGCTCGATGGCGTGCAGGTCCGTGGTCACCTGCTCGTCGGGCGGCTGAACGGTGGTGCTCATGCGGGCTCCTGGCGGGTGCGGTGGTCGGTGCGTGATCCGATGTCGAAGACGTGGAGACCGAAGCTCCGGTCCGTGAACAGGATGTGCTTCGTGTAGCCGATCTTGTGGGTGCGGCGGCCGCCGGCGACCCGAACCGGGGTGTGGCCGGTGCTGGTCACGATTCACCTCCACGAGCGTCCGGTCGAACGTAGGCAACGTCGGCCGGACCGGCGCAGTCACCTGAACAGGGGGCCATCACGCTGCCGCCGGAGCGGCGAGAATGAGCGGGCGGAATTCGACATCAGGCGGATGGACGTACAAATCAGCCAGAAAGGGTGTGGCCTTGTGAATTTCAAGCGTCGGACGATCGTTTTCGAGGCGGCCGATATCGAGGCGGAGAGCGCATTCTGGGCGGGACTCCTGGACGGCTCCGTCGAGGCGAAGGACGGCTGGCACAACGTCTGGGTCGACGGCGACTGGCACCTGGCGGTCCAGCTCGTGCCCGATCATGTGCCACCCGTGTGGCCCGAAGGCGGACCGTCACAGCAGGTCCACCTCGACTTCTACCTCGAGGACCTCGAGGCCGCGCACGAGAAGACGCTCAAGTTGGGCGGGCGGCTGTTGAAGGCGGTCGATGATCCGGCCGCACGGAAGGGGTTCCGGGTCTACGCGGATCCGGCCGGCCACACCTTCTGTCTCGCCTGGCCGTAGGGCGACCAACGGATCGGTAAGCGGTGCGGAGCGTTGTGCGGGGACACCGCACCGCTTCGGCCTGGCGTCAACTGCTCGGCAACACAGACGAGTGGGCCCGAGCCGACGGCGGTCAGCATGATCGAGGCGGCTGTCGCAGACGGCTCAGACGTGCGACCGTCGCTCAGGTTTCGGCTTGGCGGGCCCCGTTGCCTGCCAGGAGTCCGGATGGTGCGTTCAGCGATCGGTATCCGGCCCGGATCCGGTCCCATGCGTCGGCGCTAGCCGTCGGCGCCTGCTCGGCCAGGTATCCGTCGATGGCGTCGGCCGCCCAGGCGGAGTGGCCGGTCGCGACGTTGTCGATGGTGTTGTGGATGTCGACGAACGCGGTACTGAAGCCGTGCTTCTGGAGCGTCTGCCGGCCGCGGCGATAGTTGCCGCCGACCCCTGACAGCTCCATCGCCAGGTTCAGGCCGAGAATCTCCGGCTCGAACGTGCGCGGAAACCGGCCGATCGCCAGCCAGTAGACCGGAGTATCGAACGACTGGTCCCGGAACCCGGACCAGGTCGCGAACTCCGGCGAGCGAGTCGGTGGGAGGTCGATGCCCATCTCCCGCAACACGGCACGGTAGATCAGCGGATGGTTCAGGCTCAGGTCGCTGTTGCCGAGCTCGTCCCAGTAGGTGTCGAACAGGAAGTGCCCGCGCTCGGTGGAGGCGAGCTGATAGTCGGTGTAGCCGGTCAGCCAGGCACCGTCGATCAGGGTGAGCGGCGCCAGTTGCACGCTCGAGTCGATCAATTCGGCGCGGTCCGGCAAGGGATCGCCCAGGCCGTTGTGGAACTCCCTGTTGTGGAGGTCGTGCTGGTCGAGCAGCCACGACCGCAGACCGTCCACCGGGTGCTCGTCCGGCAGTGACTGGGCGGACGACTCCATGCCCTGGCGGGATCTGGCGAGCCGCTTCTCCACGTATCGCAGGGCATACCGGCGGGTCGCCGGTGTGATCGTGCGCCGCAACAGACGGATGTATGCCTGCCGGATGTCCGCGGGAGCGTCGCCGTCATCGTGGGAGCTTTCCGAGGCCGGCCGGAGCGTGATCCGCCGGGGCTGATGGGCGGGCGGTCGCCACCCTGCCCGCTGTGCGGGATCCGCCGGCAGCGCGTCGATCCATCGCTTGATCGTGTCCAGTTCGTTGTCCGGGAATATCCGGAACATCCGGCCCTTCTCCGACACGAGCGTGCCGGTCAGGCGGCTGGCGTCGGAATTGCCCGGCCGGATGAGGCGGCTGTTCGCCAGCGCGGTCAGGAACGGGATCGGGTCGGTGCGCGCCTCGGAGAGCCACTCCTGCAGCGGCCGGCCCTGCACGTTGAACCGGTCGTGATAGACGGACGCCTCCCTGGCCCGGGACCGCACCAGCTCCGCCATCTCGAAACCCGGGTCGCGAGCGGCGTCCAGCTCCTCGGCCACCTCGTCGCACCACCGTCGCAGCGCGCCGAACGCCCAGGCGAAGCCGCGCTCGACCGCGGTCGCGCCGGCCGCACCGGCTAATTCGACGAACGCGGCCGCCACGGCCCGAGCATCCTCGACCGGCGGCGGCCCGTCCGGCGTGCGCGCGCGGCTCGGATCCAGCGCGTCCCATCCGATCGCGTGCGGAAGCCGGGTCTGAACACCGTCGAGCGGCGGGAGCAGGCCGACCTCACGCAGGCAAAGGTCAAGTCCAATGATCTCGCCCCGGTATGCGTCCGGGCGCCGGCTCATCGTCAACGCGACGGCCGGTAGGTAGAAGGACTGGTCGGCGATTCGGCGGTCCTGCGCCAGCTGGCTCGCCGGATGCGCATGCACGGCCACCCGGAGGTGTTGCATGAGAGAGAGGTAGACGCTGCCTCGGGACGCCCGCGGATGCCCGGCGCCGACGTCGCCCGCGAACAGGGAGAGCACCCGCATGGTGACTGCTTCCTCGGCGTTGCCCGGCTCGCTCATCCACTGCAGCCAGGCACCGGACAGCGAGGCCAAGGGAGCACACGCGAGGACCGCCCGGCGGACGAGCACGTCGGCGCGGCCCTCGCGTTCCGCCGCGGCGAACAGTGCCTCGAAGCGCAAGCGTTGCGTGGCGGCCCAGGCGGCGACCGACGGCCCGAGGTCGGCCGGCGGGACCCGCGAACCGCGATCGTCGGCGCAGCCGCGGTCCAACTCCGCAACGATCGCGTCCCGCAGGGTGTCGGGCAGTGGCGTGCTCTCGGGGTCACACGCGCGGGCGAACACCGTCTGGATCGGCAGCGCCGTCGGGTCGTCCACCGCCTGATCAGAACCTCGGGTAGATGGACGCATCGCGCTTCTTCCTCTTCCTACGTCGAAAACCTGGCACTCGCACGCAGAAGGACCACCGCGAGCCACCGCCCTCGCACAGCGGGGAATGGTGCACGGCATTGCGGCAAGAAGCCGGCCGAACCTCCTGCCAAGAAATCTAACGCCGGGCCAGTGGGGGACTGTGTCCCGTAAAACAGCCCCCCGCCCGCGCCCATGGTCCGCGAAGCGGGCCGGGCGCCGCGTCGCCGGTTCACGTGACTGCGCTGGACAGCCGGAGCTGCGTACGGTCGGTCAGAGTTCATGAGCGACGAGCGGCATTCACCCGGGTCGAACCGCCTCACGGGTCGGGCCCGCCGAGGTCAGCCGGCAGGCGTGCCCGGGCTTCGTCGACGTCGAAGAGGACTCGGGAAAGGGGACGGTGAGATGATCGACCGCGAGCCCGGACGGATATGGCGCAACAGCCCGGTCGACGCCATCCTGCTCGGGATTTGCATCGTGCAGTTCGCAGGGACGATTGCGCTGGCCGTGCTGACGCCGGACGGGCTGTGGCCGCGGCTCGGCTCGGCGATCCTGGTCACCGCCATGATCACCTACTCGGTGCTCATCGTTAACCACATGTTCGTGCACCAGCCCTGGTTCACCGACCAACGGCTGAACGCGCTCGTGTCGTTGATGAACTCGGCGAACATCGCGCAGTCGGTACAGGCGTACCAGTTGAGTCACGTCCGCAACCACCACCGGTACAACAACGACCGCAAGCGCGACGGGGTCACCGCCGACCTCAGCTCCACGTACCGATACAGCCGGGACGACGACCACGCCCCGCTCTGGCGGTACCTGGCCTTCAGCCTCGCCGCCTCGGCCCGGGAGTTCGTGGGCACCTGGGCGTCCTTGCGCCGGTTGTGCGGCGTCGGCCCGGCGGAGACCACGTTGCTTGGGTGGGCCGCCCGGCATCCGGACCGGCGCGCGGCCGAGCTCGCCCAGGTCCGCTATGACCGCTTGGCACACCTGAGTTTCATCGTGCTGCTCGCCGTCCTCTCGTGGCAGTGGCTGCTGCTGTGCTACCTGCCGGCGGTAGCGGCCGCGTTCACCTGGGTCAACGTCCAGAACTACTACCGGCACTTCGGGGCGGAGCCGGACAGCCGGTACGCGAACTCCGTGAGCTACTACAGCCGGCTGTACAACCGGCTGACCTTCAACGACGGGTACCACCAGGAACACCATCTGCGCCCCACGACGCACTGGACCCGGCTTCCCGAGGTCGCGTCGCAGTATCAGGAGCGGCTCGACGAGGCCGGTCGTGTCGTGTCCACGGTGCCACCCGTGGTCGGCTTCCTGGACACCGGTCGCATTGACCGGATCGCCCAACGCTCCTCAGCGACCCGAGCCACCCAATGAACCAGCCGGGCAGACGTCGAGGAGGGGAGCGGTAGGTGCGGAATCTCGGCACGCCGGATGATCCGTACGACGTGATGGGGCTGGGCTTCGGACCGTCGAACATCGCACTCGCGATCGCTGCCCAGGAGATCGCGCCGGATCGCAGCTGCCTGTTCCTGGAGCGCTCCGGCGACACGCGCTGGCACGAGGGCATGCTCATCGACGGCGCCCGGATGCAGATCTCCTTCCTCAAGGACCTGGTGTCCCTGCGGAACCTGACCAGCCCATTCACCTTCCTCCAGTACGAGAAGGCCAAGGGCCGGCTGGAGAGGTTCGTGAACCTCGCCGAGTTCCGGCCGACCCGCCTGGAGTTCCAGGACTACCTGAGGTGGGTCGCCGCACAGTTCGCCGACGTGGTGCGCTACCGCTCCGCGGTCCGCGAGGTGACCGCGGTCCGCGACGATGACGGCACGCTGTCGCTGTTCCGGGTGACCGCGACCGACACCGCGACCGGCGGCGTCGTCGAGTACCACGCCCGCAACATCGTGCACGCGCTCGGCGGCGTACCCCGCGTGCCGGAGGGAGTGACGCTCGGCCCGACCGTGGTGCACTCCAGCGCGTTCCTGCCAACGGTCCCCGAGACGTTCACCGACCACGACCGCGAGTGGGAGTTCGCGGTCGCCGGCGACGGGCAAAGCGCCGGCGAGATCACCCACTACCTGCTGGATCGGTACCGCAACGCCCGCGTGCACCTGATCCTGCCGGGGTACTCGCTGCGTGCCACCGACAACAACCCGTTCGCGAACGAGCAGTTCTTCGAGGCCAACGCCGCCGACTTCTACTCCCGCAACGAGGCGAACCGGCGCGACTACTTCGCCGGCCTGCGAACCACCAACTACGGCGTGGTGGAGGCGAGTTTTCTCGACGAGCTGTACCGGCTGGTCTACGCCGACGAGGTCCGCGGCCGCACCCGCCTCGTGGTGCACGACGGCTCCCGGCTGACCGGGGTGGAGGCCGGGGCCGACGGCACGGGCATCCGGATCGGGGTCGACGCCCGCTTCGGCGGCGGGAGCCGTGTGCTCCGAGTTGACGGCCTGGTGCTGGCCACCGGGTACCGGCGCGAACTGGACTCGGTGATGTACCGCGACGTTCTTCCCTACCTGGACACCGACGCCGACGGCCGACTGGCGGTTTCCCGTGAACACCGCGTGCGCACGACCGACGAGCTGACCTGTGGCCTGTACGTGCAGGGCTTCGCCGAGGCGACGCACGGGCTCGGCGACACGCTGTTGTCGCTGCTGCCCTTCCGGTCCAAGCAGATCATCACAGCCATCGCCAAGGACGGTGGTTCGCTGGCTCGCGCGTTCCCGCCGGCGGGGCACGACGCCGGGCCGGCCGCCGCGACGCTGGTGGAGCTGATCGAGCGATGCGGCTCCGGAACGCTGGTGAGCACCGGTGCGGGGGAGTTCCCGGTGGCGACCCGGCTGCCGCTGGTGCTGGATCGCGACCGTGGTCGCAACGGCGTCCTCTTCGGGGTGCTCGACCGGACCGATCCGCAGCTGCCGGACGGCGCCAAGGTGCTGGTGATATTCCAGCCGGACGGGGACTCGATGGTGATCGACGTTCGCGGATGCGCCCGGGTGGTGACCGACCGGGACCGGCTGGTGGCGCATCTTGCTCCCGTTGACCCGGCGGATTCCGGGACGGCCGCACCCACCGGGGGTTCGGTCCGGATCGAGATCGAGATCGAGACCCTTTCCAGCCGGTTCCCCCTGTCATCGGAGCCGCGTGCGGTCCCGGCCGAGAGCGAGAGGCAGTCATGACCGACACCGACGAGATGTACGTGATTGTCCGCAACCACGAGGAGCAGTACTCGATCTGGCGGTCGGGTCGGCCGGTACCGGCCGGGTGGGAGCCGGTCGGCGAGCCGGCGTCCCGGGACGACTGTCTCGCGCGCATCGGCGAGTTGTGGACGGACATGCGCCCGGCCAGCCTGCGGGCCGCCATGAGCGCCTCCGCTGAGGAGCAAGGGACGCACAGTGGCTGAGCCCGAGTACGCGTCCGGGTCTCCGGTCAGCTCCTCCATCCCACCGGGTCGGTCTCCACTCGTACCGCTGAGCAGCAATGACGACAGCGAATGATGAGGAAGTGGCGATAGTGGATCAGGAACCAGCCGCACGGCCCAAACTCCTGCGCCGGTCGGGCACGTTGCTGCTCGCCGCCTTCCGCGCCCATCCGGGTCCGATGAGCTGGGGGCTGGCCGCCGCGATGCTGTACGGAGCGGGACTGACCGTCTGGTCCGTCGCGCTCGGCGAGCTGGTCAACCACGTGGTGATACCGAGGTTCGAGGGCGGCCAGGTGGCCACCGGCACCGTCCTCGCCGTGGTCCTGGTCGTGCTCGCGATCGGCGTGGTCAAGGGCACGGCAGGGCTGATCCTGCGATGGACCGCCACCGCGACCCGGGCCCGGTTCGATGCCACCCTGCGCGAGGCCGTGGTCGAGCGGTACGACGCGCTGCCGATTGCCTACCATCAGGCCCACCCGACCGGCGAGAAGCTGGCGCACGTGACCACCGATCCGGAGGCGGCCGCGGACCTGCCGGCCCGCATGCCGCAGGTGCTCGGCATGTTCCTGATGTTCCTGGTCACCGCCGGCTGGATGCTGGCGGTGGACCCGATCCTGGCAGTGATCGGCGGTGCCTCGATCCCGGCGCTGTTGCTGGTCAACTCCGTGTACCAGAAACGGGTCGAAGGGCTCGCCGTGGAGGCCCAGCAGCAGCTGGGGCGGGTGACCGCAGTCGCCCACGAGAGTTTCGACGGCGCGTTCCTGGTGAAGACGCTCGGCCGGGACCGTGCCGAGCAGGACAGGTTCGGCGCCGAATCGGCCCGGCTCCGCGATGCGAACATCAAGCTGGCCGGTCGGGAATGGCTGATGAACGAGCTGTTCGATCTGATCCCGGCCGTCACGTCGCTGGTCATCCTGGTGGTCGGGGCGTGGCGGGTGAACAGTGGCGCGATCACGGTCGGCCAACTGGTCAGCTTCGTCAACCTGTTCGCCCTGCTGGCGGTGCCTCTGAGCGTGATCGGCAACGTGCTGGCCCACGTGCCGCACGTGCTGGCGGGATACGACCGGGTTCAGAAGGTGCTCGGCGAGACGCCACCGCCGGATGTGGTGGATCCGCAACCGCTGCCGAACGGTCCGCTCGGCCTCAGCGTCCGCGGTCTCGGCTTCGCCTACCCGGACGGCCCGGCGGTCCTTTCCGATGTGAGCTTCGACGTCCCGGCCGGTGCGACCGTCGCGATCACCGGGAGCACCGGGTCGGGTAAGAGCACGCTGCTGCTGACGCTGGCCGGCCTGCTGCCCCCGACCGGCGGCACGGTGCTGCTGAACGGGGTCGACCTGTACCGGGTCGCCGCAGCCGACCGGGCGGCGGCCTGTGCGGCGGTTTTCCAGGAGCCGTTCCTGTTCGCCGGCACGCTGGCCCAGAACGTCCGACTCGACTTCGACGACACCCCGTCGGAAGCACCCGCGGACGCTGACCGGGAGCGGCTGGACGAGGCGCTCCGCCTCGCCCGGGCCACCGCCATCGTCGAGCGCCAGCCGGACGGGTTGGCGACTCGGGTCGGCGAGCGTGGGGCGAGGCTGTCCGGCGGCGAACGACAACGCCTCGCGCTGGCCCGGGCCCTGGTCCGTCGGCCCCGGGTGCTGTTGCTGGACGAGGCCACGTCCGCGGTCGACGCGACCACCCGGCAGGAGATCATGAGCGGGCTGGCCACCAGCCTGCCATCCACCACCACGATCGTCGTCACCACCAGCGCCGCGACGCTGGCCCGGGCCGACGCGGTCGTGTACCTCGACGGCGGCCGCGTGGCCGGTGTCGGCGCCCATGGGGACTTGCTCCGGATCGACGACTACGACCGGCTGATCCGGGGATTCCAGCGAGAGCAGGTAGTGGCATGAGTGCGTTCGCGGTCGACCCCGACGGTGTTGCCGGGTCGACGCCCGCGGTGCTTCGGCGCGGCTTCGCCGCCATCCCGGAGATCCGCGACGGCCTGGCCCTGACGCTCGTCCTCGCACTGGTCGGCGGGTTCGGCCGGCTGGCCATACCGGTCCTCGTCCAGCAACTCCTCGACCGGGGACTCAGCACCGGACACATCGACGTCGGCCACCTGGTTCGCCTGGGCGCGCTGGCGGGCGTGGCGGTGGTGGGCACCGCCGTGGTCAACTGGGTGAGCCTGCTGCGCCTTGCGATCGCCAGCGAGCGCGCACTGTGCGGGCTGCGGATCCGCGCCTTCGGCCACGTGCACCGGCTCAGCGTGGCGTACCACTCGGCCGAGACGCGCGGGAAGCTGGTGTCCCGGGTGACCTCCGACGTCGGGACCCTCAGCCAGTTCCTGCAGTGGGGCGGCATCGCCTGGGTGGTGAACGGCGCCGCCATGCTGGCTGCCCTCATCGGCATGCTGTACTACGACGTCTGGCTGACGCTGGTCACGGTTGCGCTGATCGTGCCGATGGTCGTCCTCATCCACGTGCTGACCGGGCGCCTCGGGCCCGCGCACTCCGCGGTCCGGGGCCGCGTCGCCGATCTGCTCACGGTGACCTCGGAGACGATCCAGGGCGCGGCCGTCATCCGCGCCTACGGCATCACGAAGCCGAGCCTGCGGCGGACCACGGCGACCATCCACCGCTGGCGGGACGCGAAGGCCCGCGCCGGTTATCTGGGCAGCGTGCTGTTCTCCCTCGCCGAGCTGTTCGCCGCGATCGTGGTGGTCGGCGTCGTCGCGGTGGGCCTGGCGATCGGCCCGTCGACCGGGCACACCGCCGGCGATCTGGTCGCGTTCCTCCTGCTGGTGACCCTGTTCCTGGGGCCGGTGGGGCAGTTCACCCAGGTCATCGACTTCACGCAGAATGCCGTGGCCGGCTGGCGACGGGTGCTGGCACTGCTGGACATCGTCGAGGACGTCACCGAGCCGGTCGACGGCCGGCAGCTGCCGGCCAGCCCGCCGGCGGTGGTCGTACAGAATGTCACCTTCGGCTACCCGAACGCCGGCACGGCCCTGACCGACGTGTCGTTCGAGGTGCCGGCCGGTCGCCAGGTCGTGCTGGTCGGCGCCACCGGATCGGGCAAGACGACGCTGACGAAGCTGATCGCCCGGCTGGCCGACCCTGACCGCGGCCACATCCTGATCGGCGGCGTGGACACACGGGAAATCGCGACCGAGTCGCTGCGCTCGCGCGTGGTGGTCGTGCCGCAGGAACCGTTCCTCTTCGACACCACGGTCGAGGAGAACGTCCGGTACGGGCGACCGTCCGCCACCCGTGCCGACGTCGAGCGGGCCTTCCACGATCTGGGTGCGGGAGCGTTTCTCGCCGGCCTGCCGCGCGGCCTGGACACCCCGGTCGGGCAGCGCGGCGAGAGCCTGTCCGCCGGCGAGCGGCAGCTGGTCGCGCTGGCCCGCGCACACCTGGCCGACCCGGCCTGCCTGATCCTCGACGAGGCGACCTCGGCCGTGGACCCGCGGATCGAGCTGACGCTCATCGAGGCGTTGCGCCGGCTCACCGCGGGCCGCACGTCGTTGACCGTCGCACACCGGCTGGCCACCGCCGAACGGGCCGACGAGGTGATCGTGCTCGACGGCGGCCGGCTGGTGGAACGCGGCCGGCACGACGAGCTGCTCGCGGCGGGCGGTGTCTACACCGGCTTGTACGACAGCTGGCGGCGTTCCACGGCCGCCGGCACGGTCGCCTGACCCCGACGCATTTCATCTGTACAGCACGGAAGGAGGTAGGCGATCGATGTCCGATCTCTGCGTACATCAGTTGATCGAGGCCCAGGCGGCGCGCACCCCGGACGCGCCCGCGATCATGTCCGGTGACGGTGTCCTGAGCTTCCGCCAGCTCGACGAGCGGGCCGGCGAGCTGGCCGACCGGCTCGCTGTGCGCGGTGTGCGGCCGGAGGTCCGGGTCGGGGTCGCCGTCGAACAGTCCGCCCGCTGGCTGGTGACGGTGCTCGCGGTGTGGAAGGCCGGTGGCGTCTACGTTCCGCTGGACGCCGCGCTGCCCGCCGGGCTGGTGGCGGGGATGCTTGCCGACGCCGAGGTCGAGCTGGTGCTCCGCGGTGGACCGGAGAGAACGTTCGACGGTGCCGGGTTCTCGGTGGTCGACCTGGCCGACCTCCTGGACGAACCGGCCGGCTCGGCCGAACCGGGCCCGACCGGTGCCCGGCCGGCGCTGTGGCCCGGCAATCTCGCGTACTGTGCCTTCACCTCCGGCTCGACCGGCCGGCCGAAGGCCGTCGGGGTCTCGCATGCCAGCCTGGCCGAACACGCCGCCGCGATTCGGGCGGAGCTGGGCCTGCGGTCGTCCGACCGGTTCCTGCAGTTCACCTCGATGCACATCGACGCCTCGCTGGAGGAGGTGCTGCCGGCGTGGCTGGCCGGCGCCGCGGTCGTGCTGCCGGATACGCCCCGTCCGACGAGCGTCGAGCTGACCGACGTGATGAAGGCCCGCGGGGCGACCATGGTGAGCCTCCCCAGCAACTACTGGCACCAGTGGGCGGACGACCTCGTCGCCGGGATCGTGTCGCTGCCCGACAGCCTGCGCACCGTGTTCGTCGGCGGGGACAAGCTGCGGATGGACCGGCTCGCCCTCTGGATGGAGGCTGTCGGCTCGCGACCCGTGGACTTCGTCGCCGACTACGGGCCCACCGAGACCACGATCAGCTGCACCACCTACCGGCCGGACCCGGCGAACCTGCCCGACGTGGGACTCGTGCCGATCGGCCGGCCACTGCCCGGGGTGACCGTGCACCTGCTCGACGACGAGCTGGCGCCGGTGGCCGACGGGGAACCGGGGGACGTGTGGATCGCCGGCTTCGGGCTGGCCCGCGGCTATCTGGGTGCGCCGTCCACCACCGCCGACCGGTTCTGGCCGGACCCGTTCGGGCCGCCCGGCACCCGGATGTACCGGACCGGTGACCGGGCCAACCGGATGCCGGACGGGAACCTGCAGTTCCTCGGCCGGTCCGACCGCCAGGTCAAGATTCGCGGGTTCCGGGTCGAGCCCGGCCAGGTGGAGAACGCGGTGCGGGCCTGTGCCGGCGTCCGCGACGCCGTCGTGGTCGCGGCCGACGACCCGGTCTCCGGCGCCCGGCTGATCGCATATGTCGAGGGGGAACACACGCCGGCCGCGGATGCGGCGCTCCGCGCCGAACTGGCCGACCGGCTGCCCGCCGTCATGCTCCCGCGGACCATCGTCTGGCTGGACCGGATTCCGCGGTCCCCGCTGAACAGAAAGGTGCTGCCGTCCGAGCTGCCGCCGCCACCACCCGCCGACCTCCCCTTGGACGGCGCGGGCGAGCCCGACGCGGCCACGTCCTCCGGTGTGGAAGGCGTCGTCGCGCGACTCGTCGCCGACGTGCTGGGCCGGCCGGCCGGCGCCGACGAGGACTTCTTCGCGGCCGGCGGCGACTCCCTGCGCGGTCTGCAACTGCTCAGCGGCATCGCCCGGGCCACCGGTGCGGCTCTGTCGTTCAACGAGCTGCGCTCCGCCCCGACCGTGACCGCCCTCGCCGCGCTGGTCAAGGGGACCAGCCGGCGAGACACCGGCGGCGGAGTCGTCGCGGCGTCCGGCGAGCACGACGAATGGCGGCCGGCCTCGCGCGGCCAGGCAGCGCTGTGGTACCTGGACCGGCTGCAGCAGGGTGTCGCGACCTACGCCGTACCCCTCGGATACTGGATTTCCGGACCGCTCGACATCGAGCGGATGGATGCCGCGCTCACCGCGCTGGTGGAGCGGCACGAGGCGTTGCGGACCACCCTCGCGGAACGGGACGGCCGTGTCTGGTCCCGGCTCCAGCCGCCAGAGCCGGTCCGTACCGAGGTGAGATCCGTCGCCGACCGGGCGGCCGCGGCGCGCCTGGCCGAGGCCGAGGCGGCCCGGCCGTTCGACCTGTCCGCCGGACCGCTGGTGCGGTCCTGCTGCTACCGGGTCGACGACGAGCAGCACCTGTGGTTGCTCGATGTGCACCACAGCGTCTTTGACGCATGGTCGCTGGGAGTGTTCTGGCGAGAGTTCGCCGCGCTGTACCAGGACCGCCCGCTGCCTACGCCGTCCGTGCGGTTCGCCGACTACGTGGCCTGGCAGGAGCGCTGGCTGGGCTCGGAGGAGGCGGCCGAGCAACGGCGGTACTGGGAGGAGCAGCTCGCCGGCGACCCGCCGGTGCTGGAACCCGGCCGGCCGACCGGGGCGGAGGGGCAGGACGGGTTCTCGATACCGCTCGAGCTCGCCGGCGTCGGCCTGGCCGCGGTGGAGCGGGTGGCCCGCGCTCATGGATCTACTCCGTTCGGCGTGTTGCTGGCCGGTTTCCTCGGCACGCTGCACCGGATGACCGGCGGCGCCGACGACGTGGTGGTCGGGGTCCCGATGGCCGGCCGGGTCCGGCCCGGTACCGAGGACCTGATCGGCTACCTGGTCAACACCGTGCCGCTGCGGATGCGATTCACCCCCGGCATGCGCTTCCGGGACCTGGTGGAGCGCACCGACGCGGCGCTGGCCGAGGCGCTGTCCCGGCAGGACCTGCCGTTCGTGGAGATGGTCGGCGGTATGTCCCCCGGCGGGGCCGACAACCCCGTCTTCCAGACCATGTTCGTCTTCGAGTCCACCCCGATGGACGGCGGCGGCGAGATCGACGGCCTTCAGATCACCGAGCAGCTGATCCACTCCGGTACCGCCAAGGTCGCGCTGACCTGCACGATGCGGCTGGGCGGCGGGACGCTGGTCGGCGAGGTGGAGTACGCCACCCGCCGCTTCGACCGCCCGTCCGCCGGCCGCTGGCAGGAAGCCTTGCTGACGCTCCTCGAATCGGCACTGGCGGACCCGTCGGCCCAGCTGGCCGAGCTGCCGCTGATGCCGGCCGCCTCGGCCACCGCCCAGCTGGCCGCGATCAACGCCGGCCACGAGGACCGCGGCGCCGCCCGGACGCTGCTGCACGACGGTTTCCATGCCGCGCTGGCCCGGGACCCGGACGCGGTGGCCGTGCAGGCGTGGACGAGCTCGGTCAGCTACGCCGACCTGGACGCCCGCGCCGAGGCGGTGGCGACCGCGCTGGCGGCCGCCGGCATCGGGCCGGAGTCCCTGGTCGGGGTGTGCGTCCCGCGCTCGGTGGAGTCGATCGTGGCGCTTCTCGGGGTACTCCGCGCGGGTGCCGGCTTCGTACCGCTGGATGCCGGCTACCCGGCCGACCGCCTGCGCTGGATAGCCGCCGACTGCGAGATGGCGGCGGTGATCGCCACGGGGCCGCCGCCGGCCGGGCTGGAGGGCCTGCCGATCGTCGACGCGGCCGCGCCGGTCGTCGACGCGGCCGCGCCGGACCGGAGTCACCGTCGGATCCACCCGCGGAACACGGCCTTCGTCTACTACACGTCCGGGTCCACGGGCCGGCCCAAGGGCGTCGTCATCGACCACGGCTGCGCGGCGTCCCGAGTGGAGTGGATCGCCCGGCGGTACGAGCTCGAGCCCGGCCGGCGAGTCGTGCACAAGACGCCGTTGATCTTCGACGTCGCGATCTGGGAGATCTTCGCGACGCTCGCCGCCGGCGCCACCATCGAGCTGGCCGAGGCGGGCTCGGAGACGGACGTGCCGTACCTGGCCGAGCTGCTCGCCGAGCCGGGCACGGTGCTGGCCCACTTCGTACCGTCGATGCTGGACATGTACCTGGCCACCGTTCCGGCCACCAAGTACCCGGACCTCGGCTGCGTGCAGACCTCCGGCGAGGCGGTGCCGGCGGCGCTTCTGGAGCGGTTCGTCGCCCACTTCGATCTCGACCTGCACAACGCGTACGGCCAGACGGAGACCTCGGAGGTCGCGCTCTGGACCGGGCGCTCCTGGCCGGCCGGCGGCGGCGTCCCGATGGGCCGTGCGGTCAACGGCTACCGGCTGTACGTGCTGGACGAAGCGCTCCGGCCGATCCCGCCGGGCGTGGTCGGCGAGCTGTACGTCGCCGGCGTGGACGGCCTGGCCCGCGGCTACCTCGGACAGCCGGAGCTGACGGCGCAACGGTTCCTGCCGCACCCCTGCCCGGTGGTGCCGGGGGAGCGGCTGTACCGTACCGGTGACCTCGCCAGCCTGGACGACGACGGCCTGCTGCACTACGCCGGCCGGGCGGACAACCAGGCCAAGGTCAGGGGCGTACGGGTGGAGCCCGGCGAGATCGAGGCGGTGCTGGAGAGCCACCCGGCGGTCGAGCGGGCCGTGGTGGCGATCCGGGAGGACGAGCCCGGCGTCAAGGAGATCGTGGCCTATGTGGTCGGGCCGGACGCCTTCATCCCCGAGGTCGCCGAGTACCTGGGCGGATACCTGTCCCAGTATCTGCTGCCGGCGGTGTACGTGAAGCTGGATGCCCTGCCGCTGACCCCGTCCGGCAAGGTGGACCGGCAGGCGCTGCCCGTTCCCACCATCCGGGACCGGGAGGCTCGGACCGGTGTCTCGGAGGTCACCTCGGCGATCGAGGCGGAAGTCGCCGAGGTGTGGTGCGACCTGCTGCAGGTCAACCAGGTCGGTCGCAACCAGAACTTCTTCTCCGTCGGCGGCACCTCACTGTCGGCCCTGCAGATGCTGCACCGGATCAAGACCCGGTTCGGGATATCAATCACCGTCCGGCAGTTCTTCGACGCACCGACGATCGCAGGCGTGGCCGGGTGCCTGGAGACGGCGTTGGCCGCCGAGGTGGCCACGATGTCCGACGACGACGTCGCCGAGCGGCTCGGCGATACGGGAGAGGTAAGCCGATGACCACGTTGGACGCGAACAAGCAGCGGCTGCTCATGAAGTTGCTGCGCGAGCGGGCCACCGCGGTCGAAGTGCCGCGCATCACCCCGGTGCCGCCGGGGACCGCTGTTCCGCTCAACCCGCCGCAGGCGGGGATCTGGTTCACCTGCCGGCAGTACCCGGACAGCAGCGAGTACAGCATTCCGGACCTGCAGGTCCTGGAGCGGGCGCTGGACCATGCGACACTGCGCGCCGCCACGGCGGAGCTGATGGCCCGGCACGACATCCTGCGAGTGCGGATGTTCGAGCGCGACGGTGTCCCGATGCAGCAGGACTGCGGCCTGATCGAGCCGCCAGTGACCTGGCACGACCTGCGGCACCTGCCGGCGGACGAGGCGGCGGCGCGCGCCACCGAGATCAGCAGCCAGGCCGCCCAGCGTCCGATCCCGCTCGACGAGCCGTGCTTCTTCACGATCATCGGATTCGCGTTGCCCGGCGAGCGCACCATGCTGGCGACCAACTTCCACCACCTGGTCGCCGACGGAATCTCCCGGGAGCAGGTCGTCCGGGAGCTGGACGCGTTGCTGGCCGGCCGGACACTCGACCCGCCCCCGCCGGTTGGCTTCCTCGACTACGTGGCCTGGGAACGCGAGAACACCGACGAGGCGAGGGTCCAGCGCGACCTGGACTACTGGACCCAGAATTTGACCGGTGACCTGCCGGTGCTGGACCTGCCGAGGGACCGTCCCCGGCCGGCCCGGGCCAGCCGGGCCGCATCCACCGTGCCGGTCACGATTCCCGGTCCGTTGCTGACTCGGCTGCAGCGGCTGGCGGCAGACGACGGGGTCACCCTGTTCGTTGTCGTCCTGGCCGCGTACAAGCTGTTTCTGGCCCGGATGGCGGGGCAGCGGGACATCCTCGTCGGCGTCCCGCTGGCCGGCCGGGACCACGAGGTCGCCGAGTCGATGGTGGGCTGCTTCGTGAGGTCGGTGCCACTGCGCACCGACTTGTCCGGTGACCCGACGTTCCGCGAGGTCGTCCGCCGGGTGCACGAGGCATTCCTGGAGGCCCACGACCATCAGGCCGTACCGTACGCCCGGGTGGTGGCCGCACTGGGGTTGCCCCGGCTGTCCGGGGTGCACCAGGTGTTCCAGACCATAGTCACTCTGCAGCATCCGGTCGGCGGCTCGGGCCGGGCGTCCGCGAAAAGTGTGGCGCTGAACACCAACGCCATGCCGGTAGACCTGGCCCTGATCATGCACCCGGACGGCGACGCGATCGACGGCATCATGCTGTACTCGGGCGACCTGTTCGACCGGGGGACCGCGCTCCGATACGCAGGTGTCCTCGAGGGTCTGCTGGCCGCGGCCGCCGAGCGGCCGGACGCGCGAGCGTTCGAGCTGCCGCTGCTGTCGCAGGCAGAACGAGAGCGCGTTCTGCACGGGCCCGACCGGGACGTCCGGCCGGACGTCGCGTACCGCACGCTGGCGCAGCCGTTCGAGGAGCAGGTCCAGCGGGCCCCGGACGCGATCGCGGTGCGCGGTGCCGAGGGCCAGTTCAGCTACGCCGAGTTGAACGCCCGGGCCAACCGGCTGGCGTGGTTCCTGCGCGACACCGGGGTCGGTCCGGGAAACGTCGTGGCGCTGTACCTTTCCCCCGGGGTCGACCAGACGGTCGCGCTGCTTGCCGCGGCTAAGGTCGGTGCCCCGTACGTAAGGCTCGATCCGGAGGAGGACCGGCTCCGGGCGCTGCTGGACGATGCCGCCCCGGCTGCGGTGATCGTTGACGGGTCGACGGCGGGCCGCGTGCCGGCAGGGCCGTGGCAGGTGCACTCGTTTGCGGAGTCCGGCGGGTGGGCCGAGGCGCCCGCCGACGACCTGCCGGTCGAGGCGACGGGGTACGACCTGCTGTGCCTGCGCTACGCCGCGCACGCCACCGACCGGCCGGCCGCGATCGCGTACCCGGTCGAGGGGGCGCTGGCCGAGCTGGCGCAACTCAAGCACGACCATCCCCTCGGCGCCGGCGACGTGGCGCTCCTGACGACGCCCGAGGACTGCTTCTGGCCGCTGTCGCAGGGCGCGACGGTCGCGTTGGCGCCGCCGGCGGTGTACCGGGACCCGCGGCGGCTGGCGGACCATGTGGAGGCACACGGCGTCACGACGCTTTCGGTCGTACCGTCGATGGTGCCGGACGTGGCCGGGTTCACGGGCGACCTCGTCGCCGGCTACGGGCCGGCCGAGACCGGACGGGTCACCGACCAGGGTCGGCCGGTCGGCGACCGTGCCCTCTACGTACTGGACGAGGCGCTGGCGCCGGTGCCGATCGGCGTGGCCGGCGAGCTCTACGTCGGCGGCGAGATCGGCCTCGCCCGCGGGTACCACCGGCGGCCGGCGCTGACCGCGCACCGGTTCGTGGCCGACCCGTTCGCTGCCCCCGGCGCCCGCATGTTCCGCACCGGCGAGCTCTGCCGGCGCCGGGAGGACGGCGTGCTGGAGCACCTCGGCCCGATCGACCGGCAGGTCCGGATCCACGGCCTGCGCGTCGAGCCGGCCGAGATCGAGGCGGCCTTCACCGACCAGGACGGCGTGTGGCGCGCCGTCGTGACCGCGGCGCCGGACGGCGGCCTCGCCGCCTTCGTGGTGCCGAACGGGGAACGTGAGCTGACCGGGGGAGGACTCGTCGACGGCGCCGCTGCGCGGCTGCCGGAGTACCTGATGCCGGCAACCGTCACGGTCGTGGAGGAGATTCCCCGCAGAAGCAGCGGCGAGATCGACGTGGCCGCGCTGCTCGACCTCCGGGACCGCGACACGGAAGCTGACCGCACCGACGCACCCGAGACCGAGCTGGAGGCGCGGCTGGCCGGGATCTTCTGCCGGCTCCTGCGCCGGGACTCGGTCTCGGTCACCGAGAGCTTCTTCAACATGGGTGGCCATTCGCTGCTGGTCTTCAAGCTGATCGAGGAATGCGCGAGCGAGTTCGGGCTGAAGCCGAGCGTCCTGGACGTGTTCACCGGCCCGACGGTCCGCGCGCTGGCGGCGACGCTGGGCGCGATGCGACCCGCAGCGGGCGTGGAGCCGCTGGTGAGCCTGGTCGAGCACCCGGGCGCGCCGCTGGTGGTCTTCGTGCACGCCGCGAGCGGTTCGGTGCTGCCGTTCTACCAGGTGGCCAAGCGGCTGGGGCGGGAGTTCGCGGTGTACGCGCTTCAGTCGCCGCCGGACGTTCCGCCGGCGTCGATCGAGGAGATCGCGGCCCGCTACGTGGACGAGGTCGACGCGGTACGCGGCGTCGCCCCGGTCGTGGTCGCCGGCTGGTCGATGGGCGGCGCCGTGGCGCTGGAGATGGCCCGCCGCTGGTTGCATCGCAACGAACGGGTCGCCGCGACCCTGCTGCTGGACACCTGGGCGCCGCCCGCGTTCATGTCCGCGGCGGAGGACGCGGCCCGGGTCCGGGCTTCGGTCCGGGCACTGGACGTGCTGCGCCTGGAGGGGGCCGACGCCACCCCGGCGACGCAGGCCGAGCTGGCCGAGACCGTCGAACGCAACCGCGCGGCGTTCCTCGACTACCGGCCGGAGTACTACCCGGCCGAGGTGGACCTCCTGCGCGCGAGCGACCCGCTGCCCGCCGACGCGCCGCCGTTCCCGGCCGGCTACATGGACGGCGACCGCGGCTGGTCCGCCGTCGCCGCCGAGGTGACGACCGTCGAGATCAAGGGAAACCACCTGAGCCTCTTCGACCAGGAGCACGCCGACCAACTGGCGGAGGCGATCAGCGCCGCGATCGCCCGGCGGATGGGCTACGAGGAAATCTGAGCGCGACGGGCGGCGGGCGGGCGGCGGTGCGCGGAAGGTACCGCCGCCGGGATTCCTGCGAGCCGTTGACCCCCGGCCTCGCGGCCCAGACCAATCAACGGGCTCGCCGAAGGCGCACGTGAACGAGCCGATCGGCAGAGGGTGGGGAATTGCCGGGCCCGGCGAGGTGGCGACGTCAGGACCGAGCCGGTTCGACGCCGATCGCATCGATCTCTCGGATCACGGAGACGATGTCGTTGAGCCGGGGATCCGGTTGTGCCGGTACTTGTCCTCGCCGGACACCAGGACGCATCCGTGGTGGTCGAGGTCGATCGAGTCGCCGGACCCGCTGAGGCGGTCGATGTGCTCCTAGACCCGCACGGACGGTGAGACGTAACGCGACACCAACCCCACGCGCCTGGTGGTACTCGTGTTGGGGTACGAGCTGTGGACGCACTTGTCCAGGAAGATGACGAACTGGCCGGCCTTCAACTCCATGTCGACGATCTCGTGATCGTTCGGGTCCCTGTCAAGCTTGACCTCTGCGTAGTCGTAGCCGTTGTGGGACTTGTTCTCCACGTTGTAGGACTGCTTGTGGCTGCCGGGCAGGAAACGTAGGCAGCCGTGCTCCTTGTCCGTCTCGGAGAAGGCCGTCCAGACGAACAGCTCCTGCGCGGCGGCCGGGGACTCCTCGGTGTCGCGCAGCGCGGGATACGAGACGGTTTCCGACTCGTTGTACGCAGTGAATGCATCGACCTGGTGCCAGCCCGTTCCCGGGCTGCCGGGCTCCTTCTCGAAAATGTGCGTCTTCCAGCACATGATGTCGTCGCCCATAAGGCTGCGAAGCTTATGGACAATCGCCGGCTGAGCAATGTTCCGCGACAACGTATCGCAGTCCAGGTGCCGGTTGCAGTTGATGGTGGTCGAGTCGTGCGGCTTGTTCGCCGACGTAACCATCTCGATCATGGCCTGGCTCCAGACCTGCGGAGCCTCGTCCTCGGCATAGAGGTCGAACGGCCCAAGGAACCCGTTCTGATTGAAGGATTCCACCTGTTCGGCCGTCAGCCCTCGGATCGCCGGGTCGTTCGTTCTTTCCGCCACCTTGACCCCCTTCTTTCGATGAGGTATCCGCCAGCCGGACAAGCCTGGAACGAGGAATGCGGGGCGGGCCGGTCGTGCCAACCGTAGGCGGCGCGGACGGACGGGTCTTGTCACTGAAACGGGGGTCTGCATCGGTGCGACACCCCAACCCTCACGTCGTGCCATTCACTTGCGGGGGCGGGATTGATACGGGAAAATGTCCCGATGCCTGCTGAGTACACCGAAAGTGATCAGTTCCGTGGTGGCCGCATCTACCAATGCGATCTCTCCAGCCTCGAGATTCGCGATTGCGACGTCACCGGCCTGAAGATCGTGGACTGCTATGGGGGTTCTGTCTCCCTCGGTGGCGGCTTCGAGCGTGTCGTTGTCAATGACGTCGACGTGACCGCCTATGTCGAGGCCGAGCTCGACCGGCTGCATCCCAACCGGGTGCTGGCCCGTGAGGCCGCGTCCGCCGCCGAATACCGGGCCGCTTGGGATGCCATCGAGAAGCAATGGGGGGAGACGTTCGACCGCGCCAGGCGCCTACCCGAGGCGAAGCTGCACGAGCAGGTCGACGGCGAGTGGTCGTTCGTCGAGACGCAGCGGCATCTGCTGATGGCCGGCGATGCCTGGATCGGCAGCGCCGTGCTCGAGGAGGATGCGCCGTACCACCCGCTGGGCATTCCTGGCGGCGGGATACCGGCCGACGAAGCGTCGGCGAAGCTCGGGCTCACCCTCGATGCCACCCCGACGCTTGACGAGGTACTCGCGCCGCGGCTCGCCCGCATGGCCACGGTGCGCCGGGTCGTCGACGAGCTCACCGAGGCCGAGCTCGACCGGGTATGTGGTCGCAAGCCGGCCGAGTACTACCCGGACAAGGACTACGTCGTACGCCGCTGCCTCAGCGTCGTGCTCAAGGAAGAGGCCGAGCATCACCGGTACGCGGTGCGCGACCTCACGGTGCTCGAGGCCGATACCCGAACCGAGTGAAGGCGCCCACCGAGCAGGAGCGCTGACCGGCCGGGCGACTTCCCGCCGCAGTGCGGCTGCCACGAACACGGCCAACTACTCGGTGAGTGCCATCGAACGCTGCCTGGAGCGGGCCAGCCGGTTCCGTCGGCTGGCCCGCCGCTTTCCACTGCACCGGAATCCTGTGCCTGGCATCCGCTCTGATCTGTTGTCGGCGAGCCGACCGGATCGACCACGGCTGGCAGGAATCCAGGCGGCGCACCTCGACGCCGCCGGCCGGCGGGACCGGGTCACCTGGGCGGGTGAGGGTGGCGAGGAACTCGCGGCGCGGCACCGAGCCGCCGGCGCGGGCCAGCCGGTGCTCGATGTCTTGTGCGGTGGGGCAGGTCAGAAGGGGCAGGAGGACACGGTGTCGTCCGGTGATCCGGCGGAGCCGCCCATCCCGGCCTCCCGCATCAGCCGGGCGATCGGCCAGCCGGCGCCGCTGGGATCCGCCTCGTAGCGGCGGATCACCGACTCCTGCACGTCCGCCGGCTTCTCCTGGCTGAGTTTGAACAGCGCCTCCACCGACTCGATCGTCAGCCGGAAGGCACCGACGCCGTGCACGATCCGGCGGAAGTAGTCGACCGAGGAGGTCTGGTCCCAGCCCGCGCCGAAGCGATCCTCCAGGCGAGCGGCCGTCCACCGGACGACCTCGAGGGTCTCCTCCTGCCCGCGGATCAACCGGAGGCGGCCGCAGACGTGCACGGCCGCGAAGTTCCACGTCGGCGCGGAGGGGTCGCCGGGGTAGACGGCCGGCGTGACGAAGCCGCCCGGCCCGTCGAACATCAGCCGGGCGTACGTGCCGTCCGTGAGCGCCTTCCAGTGCGGGTTGGCGCGGTTGAGGTGGCCGAGGATCTCGGTGCCGACCAGCGGGCCGGACTCGGGCTCACCCGGCGCGACCAGGGCCGGCAGGCGGGTGGCCAGGGGAACGGTCGTTCCGTTCGTGGTGAGCGTCGCGAGGGGGTGGCCGTCGATGATCCGGCGGTGCCAGACCTCGTCCTTGATCCGGTAGTGGCTCGGCACGAACATGGCTACCGACACACTCCGTAGGCCTGGCGGCCGCGCGGGCCGGTCGCGGCCCGAAGGAAGCCGGTATCCGGGTCGACACCGGCGGCGCAGACCTTGCCGAGGGTGGACGCCGGCACCACGTCGAGCCGGTGGCCCTTGCGCTCCAGGCCGGCGAGCACCTCGGGCCCGAGCGAGCGCTCCGCGACCAGCACGCCCGGCCGGGAGGCGCGCGGCGCGAACGACTGCGCGAAGTGGTCGATGTTGACGGCGGGGAGCTCGGTCGCGGCCTGCGGTTCCAGCCCGAACTCCGCGATCGCGAGGAACACCTGGAGCGTCCACTGGTCCTGCTGGTCACCGCCCGGCGTGCCGAACGCCAGGAACGGCTCGCCGTCGCGCAGCACGATACTGGGGCTCAGCGTCGTGCGCGGACGCCGGCCGGGCGCCAGCGAGTTCGGGTGGCCGTCGACGAGCCAGGCGGTCTGGCCACGGGTGCCGAGCGGGAAGCCGAGATCGGGGATCACGGGTGAGCTCTTGAGCCAGCCGCCGCTGGGCACGGCCACGGCCAGGTTTCCCCACCGGTCCGCGACCGCGACGGTGCAGGTGTTCCCGGCGCCGGCCTGCGGCGCCCCGACGGTCACGGTGGGTATGCCGCTGCGCAGCTGGGTCATCCAGTCCGGCTCGTCGGCGCCCGGCTGCTCCGGTTTGGCCTGCGGGATCCAGGGCTGGCCGGGGCCCACCCGGCCGGGTTGGGGGTCGAGGGCCGCACGGTCGCCGATCAGCGAGCGCCGCAGCGCTGTGTACTCCGGCGCCAGGAGCTCGGCCATCGGCACCGGTGTGTGCGCCGGGTCCCCGTACCAGGCCTCGCGGTCGGCGAACGCGAGCTTGGCCGCCTCCGCGAGGGTGTGGACGTAGTCGACGGTGCCGAGCCCCATGCCGCGCAGGTCGCAGCCGGACAGGATCGCCAGCTGCTGGAGGAAGACCGGGCCCTGCGACCACGGCCCCGGCTTGTAGACGGTGAAGTCGCCGTACGGCAGCGCGCACGGTTCCTCGACGGCAGGCTGCCAGGCCGCCAGATCGTCGCCGGTGAGCAGGCCGCGGTGCCGGCCGCCGGTGGAGTCGAGCACCTCGGTGGTACGCGCGAAGCTGTCGATCGCGTCGGCGATGAAGCCCTCGTAGAAGGCCGCCCGGGCCGCCTCGATCTGGCCCTCCCGGTCGGTCGACGCGGCCTGCGCCTCGCGCAGCAGCCGCTCGTAGGTGCCGGCCAGCGCGGCGTTGCGCATCCGGGCGCCGGCCGCCGGTACCGCGTCGCCGGGCAGGTAGGTGTGCGCGGACGCGGTCCACTCCGTCCGGAACAGCGGAGCCATCGCCTCGACCGTCGCCGCGGCGCCGGGCAGCAGCGGGTAGCCGCCGGAGGCGTATCCGATCGCCGGTTCCAGGACGGTGGCCAGTGGCATCGTGCCGAACTCGGCGAGCAGGCGCATCCAGGCGCCGAACGCGCCCGGCGCGGTCGCGGGGAGCAGGCCCGCCGCGGGCATCTGCTCGATGCCGAGCGCGCCGAACCGCTCGATGGTCGCCGCCTGCGGCATCGGGCCCTGTCCGCAGATGACGCGTACCGTGCCGGCCGAGCGCGGGTAGACCGAGATCACGACGTCGCCGCCGGGCCCGTTCGAGTGCGGCTCGACCACCTGGAGGGCGAAGCCGGCGGCCGCGGCCGCGTCGAAGGCGTTACCACCCTGGTCGAGGATGCTCATGCCGACGGCGGACGCCAACCAGTGCGTCGAGGCCACGGCGCCGGAGGTACCGGTGAGCTGGGGTCGCAGGACGGTCATCGCTGGGTTGACCCGGTGAGCAGCAGGCCCAGACAATACGTGCCCGGTTCGGCCTTGCGGGTGACGAAGTGGTGCACCGTACCGGCCGGGATGAAGAATGTCGCCGGCGAGGTCAGCGTGTGGTGCTGTCCGTCGGCGACCACCTCGATCACGCCACCGCCCGGATTCGGTGACAGCAGCAGATAGATCTCGGGACACTCGTGGGTGTGCGGATCGGCCACCGGCTTTCCCACCTTGTCGCTGAGCTCGCCGCCGGCCAGTTCCAGGCACAGCCCGCCGTACATGTCGTCGGTCAGGTAGAACGGTGTGGGTGCGTGATGTCCGGGAATCTCACGGAACAGCGGAAGATCCATGCGGGAGGCCGGGGTGGCGGCCGCGACTGCGGAGCTTGCGGAAGGGGCGTCCATGGGGTGTTCCTCCGGGTACGGCGGCGTCGAGGACGGATCAGGCCGGGGTCAGGTGGAAGATGAAGCTGAACGCGGGAAGTTCGATGAGCCGCTGATCAGCGAGACGCCAGCCGCTCTCATCGATCACCGAGTACCACTCGTCGAGCGTGGGCAGGTACTGGTCCATGATCGCGTGCACGGTCTCGAAGCCGAGCGTGAACATGGGCAGGTCCGGGCCTTCGACGCCGACGGACCGGCAGGTGTCGCCGAGGAGGAGGTTGCGTGCGTTGGGGAAGGTCTCCCGGAGCTTCTGCAGTGTCTTCACGCAGTTGTCCCGTGGCCAGAAGTCGTGCCCCATGAGGAAACAGGTGACCAGCTCGGCGTCGGCGTACTCCGGCCTCGGCGACATGTTCAGCACATCATCCCGGTGCAGCGTGATCCGGTCCGTCAGGTTCGCATCCCGGATCGCCTCTCCCGCGACCGCCAACGCCCCCGGGGCGATATCGACCCCGATGGCCCGGATCGCGGGTTGCCGCTCGGCCAACATGATGATCCGATCGCCGCTGCCACAGCCGAGATCGGCGACGGTCGTGTAGTCGATACCGTCGAGGAGATCCCGCAGCGGCGGGTCGAAGAAATTGCGGGCGATGCTCCGGCAGGCCACGCTGATCGCCCGCGAGTCGCGGCGCATCTGGCGGTCGGAGCCTTCATCGGTGCGAACCAGGGTGGTGAGATTGGTGAAGAGCTCGCCACAGCCCCTGGTCAGCCAGTAGAAGAAGCCCCGGGTACGGAACGCCTCGTCGAATCCCGGTCCGCGCCGGGCCAGGTTCGTCTCGGCGTCGACGACCACGATCCTGCGGCTGGACAGCGCGACAAGGATCCGGTCAACCGCCTGCGGGTGGGTGCGGGTGCGGGCGGTGAATTCGGGTACGTCGACGGCGTCCCGGTCGGCGAGCTCGTCCAACAAGCCGATGTCCCAGGCCGCGCCGAGAGCGGCTGCGGCCACGGCACCGTTGAAGGTGTCCGCACAGTATCGCGCTTCCTTGGACAGAGGGGTTGTCGCGGCGGTCATGTCTTCCTCAACTTTCACATCGTGGAGCTGGTCCGGACCGTTCTCGATGGGTGGGCCTGGGTAGCCGGCGCGCTCACGAGGCTCAGGATCTCCAGGACGCAGTCCGTCAGTCCCGCCTTGCGTCGCATCACCTCCGGGGTCCGCAGGCGGGGCGGTTCCTCGTGCGCGCTCGGCGCGAAGGAGGGGTACAGGCCGTTCGCGGTGACGTCGAGAAAGATGGCGTGCAGTCGGCGGACCAGCTGGCTGGTGACAGCGAGCGGGGAGACGGCCGCCGTACGGTTGGTCAGGAAGATGCCGTCGTACAGCCACATCAAGGTGTCCCGGGGGATCTGCTGCCGGCCCTTCGGTTTGGGACTCTGCAGCAAGGACACCTCTCCCGTGGACAGGACCTTGTCCGCGATCCCCTCGTGAACCTGCTCGTTGAGTTCGCACTCGTGGCGCAGGGCTTCCGCGACGGTGCCGGAGCCGATCGTCACCTTGCCCCGGATCAGCGGCCGGACCGCTGGATAGTCGCGGGCCCAGGCGCCGGTGAGATTGACGTGCTGGCGGGCCATCGGCATCCGGATGACCGGTCCGTAGATGTGCCGGGGAGCGGAGCTTCCGTACATCAGCATCAGCGAATAGCCGCACACCAGCAATCGCGCCTGCGTGGCGAGCTCCTCGTGGTCGACCCGCTCCGCCTCACTCTCCCGCAGGATGGCCCCGAGCATCTGCCACAGCAGGAAGGTGGTCTGGTGGGCGGTGATCCACCGGAACCAGAACAGACGGTCGATGTCCTCGGCATTGTCCGGACGCAGGTTGTGGATCGAGGCGGGTGACGCGTGCGCCAGCCGTTCCCGCAGGTCCTCGATCCGCGTCGGGTCCACGGGCACTGTTGGGGATACCCATCGGGAGGGCAGGGCCAGCGGCTCGAGCCCGTAAGGATGACCCCCGAACTCCCATTCCGCGCCGGACGGGAGGGTGGTGACGACGGCCGGTGCCTCAAGCGGATGCATCGGCGGCATCCGTTCCCTCGGAGGTGTCCGGAAGGTAGGTGAATTCGAGCTCCAGGCCGTTCACGTCGTACGCGTAGAAGCTCTGCATGCCCTGACCGTCGATGTCGATCTCGGTGGCCGGCTCGGCGCGAGCGAAGGTGAAGCGGCCCGATTCGTACAGCTCCCGATACCGGCCGCGCCACAGTCGCAGCTGTTCCGGCGTGTCGACCCGGATGCACAGGTGCTGGAACTGGTTCACCTCGCCGGCCGGCGGTCCGTGCGTACCACGGTCGCGGGTGAACAGGTGCAGGCGGATGTCGCCCACGGCCACCTCGACCAGGCGGGTCAGGCCGGGGAGCCGCCGCCGACTCAGGTCGGAGAAGCCGCTGCTCATCTCCCAGGAGACCGTGCAGCCGAGAAACTCCCGGTACCAGAGGACGGCGTTCTCCAGGTCCATCGTCTGGATGCCCACGTGGTCGATCGCCCCGGTCAGCGGAACCGGGCGGGCCGAGGCCTTGCCCGGCGCGGCCACGTCAGATGTGGTTGGGGCCAAGGTTCTTTCCTGTCTTCGGAGGAGTTCCGCAGTTCTCGGGCAGCCGGCGGCTCGCGTGGTTATGTGTAGGGGGACCGTTCGATGGTGAAGTAGCGACGCAGCTCCTCGATGTGCGGGAGGATTTCGGTGTCCTCGCAAGCGCGCGCGATGTCAAGCATCGTTCGCCACACGAAGTCGTCGCCACCGTCGTACCGGTAATGCTTTTTGATGACGATGCTGAATATCTCGTCGACCGTTTCCATTGTCATGACGTCGGCGAGCCGCAATAGGCTGGCGCGGTCGGCATCGGTGACCGGTGGTCGTTTGACTATCCGGTCCTCCGGAATGCCGGCGTCGACGCTGTGGCCAGGGATCGTGATCAATGGCTTTTCGGACGGCGCGTTCACGAAGTCGAGCATGAGGTGGATCCGCGCCTCGGTGGAGAGCACCGCCAGCGAGTGGATCACTGAGGCGTCGAGGAACCAGATCTCGCCCCGGCGCATCCGGTACACGGTGTTGCCCTCGCTGAACAAGCAGTTCTCGTTGGTGACGAGGGGGATGTGCGCCCGGTGGGCGTTGCGGGTGTCGTCCGGGATGTCGCTGAGCTCGAGCAGGTCCCGGTGCGGCAAGGCCACGCTGTTCTGTACCTTCGCCAGCCGCACGAAGTTCAGCCGATCCAGATCGACGACCGTGCTGATCAGCTCGCGGAGATAGGGAAGCTGGTTGCCGTACTCCGTGAACGCGCCGGGCTGGTGGTGATCGTATTTGGTGACCACTCCGTCGCCATCGGCTCCGCCCGGGGTCCAGAGCATGCAGCTCTTGTAGGCGCCGCGGGAAAGGTAGTCGCTGTGCGCTTCGGACCACGGAAGTGAATCGCTGTGCTCGAGGTCTTTGGCGAGGCGGACGTCATCGAGTGGGGTGTCCGCTACATAGTGGGTTCGCATCGGATCACGCAATCCCTCTCAGCCGAATTCGGGGCTCCTTCGGTACGCTAGGCGACTCCCGCTTCGGTACGCAGGTCACGTGTTCCGGTGACGATCCAGGTCCTCGGCCACTTTCTCCAAGATCTCCACCTTTCCCGAATAGGGTTCGCTGGGCCGAGGCCAATGCACGACGATATCCGTGATGCCGGCTTCGGCGAATCGGCCCACCGCATCGGAGAACGCCGCCGGCGACTCGAGGACACCGCCCACGGACGGGCCGCAGACCAGCAACCGGGCCACCGTGGCCGGGTCACGGCCGGCCTCCACGCAGGCCTTCTCGAGCGCCTCCACCTGCCGGCGGACGACGGGGAGCGCCTGTTCGTACGGCGCGCTCTCGACCCGGTTGGGCTCGCCCGTCGTCACCCAGTACGAGCCGTACTCGGCCGCCAAGCGCATGCCGCGGGCGCCGCCGGCGGCGACGGCGAACGGGACGCGGGGCCGCTGCTGGCACAGCGGGTACGAATGAACCTCGTCGGCGACGTAGTAGCGGCCGTCGAAGGTAGTGACCGGCTGGCGCAGGAGCGAGTCGGTGAGCCGTACGTATTCCACGAACCGCTCGGTCCGCTCCCGCCGGCTCCACGCGGTCCGGCGGGTCATGGTGGCGTCGAAGCCCTCGGCGCCGGCGCCGAGACCGAGGATGAGGCGGCCGCCGGAGATGTCCTCGATGGCGGCGACTTCCTTGGCCAGGTACACCGGATGTCGCAGGTTGGGCGAGGCGACCAGGACGCCCAGCCCGATCCGTTCGGTCTCCACGGCCGCCGCGGTCAGCGTCGGGACGAAGGTGAACCAGTCCTTCGCGCGGAACGCCCGCCAGTTCAGGTGGTCATAGGTCCACGCGTGATCGAATCCCATCTCCTCGGCCCGGCGCCACTTCACGCGCGCCGTCTGCCAACGGTCCTCCGGGACGATCTGGATGCCGAATCTCATGTGTTTCCCTCATCCGGCCAACCCGGATCTCGTCTCGGGTGGGCGCCCTCCGCCGCGGATCGTCGCGGCCACGTCGCGCAACGTCCCGTCGAGGAGTTTCGTCAGGTCGGGCGCGGTTCGCAGGATCGCCTGGCACTCGTCGCGCAGCCGGAACGTGAGGATCGAGTGGCCGCCGAGATCGACGAACCTGTCCAGGACGCTGATCTGCGACCGCCCCAGGACCCGCCGGTAGATCTCGACGAGAGTGGCTTCCAGCTCGTCGGCGGGGGGCACGACCGTACGCTCGGGCTCGGTCGACGCCTGCCAGATCTTGATCAGCTCGTTGTGGTCCAGCTTTCCGTTCACCGTCGCCGGAAGATGGTCCACGGGCACGACCTGCGCGGGCCGCATCTGGCGGGGCAGTCCGGCCGCGAGTTCGAGGATCGCCGCGGGGTCCAGGTCGGCGGTGGTGCGCCCGCCGGCGGGGACGACGAAGGCGAGCAGGACGGGCGGCGGCCCGTGGGCGATCACCGCGCAGTCGCCGACCGTGGGGTGAGCGGCCAGCACCGCCTCGACCTCACCGGGTTCGATCCGCAGGCCACGGATCTTGACCTGCCGGTCGATCCGGCCGAGGTGCTCCAGCGCGCCGTCCTCGCGAAGCCGGCAGAGGTCACCGGTGCGGTACATCCGCGACCCCGGCGGCCCGTGGGGATCCGCGACGAACCGCTCCGCGGTCCTGCCCGGCTGCCGCCAGTAGCCGTCCGCCAGGCCGACGACACCGCTGATGTACACCTCCCCGGGCGTGCCGACCGGGACAAGATCGAGATTGGTGTCCAGGACGGTTACCCGGAAGTTGTCCGCGGGACGGCCGACCGGAACGACGACGCCGTCCCAGCCGGGCTCGATGACGTTGTCGGTGACCGAACCGGCCTCGGTGGGACCGAAGGCGTTGACGAGGGTGCTGCCGGGCAGCGCGGCGTGGAAGGCCGCCGGGATCCGCGGGCTCATCGACTCGCCGCCGCACACCAACCACCGCAGCGCGTGGGCCCCGACCCGGGACATCTCGTCCAGGAAAGCCGGCACCAGCGTCGTCACCAGGAAGATCATCGACACGTTGTGGTCCCGGATGAGTCCGGCGAGGTGCCGCGGGTCGCGCTCGCCGCCGGGCCGGCAGATCACCAGCCGCGCCCCCTGGTAGAGCGGCCAGAAGATCTCCCAGATGTGCACGTCGAACCCGGTGTAGGTCTTGTACAGAGCCGTGTCGCCGAGACCGTACGGGTACTGGCGCTGCATCCAGAAGACGTTGGCCAGGGTGCCGGCCGTGCGGGAGGCCACGCCCTTGGGGCGGCCGGTCGTCCCCGACGTGTAGAGGATGTGGACCGGCTCGGAGGCCACGTCACCCGGGCCGCCGTCGAGATCCGGATTCGTCGCGGGCCGGCCGGACCATGTGCGCTCCGCGTGGACGTCGTGGATCTCCCACGCGCCGCCGGGCAGGCGAGCGCGGCAGGCCGGATCGGTCAGCACGTGGCTTGGCGCCGAGTCCGCCAGCATCAGGGCGATGCGCTGGTCCGGCAGGTCGGCGTCCAGGGGAACGTAGGTGGCGCCGGTCTTGACCGCGGCGTAGAACGCGACAACCTGGTGGATGCCGCGCAGGAGGAAGACGCCTATCCGGGTACCCGGGCGGGCACCGCACTCGCGCAGGTGGTGGGCCAGCCGGTTCGCGCGCTCGTTCAGCTCCCGGTAGCTGACCGTGTCCCCGTTCTCGTCCTGCAACGCGACCGAATCCGGGGTTCGCTCCGCCTGCTCCTGGAACGGTTCGGCCATCGTGCGGTATCGGATGTCCGGGTCGCGCTGTGGGTTGAGGCCGTGCAGGATCCGCTCGCGTTCCTCGGCGCCGACCAGCGGATGGTCGCGCATCGGCCGATCAGGTTCGTTCGCCATGCTGGTCAGCAGTTGCAGGAAGGAGCGCGCCCAGGCCTGCGCGGTGGGCAGGTCGGACAAGTCCGTCATGGTCTCGACGTACAGCTGCTCGCCGGCCCGGTCGAGCAGGATCGTCACGGCAACCGGTTCGTCGTCGCCCCCCGGTCGCGGCCGGCGGGCCTGCCGGAGCGCCTCGCGGAAGGTCAGGGACAGGTCCGGGGCGCCGGTCGTCCCAACGATCGCCTCGACCGGCCCCCAGGTGACCAGGATGCGGCAACGGGTGCCCGGGCGTGGCAACCGCTCGGCCAGTACAGCGGCGCAGAGGGACAGCGGGTCGAAGTTGTCCACGCCGGCCGCCCGAGCGAGGGAGTGCAGGGTTTCCAGCACGCCGTCCGGCAGGGCGATCGGTCCGATGCAATCCGTTGTGGACAGATACCCGGTCACTGCGCGCTTCCTTCGAGGAGTCCGCAGGCGTAGAAGCCCGGCGCCAGGGACTGCGCCATATACGTCTGTCCGGGCTGAATGCCGAACCGCTCGTGGTAATCGGCCAGGTTGATCATCCAGTCGGCGTTTCCGCAGTGCCCGTAGGCGGCGAGCGTGTCGGCGAAGTGCAGGGTGTCCGGGCGCAGACCGACGGATGTCGCGTTGAACAGCGTCAGCGGCTTGTGCAGGTTGGCCGCGAACACCTTGGATATCTGTGCCTGCTGCCGGCCACCGGCCCGGAGCACCGCGGACAGCGTCCGTTCGGCGACAGCCTGGCGCGAGATGAACGTGTCGCGGCCGCGCAATCCCTCCGGGTCGATCTTTACCGCGGACGAGACCAGCCGCACGAGTCCCGGCCGGCGGGACAGCAGGCAGCTCGCGGCCGCGTCACCGAACATCGCGTAGGGGAGCACCCGGTCGCGGTCGTGCGGAATGAAGTCCACGGCGACGACCACCACGTGGGCCGCCTCCGGATCGGCCAACAGCCGCTGACCGTGCCGAAGCGCGGTCAGCGAGCTGCAGCACCGCTGATAGGAGATGACATGAGGGACGCAGCTGTCCATTCCCAGGGCGAGTAGCACTCGGCTTGCGAAGTCGGACGGCAACAGAGCCAAGGTCGGGTCGCTGGTCGCGAACACAAGGTGGTCGATGTCCGCGGCGGCGACGCCGGCGTCCCGGAGGGTTCGGCGCACGGCGTCCACGACATAGTCTTCGACCGGTCCGGACATTTTCCGGTATGTCGTACATCCCATCTCATGGAAGTCGGTGCCGAACGACACGGTCTCCCAGAGGGCGCCGAAATCAGGGATGTTCTCCGGCTTGCATTCCACATCGCCGAAGGCGCACGCGAACGAGCCGATGCCGATGTCGTCGTGATCCGAGATCATGGTTCCCTTCGATCGGCAGAGGGTTGGGAATTGCCGGGCCCGGCGAGGTGGCGACGTCAGGACCGGGCCGGTTCGACGCCGATCGCATCGATCTCTCGGAGTACGGCGACGATGTCGTCGATGTCGTTGAGCCGGGGGACCCATTCCGGGCGGACTGCGATGGTGCCGTCCGTGTACTTCTTGATGTAGTTCATCAGCACGATGATCATGTTCAGCGAGCTGATGCCCAGGTCCTGCCGCGATTGCGCCCGGAGGACCTGCTCGTAGGTGATGCCGTCGCCGACAGGTTGAGTCGCGAGGATCTCGGCGAACCTCTGCCGGTGGTCGTCAGTGGTCATCGGACTCGACCTTCGGGAAGGGGAAGCCGTTGAGGTTCTCCTGGTACATCCGGTTGTGCCCGTACTTGTCCTCGCCGGACACCAGGACGCATCCGTGGTAGTCGAGGTCGATCGAGTCGCCGAACCCGCTGAGGCGGTCGATGTGCTCGTAGACCCGCACGGACGGTGCGACGTAACGCGACGCCAACCCCACGCGCCTGGTGGTACTCGTGTTGGGGCGCGAGCCGTGGACGCACTTGGCCAGGAAGATGACGAACTGGCCGGGCTTCAACTCCATGTCGACGATCTCGTGACTGTTCGGATCCCAGTCCTTGTCGAGCTTGAGCTCCGCGTAGTCGTAGCCGAAGAAGTCGTGGGCCTTGTTCTCGACGTTGTACGTCATCGGCTTCGACTCGTCGTAGTACCACTGTTTGTGGCTGCCGGGCAGGAAGCGCAGGCAGCCGTGCTCCTTGTCCGCCTCGGAGAAGGCCGTCCAGACGGTCAGCTCCTGCGTGGCGGCCGTGGACTCCTCGGTGTAACGCAGCGAGGGATACGAGACGGTTTCCGCCTCGTTGTACACAGTGAACGCCTCGACCTGGTGCCAGCCTGTTCCCGAGTCGCCGGGCTCCTTCTCGAAGATGTGCGTCTTCCAGCACATGATGTCGTCGCCCATGAGGCTCCGCAGCTTGTGGACGATCGCCGGCTGGGCGATGTGCCGGGACAGCGCTTCACAGTCGAGATGGCGGTCGTAGTTGATGATGGTCGAGTCGTGCGGCTTGTTCTCGGACGTGACCATATCGATCATGGCCTGGCTCCAGACCAGCGAAGCCTCTTCCTCGGAGTAGAGGTCGAAGGGGCCGATGAACCCGTTCTCCGTGAAGAACTGGACTTGTTCGGCCGTCAGACCCTGGGTCGCCTTTTGGACAACGCTTTCAGTCACCGTGATTCCTCCTCGTACTGACCGTGATCGCTGGTCGGACGTGTCTGAGCTCAGCGGACGCGTTGAGCACACCGTAGGGTTCGGCGGCTGGAGCCGTCTTGTCACCGGAACCAGGGTCGAGCCGCCGCCCCGGGATGGATGCCGTGCGCGTCACCGGGCGGCGTCGTGCAACCTGCCCGATGAGCGACACGGTCTCCGATCGTGGGGGCGACCGGGTGTTGCGGCTCTAGGCGGCAGGTTGGCCGAGCAGCGCGGCCCGGGTGAGTTCCGCCTTGTTGCCAACGCCGAGCTTGGCCCGGATGCGCTTGACATAGGTGTCGACCGTATGCGGGCTGATGTCCAACCGGGTGGCGATCTGACCGTGGGTCAGGCCACGGGAGATCTGCCGCAGCACCTGCGCCTCGCGCTTGGACAGGTGGGCGCCCGCTGTGTCGGCGTGCAGCGCGGTGTGCTCGCCACCGGACTCGGTCGGCCAGACGCGGCTTCCGGACGTCACCGCCCGGATCGCGCCGATGATGCCCTCACAGGACTCCAATTTGCTCACGACGCCCGACGCTCCGGCCCGTAGGTACATCTCGGCCTCGATGCAGTCCGAGTTGCTGAGGACCAGGACCGCCGCGCTCTTGGCCACCTCGGTGATATGCGTCAGGTCGTGGGGTATCCGAAGCGCGTCGAGGTCGATCACAGCCGCATCCGCGAGGGAGGAGGCGTCCACTGTGGGTGAGGTTCGCATGGCGACGACCTTGATGCCGGCCTTGGTCAGGGTGTCGACTAGGCCGATGACGAAGATGGGTGAATTGCCGAGAATGTCGGTGCGGATCATTTCGCCCCCCCGGTTTACATTCTGTCCCTATTCGGCGACTGGGTCTCTGCGCCGGTCGCTGCTGGCACAACCGCCGGCAGCCGTCTTCTTGGTCGGTCAGCAACTTCTTCTACCGCCGTCCATAGTGGTCGAACATAGCAACCCGCGTACGGCAAATGGAGAAGTTGATCAAAGATAGGTACCGACGCTAGCAAAGCGAATCTGTCGACGCTTGTCGCTGCTTTCGGGGACCAGTCACGGTAGAACTGCCTGGTGCCACGGCGTTGGCGGCCGCCTGAGCGAACGGTAAGCTCCCGGCCAGGCGCGATCGCACCTTGACACATCCTGAGGGTGAAGCTCATGAGCAGCCTTGAGTTCGAAACTCGACAGAACCCCACCCCCGTCGCCGTGGCCGAACGGGAGGCGCTGCTGGCGAACCTGGGCTTCGGGCGGACCTTCACCGACCACATGGTGTCGATCAGTTATGCCGACGGCAAGGGCTGGTACGACGCCCGACTCGAGCCCTATGCCCCGCTGCGGATGGACCCGGCCACCGCGGTGCTGCACTACGCCCAGTCAGTCTTCGAGGGACTGAAGGCATACCGCGCGCCCGACGGCGGGGTCGTGATGTTCCGGCCCGACGCCAACGCCGCGCGGTTCACCAGGTCCGCCGAGCGCATGGCGATGCCGCCGCTGCCGCCGGAGCTGTTCCTCCACTCGCTGCGAGTTCTCATCGAGCAGGACCGGGATTGGGTTCCGGGCAGCGGGGAGTCCAGCCTCTACCTACGGCCGATCCAGTACGCCTCCGAGGTGTACCTGGGAGTGCGGCCGGCGTTGGAGTACCAGTTCCTGGTGCTGGCCTCGCCGGTCGGGGCGATCTTCGCCGGTGGGCCCAAGCCGTGCTCGATCTGGCTGGAGCGGGAGTACAACCGGTCGGGCCCCGGCGGCACCGGGGCAGCCAAATGCGGGGGCAACTACGCCTCCAGTCTGCTGGCCCAGGCTGAGGCCATGCGGCACGGCTGCGAGCAGGTGGTCTTCCTCGACGCCAAGGAGCACCGGTACTTCGAGGAGCTCGGCGGCATGAATGTCTTCTTCGTGCTCGGGGACACGCTGGTCACCCCGCCTCTGACCGACACGATCCTGCCGGGTATCACCCGGGACTCGGTCATCACCCTGGCCCGGCACCGCGGGCTCACCGTCCAGGAGCGGTTGTACTCGATCGACGAGTTCCGGTCCGACGCCGCGAGCGGTGCGCTGACGGAGATGTTCGCCTGCGGTACGGCGGCGGTGATCACGCCGATCGCCCGGCTGCTGTCCGCTGACGGCGAGATCGTCGTGGGTGACGGTGGGTCGGGGCGGGTGACGATGTCGCTGCGCTCCGCCCTGCTGGACATCCAGTACTGCCGCGCCGAGGACGAGTTCGGCTGGGTCCATCGCATCGTCTGACCCCACGCTGCCGGCGACGGTCATGTGGGGAGTCTCCGGGGGCTTGACGGTCCCTACCAGGCCATCGGCGGCAAGCTCGATCGGCGTGGCGCCGATGCCGGGTAGACCGCGACCACTGTGCTGGTCAGGTGCGGGCGACCGCGGGACCGGTGTGGTCCCGCCGCGGGGGCAGCGATCGGTAGATCTGCTCCAGGCCGCCCAGGGCGCCGCCGAGCCGGGGCAGGGCCGCGTACACCGGGTCGCGGCGCAGGATCGCGTCGACCTCGCGCAGCCGCCACATCGGCGTCCGGGGGTACAGGTGGTGGACCAGGTGGAAGCCTTCGCCGTCCTTCTCACCCAGCAGGAACCGGGTGCCCAGTCCGTAGACCCGGTTCCAGGACATGTAGATGTCGACCCGGGGAGCCGTCTCGATGAGCGGAAAGTGCTCCATCAGCTCCGACACCGCGCCGATCCACACCTGCGTGGTGACGAGCGGCACGAACCAGAGCAGCAGCAACCAGGGCCACCAGCCGCCCAGGACGGCCCAGGCGAGCACCGCCGCCAGCAGGGTCACCCGGAGCACTCGCTCGGTCGGGTGCTCGCTGGCTGTCATGATGCGGTGCCGCAGCAGGTACAGCACGTACGAGGCGGTCGCCCGCGGCGTTATGACGCGCCACAGGTACCGGCGCAGCGCCCGGCGGCTCAGGTCGTCCCCGCACAGCCCGTTGTCCCGGTACTGACGGTAGTCCGGGTCCCGATCGGGGTCACCCAGTCGGCCGTGGTGCTCGCCGAGATGTGAGGCCCGGTATCCGGTGTAGCTCTGCAGCACGGGGTATCCGCCGAGGACCGCCCCGATCACGCTGCCGACCCGATGGTTGGCCATGAACGCCCGGTGCGTGGCCATGTGCAGCATGCCGGCGATGCCCCGCTGCCGGCCGCCGATGAAGAATATCGCCACGATGCACACCGGCACCGCCAGCCACCAGGGGGTGTGCCGCCACGCCAGCACCGACGCCGCGCACCAGACGGCGATCCAGGTCCAATGCTCGACGGCCTCCAGCGGGCCGTGCCAGTTGTCCGGCCGGGACGCCGCCCGGACCTCGGCGAGGATGTCCGGCGCGAAGCGGTACCGCTCGGCGAGATCCGAATCGGCCACGGTTCCCTCCTCCTTCGCTCACAGGCGTCTAACTGAGGCGTTTCCTCATTTAGACATCCGGGTCAGGATGTCGGCAATCAGCTCGGCCTCCCGGGGCTGGAGGTAGAAGTGATCGCCGTCGAAGCGCCGCCAGGCGGCCGGGCCAGAGGTCAGCTCGCCCCAGGAGGCCAGCTGGGCAGGCACGTCGGCGGCACCGTCGCTGCCCGCGTAAGCGACGATCGGGCACCGCAGCCGCGCCGGATCGCGGCGGCGGTAGGACAGCACCGCCCGGAAGTCGGCCAGCAGCGCCGGTAGCACGAGCTCGCGCAGCTCCGGGTGCTCGAACACCATCGGATCGGTCCAGCCGGACGCCCGGAGCTCCGCCTCGATGATCGCGTCGTCGAGCACCTCCCGGGGCGGCAGGAACCGGTGCGGGGCGAGCGTGCCGGAGACGAACAGGCCCGCCGGACCCGGCCCGGCGCCGGCCTCCAGCCGGGCCGCGACCTCGTAGGCGACCAGGCCGCCCATGCTGTGCCCGAACAGGTACAGCGGCCGGTCGGCGTAGGGGGCCAGCGCCGCGACGAGCGCGTCGGCGATCTCCTGGACGGACCGCGCGCAGGGCTCGGCCAGCCGGTCCTGCCGGCCGGGGTACTGCACGGCGATCAGCTCGATCCGGGCCGGCAGCCGGGCGGCCCAGGAAGCGTACGCGCTGGCGGTGCCGCCGGCGTGCGGCAGACAGACCAGACGGGTCGCCGGGTCGTGGCAGGGACGCGGCCGGCGCAGCCACCGCGCCGATGCCTCGAAGGTGCTCTCTGTCGAGGGTGCGGTCATGAGGGGTCCCGTCGGTCGGTGGCCGGGGGCCAGAATCGACATGTGTTTCGCTGCGAGGGATGCGTGTGGGACGGACTTGCGATGGATAGTGCCCCGGGCGATGCGCCGGCCGCGATCGGTGGCCGCCTCGACCCGGCGACCGTCCTCGCCGGCTACCGGCACGGCGTCTTTCCGATGCCGGTGGTGTCCGCGGCCGAGGCCGAGGTGAACCACTTCCTGTACGAGGATTCGGTGGCGGCCGGGACGACCGCGGTGCTCGACTCGCCGCTCCCCGATCCGTTCGCGTTGACCTGGTGGTCACCGGACCCGCGCCCGGTCATCCCGTACGGGCGGCTCGCCAAGCCACGCAGCCTGATGAAGCTGTTGCGTAACCGGCTGCGCTGGACCACCACCGCGAACCAGCACTTCGACCGGGTGCTCGCCGAGTGCCGCGCGAACCGCACTCCCGAGTGGCTCACCGACGAGCTGTGCGAGTGCATGGTGGAGCTGCACAAGCTGGGTTGGGCCCACAGCGTCGAGGTCTGGGACGGCGACGAGCTGGTAGGGGGCGCCGCCGGTATCGGCGTCGGCACGGTGTTCACCCTGGACACCTGCTTCCACCGGCAGACCAACGCCTCGAAGGTGGCGCTGCTCGACATGGAGTGCCGGCTGGCCGGCACCGGCGTGACGCTGCTGGACGTCGAGTGGGACAGCGAGCAGAGCCGGCGGCTCAATGCCGGGCCGGTGCCGCGCCGGGAGTTCCTCGCTGCCCTGTCGCGCGGCGGCGATCCGGTCCCGCTGGCCGGCGGCGTGGAGGAGGTACGCCGCCTGGGCTTCCTGCGCACGCCCGCCGAGTGAGTCGTTGACCCCAAAATAGGTGAATCCCCTACGTCCGGCCGCAGGGTCAGGATGAGTGAAGGCCGTGTCTTCGCTCGACTGCCGTGGCCGTGACAAAGAACGGGGGCTCCTCAGTGTCGGTCGACACCTCTCGATCCCCAGTCGAACCCCGATCGTCCGCCGATGGCCAGAGGTCCGCCGAGCCGGTCCCGGCCCGGGACAACGGCGTCGTACGGCTGCCGATCTCCGCGGTCCGCGACGCCGACTCGCCGCGCTCCGCGGGCGTGGACATGGCTCACGCGAGATCACTGGCGCAGACGGAAGCGAACCTGCCACCGATCGTGGTGCACCGCAGGACGATGCGGGTGATCGACGGGGCGCACCGGCTCACCGCCGCCCGGCTGCGCGGCGAGCGGGAGATCTCCGCGAAGCTGTTCGACGGCGACGACAACGAGGCGTTCCTGCTCGCCGTCCGGCTCAACGTGTCACACGGCATGCCCCTCTCGACGGCCGATCGGCGTGCAGCGGCCGTCCGGATCATCCGCGCTCAGCCGCGGCTGTCGGACCGGACCATCGCCCTCACCGCCGGTCTGGCGGCGAAGACCATCGGATCGCTGCGCCGCAAGATCGACGGCCCGCAGGCACAGGCGCGGATCGGCCGGGACGGCCGGGTCCGGCCGATCAACGGCGCGGCCGGGCGGGGGATCGCGGCCGAGCTGATCGCCAGCCACCCGGACGCGACCCTGCGCCAGATCGCGAAGGACGCCGGCATCTCCGTGGAGACCGCGCGGAGCGTCCGAGCGCGCCTGCGGGCCGGCGAGGACCCGGTACTGGACCGGCGGACCCGGCCGGACCGCGCCGACCGGGCGGAGGACCGGCAGATGACCGTGAAGCTGCCGGAGGCGGACCCCTCCGACGAGCTGCGGTCGCTGCTCAAGACCATGCAGAGCGATCCGTCGCTGCGTTACACCGAGTCCGGCCGGATGCTGCTGCGCTGGCTCGGTCCGCGGGTGCTGCTGACCGACGAGATCCCGCTCCCGCTGCGCCAGATCCCGCCGCACTCCCGGATCAACCTCGGCGCGCTGGCGAGAGCCTGTGCGGCGGCCTGGATCCAGCTCGCCATGGGGCTCGAGGACGACCAGGCGGGCGGTCAGCACGGCTGATCACGGATCCTCAGCCGGAGCCGCCGCGGATATGCCAGCGGCGTGCCGGGGCTCGCGGATGCCCGAGCCGCTCATCGCTCTTCGGCGTCGCTTAGGCGGCTGGCGAGGGCGGCCACCGTCGGCGCCTCGAAGAGGACGCGCAGGGCGACCGTGCGCCCGACAACCTCGCTGAGCCGGGTGACGACGGTGACCGCCAGCAGCGAATGCCCGCCCAGTTCGAAGAAGTTGTCGCGCCGGCCGACCCGGGGCACGGCCAGCACCTCGGCCCAGATCGCGGCGATGTGCTCCTCCATCGGCGTGCTCGGCGACTCGTACTGGGCCGCTCCGGCCCACTCCGGCCCGTCGTACAGCTGCGGCAACAGCCGCCGGCTCAGCTTCCCGCTGGGCGTACGCGGCAGCTCGGTCACCGGCTGGTAGGCGGCCGGCACCATGTAGTCGGGCAGGCGGTCGGCGAGGAAGGCGCGGAGCTCGGCGGCGGTCGGCGGGGCGTCCGAGTTCGGCACGACATAGGCGACCAGGCGTACGTCGCCGGCGCCGTGGCGGTGGGCGGAGACGGCGCACTCCCGCACGCCCGGGCAGCCGGTGAGGACGGCCTCGATCTCGGCGACCTCCACCCGGAACCCGCGGATCTTCACCTGGTCGTCGAAGCGGCCGATGAACTCCAGTTGGCCCACGGCGTTCCAGCGGACTCGGTCGCCGGTGCGGTACATCCGGGCCCCCGTGCCGAACGGGTCGGGCAGGAACCGCTCCGCCGTCATCTCCGGGCGGCCGAGGTAGCCGCGGGCCAGCGCGAGGCCGCCGACGAACAGCTCGCCGGCCACGCCGGGCGGCACCAGCCGCAGCTCGGCGTCGAGCACGTACGCTCGCACGTTGTCGAAGGGCCGGCCGATGGGCGGCAGCTCCGGCCACGTCGTCGGATCGGGGTCGAGCTGGTGGGAGGTGGCCAGGTGCACCTCGATCGGTCCGTACTGGTTGTACAGGGTGCAGTCGGGCATCTGTGCGAAGAAGGCTCGAATCGCCGGGGTGGCCTGGAGCTGCTCGCCGGCCGTGAGCACCGCGCGCAGCGACCGCGGGATCCGGCCCAGGCGCACGGCCAGTTCGGCCAGCCCGCGCAGGGCCACGAACGGCATGAATATCCGCTCGATCCGCTGCTCGGAGATCACGTCGAGCAGCCGTTCGAAGTCGTGCCGGACCTCCTCGCTGACCAGGACGAGCGTGTCGCCGACCGACAGCGTGGTCACCATCTCCTGGTAGAAGATGTCGAAGCTGAGCGCGGCCCACTGCAGCGTGCGTCCGCGTCCGCCGGGGCCCTGGCGCCGCTGCCACTGCGCCTGGTTGTGCAGGGCCCGGTGTGACATGGCCACGCCCTTGGGCCGGCCGGTGGACCCCGAGGTGTAGAGCACCCAGGCGATGTTGGCCGGGTCGGCCAGGTTGGGCGGCCCGGTCGCGTCGCACGGTGTGCCGAACACGTCGAGCGCCAGCACCGGCTGCGGGTCGGCGGCCCTGTCCGGTCCGTCCTGATCGCGGATCAGCAGTCGCAGGGCCGCGTCCTCGACGATCAGCTGCTGGCGGGCCATCGGGTAGGTCGGGTCGATCGGCACACAGGCTCCGCCGGCCTTGAGCACCGCCAGGTTGGCGACCACCATGTCCAGCGATCGGTGTAGCGCGATGCCGACCCGTTCGTCGGGGCCGACGCCCAGCTCGCGCAGGTGCCGGGCCAGGGCGTTCGCTCGCTGGTCCAACTCGCGGTAGGTCAACGACCGGCCCTCGAACACCACCGCGGTGGCGTCCGGCGTGGCGGCGACCTGCCGCTCGATCACCTGGTGCAGGCAGCTGCCGTCGTCGAACCGGTGGGCGGTGTCGTTCCAGACCTCGAGGACCTCGTGCCGCTGCGCGGCGGACATCAGAGGCAGGTCGTCGATCGACACGTCGGGTGCGGCGACGACCGCGGTGAGGAGGTTGATCAGGTAGTCGGCCAGGCGCTGCACGGTGGAGCGATCGAACAGCGCGGTCCGGTACGCCATGCCGACGGACATGTCCCCCGCCTCGGTCTCCGAGACCGAGAGCGTGAGGTCGAACATCGCCTTCGGCTCGCCCGGCTCGATCTCCGTGACGGTCAGCCCGTCGAGGAGGTCGAACGGCTCTGCCGCCAGGTAGGTGAACAGCACCTGGAAAAGCGGATGTACCGCCAGGTCCCGCTGCGGCTGGAGCTCGGCCACCAGCCGGTCGAACGGCACGTGCCGGTGCTCCAGGGCCTCGACCAGCCGAGGCCGGAGCTGGCCGAGCAGCCCGGCGAAGGTCGGATGCCCGGCCAGGTCGGCCCGCAGCACCACCGGGTTGACGAAGTGGCCGATGTTGGCGGCGACGTCGGGGTGCGCCCGCCCGTCGGTGATCATCCCGATGCTGACGTCGGTCTGCCCGCTCCACCGATACAGCAGCGTGTGAAACGCCACGAGCAGCACCATGAACATCGTGGTGTCCTCGCTCCGAGCCAGCCGGCGCAGCCCGTCGGCCACCTCGGCGGGCACCGGCAGCTCGACCATGCCACCGGCGAGGTCGGCGACCGCCGTCCGGGGCCGGTCCGTCGGCAGGTCGAAGACGTGCGGCGCGTCGGCCAGCCGCTCCTTCCAGTAGTCCAGGTGCCGCTCCGCCTCGGCACCGTCCCGGCTCTGCTGCCACAGTGCGTAATCGGCGTTCTGCATGGTCAGCTCGGGCAGCGGGGACGGGATCCCGGTCCGGTACGCCGCGTAGAGCGTGCGCAGCTCGTGGAAGAGGTGGGCGTACGAAGACCCGTCGATGACCAGGTGGTAGGAGCGGAAGACCAGCACGTGCTCGGCCGGGCCGAAGCGGATCAGCTCGGTGCAGAAGTTGCGCGCCACGGAGATGTCGAACCGGTACTCCGCGTACATCCGCTTCCGGTCGTCCCACCACCGGTCCTGCTCGGCGGCGGACAGGCCGGACACGTCCAGGAAGGTGAAGCGGGGGTCGTCGGCCGGCTCCACCACCTGTACCCCGATCCCGTCGCGCGCGGGAAACGCGGTCCGCAGGATCTCGTGTCGCCGCATGATCTCCGTGATCGCCGCACGCAGGGCCGCCACGTCCAGATCACCAGCGATGCGGTGCAGGGACGTCTGGTTGTACGCCGGCCCCAGCAGGCCCATCTGATCGAGGAACCACATGCCCTGCTGGTGCTCGGACAGCGGAATGCTGTCCGGCCGAGCCGCCGGCGCCGGGTCGGCACGTATCGCGGAGATCAGCTCGTCGCGCCGCTCACGGAGCACCGCCAACCGCTCGCCGTCCAGTGCGCCGGCCGGCCGGTATCGCAGCCTGCCGTCCTGCAGCCACAGCTGGATGCCGGCCGAGCGCAGTTCCTCCAGGAGATCGGAAATCGCACGCACGGGCTGTCCCTTCTCTGCGAGCGGCGCGGGGTCCACTCAGCGCACGCTCAGCGGACGCAGGTCGGTCCAGTGCTGCTCGACGTAGTCCAGACACGCCTGCCGGCTGTCCTCGCCGTACACGATGCGCCAGCCGGCGGGTACCGCCCGGCGGCTCGGCCACAGCGAGTGCTGCTCCTCGTCGTTGACGAGCACCAGGAATCGGCCCTCCGGGTCGTCGAACGGGTTCATGGCATCGACCTCCTCAATGGACGGATTCATGGCATCGACTCCCTTTCCAGCAGTGGTGTGACCGCCCGGGACTCGCGCTCCCGTGTCCCCTGCTTCGGGTAGACGAAGGGCAGCAGCAGGCCCGGCATCAACGTGGTGACCAACGCCATGACGACCATCAGCGAGTACAGCCGCTGGTCGAGCAGGCCGATTTGAAGGCCGACCGCCAGCACGATCAGCTCCGTGAGGCCGCGAGTGTTGATCAGCAGGGCGAGCCCGGCGCTGTGCCGGGCGGACACCCGGCACAGCCGAGCGGCCCCGAAGACGCCGGCCATCTTGCCGCCGATGGCGACCAGCAGGATCAACAGCAGCAGGCCCACCTCGCGGGAGTCCATCCCGGACAGGTTGACCGCGAAACCGGCGACCACGAAGAACAGGGGCAGCAACACCACTCGGTCGATGCGCTCGATCCACGGCAGCACGTACGCGCGCAGGGCAGCCGCGCCCGTGCGGGGCATGACCGCACCGAGCAGGAAGGCACCGAAGATCGCGTGCAGCCCCATCCACGAGGTCGCCGCGCACGACAGCACCAGGGCTGCGGCGATCGCGATCGCCAGTCCGGCATCGAGGCTCACCCTGGCCGCCCGGCTCCGTACCGGGGTCCGGGGGGTGCGCTGCGCCAGCCTGGCCAGCAGCGGTCGCACCACCCCGACGAGGATCGCCACGAATGGCAGGACCAGCAGCACCTGCCACGGCAGCGTGCTTGCGTGAGAGAGGGCCACCAGGACCGCGAGCATCGACCAGGCGAGGACGTCACCGACCGCGGCCGTAGCGAGCGCCAACCCGCCGATGGGAGTGTCGATCAGGTCGCGGTCGGTCAGGATCCGGGCCAGGACGGGGAACGCGGTGACCGACACCGCCGTACCGACGAAGAGGCAGAAGAGAACCGCGGACCGGCCGGACCGGTCGCCGGCGATGCCGATCGCGAACAGGGTGCCGAGCACGAACGGCACGACCATCGAGCCGAGCGACAGCGCGACGGCGATCCGGCCCTGCACGCGCAGGCCGCCGTGGGCCAGGTGCAGCCCCACGAGGAACATGAAGACGCAGATCCCGACGGTGGAGAGCATCTTGAGCGCCGGGCGGATGTCGGCCGGGAACAGCTCCTGGGTGATCGCGCCGTGGAACAGGGTCGGACCGAGCAGGATGCCACCGACGATCTCGCCGATCACCTCCGGCTGCCCGAACCGCCGGCACAGGAGCCCGAGCAGCCGGGCCACCACAATGATCACGAGTACAGCGCGGACGAGCGTCGCGAGCGTACCGATGTCCACGCGTCCGTCTCCCCATCCGCCTCCGTTTGAGATGGACCCTAGGGCGCGCCACCCGGGGCATCGCAGTCACGTGAACCGGCGACGGGACAGCCCAAGGTCGCCGACGGCATCCTTCCGTTGGACGGCACGCGTGGTCGGAAGGCACGCGTGGTCGGAAGGCATACATGGGAGGCACACATGACCGACACGGATGTGGTCCAGGGCGAGGGCTTCGTCTGGCGCGCTCGGGAGCCTGACGGGCACCTGCCGTCCGTCTCGTACGGGGTGACGCTGGTGGGTAAGGCCACGGTCACCAACCCGTCGGGTGCGGGCCTCGCGCGTCACATCGCGGACGTGGCCGCCCACGGCGATTACGCGTTCCTCACGGTATACCGGCATCCGACGTGTGTGCGGACAGGCGCCTACGTCATCAACATCAGCGACCCGAAAGCGCCCTTCGAGGTCGAGAGCGCGTTCGTCGAGACCACGAACGGCAACTACGTCGGCGAGGGTCCGTGCGTGATCGAGATCGCCAACGAGTACTTCAGTGGTGCGCTGTTGATCCACCCCCAAGAGCACTACATCCTGGCCGATGCACCCGATCCGACCGAGCCGCGCCAGCGGGGTGGCATCAGCATCTGGGACATTTCCGACCCGGAGAATGCCCAGCTCCTCGCCGCCCACGCCGGCGACTACACGGATGCGCACAATGAGCCTGCGGACCAGGCCCTGGCGGCGTACTACACCTGCGCCTGGACGGACAGCTCCACCAACCGCACCTACGTCAGTTTCGTCACCGACAAGCCCACCACCGACATCGTCATCATGGAGATCACTGATCCCCGTAACCCGGTGACGGTCAACGCCCTTGACCTGAGGGTTGCACCGTTCCATGTGACCGGAGACCCTTCGAAGGGCCTCATCTCGGTGTTCGGGCACGCCGTCGACGTACGCCAGGTCGGCGACCGGTACGTCATGACCGCGACGTACTGGGACGGCGGGTACGTGCTGCTCGACGTCACCGACCCGACGCCGGGCAACGTCTCGCTGATTGCCCGGACCGAGTACGCCGAATTCGACGAGGAGCGTGCCAAGCGCGGGCAGCAGATCTGGCCGGAGGGCAACGCCAACCATCACGACCTCTCGCCCGACGCCGAGTACCTGGTGGGCGCCGACGAGAACATCGAAGCCTATCGCCTGCTCGGCACGATCACATCGGGTCCGCACGCCGGCACCGATTACATCGCGGCCTGGAGCCCGGGTTCGGCACCGGTCGATGCCGACCACCCCATCTCCGGTACGCCCACCTTTGTCGGCTCCGGCTGCCCCGGCACTGTGCCGCCCGGGCGCGGGATCGCGCTCATCGAACGTGACGCCTCGATCCTGACCGGCGGGTCGGCCCCGGGATGCGCGTTCCAGGAGAAGCTCGATGCCATCACCGCGGCCGGCTACAGCGCGGGCATCATCTTCAACCACCAGGGGCCGGACGCCATGCAGCAGTTCCCCACGGCGGCCACGGGAACGATCCCGCTGATGTTCGTCAACCGCCTGACGGGTCTGCGGCTTCTCGGTGTGCCTGACGTGACCGAGGAGACCGCCGGCACCACCCCGACACCGGCCGATCCCGTGGTCTGCGCGACCGATGTCAAGTCGGAGTTCGTCGGCTGGGGCTACCTCCGGCTGTTCAAGACGGACATCCCGGGCAGCGGCGCCGGCTCGGTCACCCAGATCGACACGTACGCCATCCCCGAGTCACAGGACCCGAGGTACGGCACCGGCTTCGGCGACTTCTCGGCGTCGCACGTGGCGATCGACCCCGATCGCCGGCTGGTGTACGCGACCTTCTTCGCGGGCGGCCTCCGGGTGCTGAGCTACGGCAGCGACGGCCTGCGGGAGGTCGGCGCCTTCCGCGAGCCCGGCGTCGACTTCTGGGGCGTCAAAGTCCACAAGATCGGTGAAAAGAACTACGTCCTGGTCTCCGACCGGAACTTCGGCCTCTACATCTTCGACTTCTGATCACGCGCTGAGTGGCATCATCCAAATCTGAGGAGCCCGGGGTGTCCAATCCGACCATGAAGTCTCCTGATCTCGCATTCGCCGCCGGCGCCAAGAGGCCGACCAAGGCTGATGTGGTGATCATCGGCAACGGCGCGCTCGGCATGTTTCTTGCCGACGAGTTGATCGAGCGCCAGGTCGGATCAGTGGTGGTGGTGGGTCCGAGCCATCGCGACACGGGCGCCAGCCAGGCGGCCGGTGCGATGCTCGGCTGTTTCGGTGAGACCACGACCGAATCGCTGCGGACCGGCGCCGCGCGGACGAGGTTCGAGCTCGGCATCTCCGCCCATGACAAATGGCCCGAGGCGCTGCGGCGGCTCGGTGAGTTCGCGCCGTCCGACCGGCCGTTGCAGACGACGACGGAATCGCACATCATCCTGAACGCCGTCGGAGCCGAACTGGACACGGTGAACTTCGCCGCGATCATCGACGCCCTCGACGAGTACGACAAGCCGTGGACGGAGATCGACCCGACCGACATCCCCGGTTACAACCCCCGGACGGAGTCGCGCGCATTGCGTGCCATTCATCTGCCGACGGAGGGGGCCGTGGATGCTCGCGGGGTGCTGGCGGCGCTGGAACGCCGATTGCGGCACGGCGGAGCGATCCTTCTCGATCAGACGGTACGGAAGCTGGTCGGCAGCGACGAGGCGGTGACCGGGGTCGAGCTGGACGACGGCCATCTCATCGAAGCCGGCGCTGTCGTCGTGGCCGCCGGCATCCACAGCGAGTCGCTGGTGCGCACCGTGTTCGACGTGCCCGACCTGATGCCGACCTTTCCGGGGCTCGGCTTCGCGATGATCGCCAAGCGGACGGGAGGCGAACCGTTCACCAGCGTGGTTCGGACGCCGAATCGCGGGTTCGCCTGCGGACTGCACGTGGTGCCGCAAGGCGGCGGGCTGGAGTACTACGGCGCGACCAACCGCCTGGTGAACACCATCTCCAGTGTCACCTGGATGGCCGACGTCCGTTTCTTGGCCCAGTACTCGATGCAACAGCTCGACGAGCGGGCAGCCATCCACGAGGTCACGAAATGGTGCTCCGGCAACCGTCCCGTCACGCTCGACGGATTCCCGTTGGTCGGCTGGATGCCACCCTCGGGCCTGTATCTGATGACGGGCACCTACCGTGACGGCTTCCACTGTGCGCCCCTGCTGGCCGAGCACGTCGCCAATGAACTACAGGGAAAGTCCGGAATCATCGACGCGATCTTCCAGCCGATGCGCAAGCCGGTGGCGACCAGGACCGTGGAATGGTCGATCGATGAATATGTCACCCACAGCCTCGCCGCCTGGTTCGAGACCGGCGCGCAGGCCGCACCGCAGATGACGACCTCGCAGCTCACCGACTACTACCGCACCATGGCCGTGCAGACCTATGAGCAGCTCGGCGTCGATTACGGCCTGGGCCCCGACATTCTCTGGTACGCCCAGGGGAACCTGCATGGTGCACGTCGTGTCGCGCGCTATCTGCGTACCTTCAAGGGCGATGGCGACGTGACCCAACCGGCTGGGGCCACAACCGGCACCGGGGGGACGCGGTAGCAATGCCGGCTCATCAACCGTCTGTCGCGGAAACCGTTCGCAGCCTCGTGACGAAGCAGCTCAACCTGAATGGGTACAGCCAGGATCTTCGCCCTGACGATGATCTCTGGAACCTGGGCATGACATCCCTGACGTGCCTGGGCCTGATGTTGTCCATCGAGGACACGTTCGAGATCGAGCTGCCGGACGAGGCGCTCAAGGAGGCAACCTTCCGCAGCATCAACACGATTTCCGCGGCGGTTGAGAGTTCGCGCAAATAGGCACGAGTTTGGGGTAGCAATGCCGGCACGCCAGTCGCGCCCGAGGAACCCGGTCCCACCGTTTCGCGACAGCACGGCGAGCGCATTCCCGCTGTCGGCGGGACAGGAGCGAATGTGGTGGCTGCGCCAACTGGACTCGTCGCACGACCAGTACCACATCAGCTGTGGCTGGCGGTTTCCGGCGGAGGTGAACCGCGAGGCATTGCTCGCCGCTCTCGACGCCCTGGTGCGGCGCCACGAGATCCTGCGGACGAAGTTCGTCATGTCGCCGGACGGGACGGTCACCCAGGAGATCGTCGACCATGTCGAGATCCCGCTCGTCTGGGCCGGCCCCGACTGGCGGGAAGCCGTCGAGCAGGCCGCCGTGCGGCCGTTCGACCTGGCGCGGCCTCCGCTGGTTCGAGCGGTGGCCGCGGAGTTGGCCGACGGGCCCGGCCTGTTGGTGACGATGCACCACATCATCACCGACAGGTGGTCGATGGACGTCTTCGCCAGGGATCTGTTCGAGCTGTACGAGGCGGCCTTGACGGCCAGGACACCGCGCCTTCCGGAGCTGCCCGTCCAGTACGGCGACTACGCCAGGTGGCAGCGCGACTTCCTGACCGACGACCTGCTCCGATCCCAGCTGAACTACTGGACCGAGGCGCTGGCCGGCTACGAACCGTTGGAACTGCCCCTGGATCGGCCTCGGCCCACGACGGTCGACGCGGTCGGCGAGACGGTCGTGCTCGAGCTGTCGAGGGAGGCCACGGCGGCCATGACCGCCCTGGCCTGGCGTACGCGCGCGAGCCCGGCGATGGTGGTCAGTGCCGCGTTCGTCGCGACGCTCCGGGCCTTCTGCGGCCAGTCCGACGTCGTCATCGGCGCCATCGTGTCCGACCGGACACACCCGGACCTGCGAGATCTGATCGGGTTCTTCATCAACACCATGATCCTGCGGGTCGACCTGACCACGACGGAGCTGACCTTTCGCGAGGCGATCACCCGGACCCGGGACGCCTGGATGGCCGCGGACGCGCACCAGGACGCGCGGCTCGAGCAGATCGTGGGTGCGCTCAACGCCGGGTCGGAGGCGCACCGGAACCCGATCTTCGACGTCGTCGTGAATCACGCCGGCGACCGGGATGACCTGGCCGAGGATCCGGACGCGCCGGTGTGGTGGGAACCCGACCTGCCGGTGACTGCCAGGTTCGACCTCTCGCTCACCACCCGGATCGTCGAGGGGCGGCTGCGGGCGACGTTCGTGTACCCGACCGCGCTGTTCAACCGGGCCACGATCGCCACGCTCGCGGATCGCTACCTCCGCACGCTCGAACAGGGCGTGGCGACGCCGGACGCGCCGATGCGCGACTTCGACCTGCTCACCCGGGCCGACCGCACGCTGCTGCGGCGCGGCAACGATCGGACTCCGGCGTCCGGGATCACCGTTGTCGAACGTCTGCAGACCCGGGCCGCCCGCACGCCGGACGCGCCGGCGGTGGTCGGTGACGGCGGCCCGCTGTCCTACGGGCAGCTGAACGAACGCGCGAACCGGCTGGCCCGACACCTGCTGACCCTGGGCGTCGGACCGGAGAAGGTGGTCGGCGTCTGCCTGGAACGCACCGTCGAACGATTCGTGGTGCTGCTCGCGCTGGCCAAATGCGGCGCACCGTACCTGCCCGTCGACCCCGACTTCCCCGCCGACCGGATCCGTCTGCTGATGTCGGATGCCGCCGCCGTCTTGATGATCGTCGGCTCGCCGCTTCTGGGCCGCCTGCCCTCGATGGAGACGCCGGTTCTCACCATCGGTGACGGCAGCCCGGACCTGACCGGATACGCCACCGACAATCTTCCGACTCTCCCGGCTCCGGACAGTCTGGCCTACCTGATATCGACATCCGGATCGACCGGAAACCCCAAGTCGGTGGCGATCTCACATCGAGCCCTGAGCCGGCTGGTGGAAGGCGCACCGCACTATCTCGAGGTAGGCCCGGGATCGGTGTTCCTCCAGACCGGTCCGCTGACATTCGATGTCGCCGTGCTCGAATGGGCACCGCTGGCCCACGGCGGCCGGGTGGTGGTCGCCGATCCCGGGTCCCTCCTCGACGGCCTGCGGGATGTCCTGTGCGAACACCAGGTCACCACGCTCAAGCTGGTCTCTCCGCAGCTCGACATCCTCGTCGAGCAGGATCCGCACATCCTGTCCGGGCTGCGCCAGCTCGTCGTCGGCGGCGACGTCGTCAATCCGAGGAGCTTCGCCCTGGTGGAGGGACTCCTGCCCGGCTGCCGGGTGGTGGCGTCGTACGGTCCGACCGAGTGCACGGTGCTGGCCACCGTGTTCGAAGGCGGGCCGTGGTCGGGCAGAGTTCCGATCGGCCGCCCCATCCCGCACACGAGTGCCTACATCCTCGACGAGGACCTCCAGCCGGTCTCGGTCGGCATGCGCGGCGAGATCTTCCTGGCCGGCGACGGATTGGCCAGGGGATACCATGCCCGCCCCGGCCTGACCGCGGCGTCGTTCGTCCCCGATCCGTTCGGGCCGCCCGGGTCGCGCATGTACCGCACCGGAGACCTGGGCCGCTACCTACCGAACGGAGCCATCGACTTCCTCGGCCGCACCGACCACCAGGTCAAGATCCGTGGCTTCCGGATCGAGACCAGCGAGGTCGAACACGCCCTGCTGCGCCATCCCGACATCACCGCGGCGGCGGTCGTCCGGGCCACCCTGGCGACCGGCCCCGCGCTGGTCGCCTACATCGTGGCGGCCAGGTCGGTGGACATGGGGGCGCTGCGCGACATGCTCCGCGAGACACTGCCCGCGTACATGCGCCCGGACCACTTCGTCACGATGCCCCGATTCACCCTGACCGCGCACAACAAGATCGACCGCGCCGCGCTGCCACCGGTCACCACCGCCACCACGCCCGCCGGAGTGGACCTGCCGCCCGCGACCGGGCTCGAAGCACGGGTCGTCGCGGCATGGTCCGCCGTGCTCGGCAGGCCGCTGTCGGCCTCCGACGACTTCTTCGACCAGGGCGGGCACTCCCTGCTGGTGCCGCGTGCGACCGCGACCCTCCGCCGCGAACTCGGCCGCGAGGTGCCGTTGCAGCTGATGCTGGAATATCGGACGCCGGCGAGCTACGCGACCGCGATCCTGCGTGAGAGCCTGCCCGACCTCAGCGCGGCCTCGCGTGAGGACCGGCTCGTCCAGCGAACCTGGCGCGGCGAGAAGCTGGCCGGCCGCCGGCGCGTGGATCTGTTCATCTCCACCGAGAACCCGCTCCGGAGCAATGCCGACCTCCCGTTGCTGATCGTCCTCGACGGCTCCGAGTTCGTGGAGATCATGCGCCTGCCGGCGATTCTGGACCGGCTCTCCCTCCAGGATCGGATCCCCACCACCGCGGCGATATTCCTGAGTCCGAGCGAGTGGTCGACCCGCCGCAGCGAGCTCCTCGACGACGGGATCGTCGACGCGCTCGCCGACGAGTTGCTTCCCTACCTGCGCACCTGGCTCGGGAACCGGCCGGTCGGCCGCGCCGTCGTGGTGGGCGCGAGTCTGGGGGCGGTCACGGCGATCCGCTCCGCGCTGCGCCGGCCGGATCGCTTCCACGGCGCCGTGGCCATCTCCGGCCCGCTGAGCGAACATCGGCTCGGCCCGGCGAGGCCCGGCCGGTCGGGAGGCGGGTCGCGGTTCTTCCTGTCCGCGAGCCGGGAGGAGAAGGACATCATCCTCGACGACGGACTCAGCTTGGTGGAAGCGACCGAACGCACAGCTGACGAGCTCGCGGCCGACGGACATGTCGTACGAAGCGCGATCGGGGAAGGCGGCCACACCTACGCGGCGTGGGAGTCGATGCTCCCCGATGCGATCCGCTGGTCGCTGGGCGACCGGACTTAGTCGATAGGTGGTGCTTGTGGTGCAGGATTCTCGACGGTCGGCCCGGACCGCGGGTGCACGGACCCTGGTCGATCTCCTGGAGCGCCAGTTTCGCGAGCGGCCGGCGGCCACGGCCATCCGGACCTCGGCACGCTCGTGGACCTATGCCGAGCTCGATCGGCTGTCGGCGCGACTCGCGCGGCAGCTGGTGGCCGACGACGCCGGACCGATCGTCGGTCTCATCGCGCGGCACTGCCCGGCCGCGTTGATCGGCATCGTCGCCATCCTGCGAAGCGGCGCGGCGTGTCTGCCGATGAGCCCCGACGATCCGCCGCTGCGCAATCGCGGGGTGCTCGACGACGTCGGCTGCGGGCGCGTCCTCGCCACCGCGCCGGTCGACTGGCTGCCCGACGCTCAGCTCATTGACGTAACCGGCCCGCAGACGGGCCACGACAGCCTCGCCGCCACGGAGCTCCCCTCGCCGAGGCCGCTCGACCTGGCATACGCGCTCACCACGTCGGGCTCGACCGGGCGGCCCAAGATCGTCGGCGTGCCGCACGAAGGCCTCCTGAACCTGATCATCGCCTCGTTCGAGGACATCGACCTGATCAGGACCGACGACGTGATGCTGTGGACGACCGCGCTCACGGTGGACAGCACCATGCACGACTGCCTGATGCCGCTCTGCTTCGGCGCCTGCGTCGCCATCGCCGACGGCGGCGACCTGCCCGCCAACCGCATCCTGCGCACCGTCCGCGCGCTCGGCGTGACCGCGCTGGAAGTCCCGGCCGCGGTGCTCGGGCCGTACGGGACGGCTCTGCTTCCCCGGCTGGCCGCGGCCGGTGTGCGCCTGGTCATCACCGGCGGGTCCCAACTCGACGGGCCGGGCCTGGGCAGCAACGACTCGCTGGTCGTCCACAACGGTTACGGCCCGACCGAGGCCTCGGTGGCCGCGACGTGGTATCCCTGCGACGCCTCGACCCCGCAGTGGGTCCCCATCGGGCGCCCGATCCGCAACGTGCGAGCCTATGTCCTCGACGAGGAGCTGAACCCCGTCCCGGCCGGCGACACCGGCCAGATGTACCTGGCCGGCGCCGGTCTTGCCAGAGGCTATCTCGGTCATCCCGGCCGCACGGCGGCCTCGTTCCTCCCGGACCCGTTCGCCGAGAGGCCCGGCGAGCGCATGTACGCCACCGGGGACAGCGTTCGGCTTCAGCCGGACGGGAACTACGTGTACGTCGGCCGGATCGACGACCAGGTCAAGATCAGTGGGTACCGGGTCGAGATCGGCGAGGTCGAGCACAACCTGCGCAAATGCCGAGGTGTGGTCGACGCGGCAGCACTGTTGCGCGAGGACATCCCGGGCGGCGCGGCCATCGTCGCCTATCTGGTCGGCGAACGGCGACCCGACGAGCTGATCACGAGCCAACTGGGTGATTGGCTACCCGCGCCGATGATTCCACGCGCCTACGTCTGGCTGGACGAGATGCCTCTCAACCGCGCGGGCAAGATCGATCGTCGAGCACTCGCCAAGATGCTCGATTCCGCTGACCTCGATCCGTCAGAGGGTGCTGCTCCCCGCCTGACCGTGTCGACTTGACCGTTTTGCGACTCATGGTGGGTTCGCGGGCGCCGCGTGACGCCGTGGAAGCGGCCCGGCCACTTCCGGTATTCGACCGCACTCGTCGCGTGGGTCCATCGCTCAACCGGATGCGCTGATGGCGGGGCGGATGACGCAGCGGAAGCCGATGTGGCCGGTCGACGTGTCCACCGCCTCGGCCTGGCGGGCCGCCGGCCGGTAGCGCAGGCAGTAGTTGGGCGCGCACAGGTGCGAGCCGCCCTTGATGACCCGGCGCGGGATCGCCTCGGCCAGGACCGGAGCGCTGACCTGAGGATTGCGGGGCACACAGCAGGGGTGCCCGGCCTCATCGGGGTGGCTCGGGGCGAAGTAGTCACTGGTCCACTCCCAGACGTTGCCGGCCATGTCGTGAAGGCCGTAACCATTGGCCGGGAACGCACCCACCGGGGAGGTGCCGGCGTAGCGGTCCAGGAGCAGATTCTGCCAAGGGAACTCCCCTTGCCAGGTGTTGGCCAGCATCCTGCCCTTGGGGGCGAAGTCGTCCCCCCAGCAGAACACCTTGCCCTCCAGGCCACCCCGCGCGGCGTACTCCCACTCGGCTTCGCTGGGCAGGGTCTTGCCCGCCCAAGCCGCGTACGCGACCGCGTCGGCATAGGCCACCTGGACGACCGGGTGCCGGTCACGCCCGTGCAGGGTCGACCCCGGGCCCTCCGGGTGCCGCCAGTCGGCCCCGGGCACCCACGCCCACCAGGTCCGCCAGTCACCCAGGTCGACAGGTCCGCTGGTCGCCCGGAAGACCAGCGCGCCGGGGACCAGCAATGCGGGATCGGCGCCGGGGTAGTCGGCCGGGTCCGGTGCCAGCTCGGCGGCGGTCCGATGGCCGGTGGCCTTGACGAAGCGGCGGAACGCGGAGTTGGTCACCGGATGGGTGTCCATCCAGAACCCGTCGACGGCCACCCGGTGGACCGGCCGCTCCTCCGGGTAGAAGTCCTCGGAGCCCATCAGGAAGTCGCCCCCGCGCACCCAGACCATGTGCTTGCCCGGTGCCGGGCCGGGCGGGTGGGGTCGATGAACAGCCTCGGTCGAGCCCACCAGGCTCTCCTCTCACCCGTCCGGCGGCACCGGCGCAGACCATATCGACCCACCCGGAGCTGCCACCTCCCCCTCACCGGGTGACCCGGAGCTCGGCCTCATCCCTGCGACGTCGTCCGTGACCAGGCGGCCGGCGGTCGCCGAAGGCCTCTGCGGAACGAAGCTGCCCCTACCGCACCTCTTCCGGTGTCGAGCGGGGTTCCGGGGTGGCGGCGTTTCCGTACCGGGTGGCCAGCGGCTTCGCGGTGAGACCGTGCACGACGACGCTGATGAGCACGGTCAGACCGATGACGGTGACCGCCGGGTCGGCGCCGTCCCCGAGCTCTTCGAGACTGAGCAGGGCGAAGACCAGTGAGGCGAGGCCGCGTGGGCCGAACCAGCCGATGAACAGCACCGTCTTGCGATCGAAACCGGCGCCGATGCAGGCCAGCGCGACCGGCACCATGCGTACCAGCGTCAGGCTCAGGACGGCGTACAGCACGGTGACGGGGCCGGCCGACGCGATGACGATCGGGATGGCGATCGCACCGAACACCAGCCAGACGAGCAGCGACACCAGGCCGCCGGCCTGCTCCAGGAACACCAGCTCGGCGGGTCCCCGCGGCCCGGCCAGGGCTCCGAAGGCCAGCCCGGCGCAGAAGGCCGCGATGAAACCGTTGCCGTGCACGGCCACCGCGGCGAGGTAGGCGACCAGCGCCAGGGCGAGCACGGCGATGCCGGCGAAGTCCTCGGCGGCCCACCCACGACGTCGCGCCCACCGCAGCAACCATCCCCCCAAGCCTCCGGCGACGGCACCGACGCCGAGGCCGATGCCCAGTTCAGCGAGCGCGTGCTGAGGGCTCGGCGCGCCCTTGACCGCCTCGGCCGAGGCGGCGCCGGCCAGCGCCAGCATCACCACGGGTGTGACGATGCCGTCGTTCAGGCCGCTCTCGACGGTGATCAGCTCGCGCACTCGCCGGGGCACGATCGGGTTGGCGACGACCGGGAGCCCGAGAGCGGCGTCGGTCGGGGCGAGGGCGGCGCCGATCAGCAGGGCGAGCCAGAGGCCGAGGCCGGGAAAGAACCAGTAGGCCAGCGCCCATCCGGCGAGGACGGTCAGGGGCAGCCCGACGGCGAGCAGCCGCAGGTACCGGCCCAGGTCCCGGCGTACCTGACTGAACGGCACCCCGGCGGCGTCCGAGAACAGCACCAGGACCAGGGTGATCTCGACCAGGGGCTTCGCGTACCCGGGAGCGGACGACGCGTCGACGAGGCCGCCGGCCGCCATCAATCCGCCGATCGCCACGAAGACGATCGGCGCGGTCAAGTCGGCGCGCTGGAGCCGGCCGGACACGACGCCCCAGCCGAAGATCGCCGCGGCGATGATCAGAATCGTCGTGGAATGCATGGGCGTCGCCGGCCGCTATTGGCGGGCCATGATGAGGTGGAAGCGTTGCTCCGGCGTGATCAGGTGGCTGTGGTTGTCCTTGTCGACGTCGAGGCGGACCCACTGGACGGTGCCGGGGTAACCGGCTCGTCCCGCGTACTCGTCGGTGACCGGGGAGCCGGTGTCGGTCCCGATGTCCAGGCCCTCGTCACCGGAGAACACGATCGGGGTCGTGCGTTCCAGCCGCCCGCTGCCGACCTGCGATCCGTCCACGAAGAGCGAGAGATCGGCCGCCGCCCCCAGCGCGCCACCCGCGTAGGTGAACTCGAGACGTACCTGATGCGTGCCGGTCGCGATCGCGGCGTCACCTCGTACGTGGGTGAAGGAGATGCCGAGCAGGTTGTAGCAGTAGACCGGTCTGCCGTCGAGCAGGTACAGGGCCCATCCGCCGAATCGCCCGCCCTGCGTGACGAGCACGCCGCTCGGCGCGCCGTCGGGGACCTCGATCTCCGCCGTGATCGCGTGGCTCACGTTCTTGACGTTGAGGACCGAGCTCTCACTCAGCCGGTCCGTACCCCCGTAGAGCAGCTGCGCCTCGCCCTGGACGAGCTCCGGACGACCGGCGAGGGCGGCGACGAACCGTTCGAGGAGCCGGTCGTCGAGCGGGAAGACGTTGTACTTCGTCGCCTCGATCATGAACAGCTGCTGGAGCCGCCGGAGCTGATCGGGATGCTCCTTGGCGACGTCGTGGGCCTGTGTCCAGTCGGTCGACGTGTCGTAGAGCTCCCACACGTCGTCGTCGAAGGACGGCACCGGAACGTGCAGCCAGGGAGTCCGGTGCTTGGTGACCGCGGTCCAGCCGTTGTGGTAGATGCCGCGGTTGCACAGCATCTCGAAGTACTGGGTCTGCCGTGCCTCGGCGGCGCCGGCCTGATCGAAGCAGTACCGCATGCTGACGCCGTGCATCGGCTCCTGGATGATGCCGTTCACGGAGTCGGGCGCGGGCAGACCGGCGACGTCGAGCACGGTGGCCGCGATGTCGATGACGTGGTGGAACTGGTGCCGCAACTCACCGCGGGCCTCGAAACCGTTCGGCCAGTGCACGACGGTGCCGTTGCGCGTGCCGCCGAAGTGCGAGGCCACCTGCTTGGTCCACTGGTAGGGCGTCGACATCGCGTGCGCCCAGCCGACCGCGTAGTGGTTGTAGGCCTCGGGCCCGCCGAAGTCGTCGATGTGCTCGAGCATGTAGTCGGCGCTCTCGAGGTCGGCGACGCCGTTGAAGTAGAACATCTCGTTGAGAGTGCCGTTGATCGTGCCCTCGGCGCTCGCGCCGTTGTCACCGATGATGTAGAAGACGAGCGTGTCGTCGAGCACCCCGAGATTCTCGATGGCGTCGAGGAGCCGGCCGATGTGATGGTCGGTGTGCTCCAGGAAACCCGCGTAAACCTCCATCTGGCGCCGGAGCACGGGCTTGAGCTCCTCCGGCATGTCGTCCCAGGCCGGGACCGCTTCCGGACGCTCGGTGAGAGCACAGTCGGGCGGGATCACCCCGAGCTCCTTCTGCCGCGCGAAGGTACGCTCGCGCAACGCGTCCCACCCGTCGTCGAACCGGCCCCGGTACTTGTCGGCCCACTGTTTGGGCACGTGGTGCGGCGCGTGTGTGGCGCCGGGCGCGTAGTACATGAAGAACGGCTTGTCGGGCATGAGCGACTTCTGCTGGCGCACCCACCCGATCGCCTTGTCGGTCATGTCCTCGGTGAAGTGGTAGCCCTCTTCCGGTGTCCGGCCGGGCTCGATGAACTTGGTGCCCTCACACAGCGCCGGATACCACTGGTTCGTCTCACCGGCGAGGAACCCGTAGAAGTACTCGAAGCCGCCGCCCTTGGCAGGCCACGAGTCGTACGGCCCCATCGGATTGCTCTGCCACATCGGCACCTCATGACACTTGCCGAACTGCGCGGTGCTGAAGCCGTTGAGCGTCAAGATCTCGGCGAGGGGCGCGGTCGCCTTCGGGCGCATCGACGTGTACCCCGGCGACGACGTGGCCATGTCGGGGATGCCGCCCATGCCGGCGGCGTGATGGTTGCGGCCGGTCAGCAACGCCTGACGGGTCGGCGCACACAGCGCCGTCGTGTGGAAACGCGTCAACTTCAGCCCGTTGTCCGCCAGCCGCTCGGCCACGGGCGTCGCGCACGGCCCGCCGAACGCCGACGACGCGCCGAATCCGACGTCGTCGAGCAGAACGACGAGCACGTTGGGCGCACCCGCCGGCGGCCGGAGCGGCTCGATCGGCGCGAACCGGGTGTCCGGGTCCTTCGCGTCGAACGTCGTGAGGCCGACGTGCTGCCGGTCCGGGATCGGCAGGACCGTACGCGGAACAGAAGCATCGCTGGTCATAGCGCCGCATTGTGGTGTCGCGGCTCGTCGGCGGCATCACCCCGGCTGAATGAGAACCAGCCGCCGACCCGCCGGGCACTGGAGGATGGATCCCGGATCAAACATAGTCGCACATTAGTCGCCGCATATTGACTCATTCGATCAGAGCGGCGTAACTTCCGAAACATCAACGACTCGACGGATGTCGATGTCAGCCAGCTCCGTCCGCCACCGATAGGAGCACCTTCAGCATGTCCAGAAAACGCTCTCTCGTCCTCGCGGTGATGATCCTGATCGCCGGCCTGATCGGGGCGCCGAGCCCGGCCCACGCCGCCGGCACCCTGCCGTGCGACATCTACGCCTCGAACGGGACCGCCTGCGTCGCCGCGCACAGCACCACCCGTGCCCTGTTCGGTGCGTACAGCGGCCGGCTCTACCAGGTGACCCGGGCCTCCGACGGCGCCGCCCACGACGTCGGCACGCTGGCCGCCGGCGGGTACGCCGACGCCGGTGCCCAGGACGCCTTCTGCAACGGCAGCACCTGCCGGATCACCAAGATCTACGACCAGACCAGCCGGCACAACGACCTCTCCGTGGCCCCCGACGGCGGGGCCGGCAGCGGCGACCGCGGAGCGGGCGCCGGTGTGATCGCGGTGACCGCCGGCGGGCACAAGGTGTACGGCATCTGGGGCACCCCGGGCGTCGGCTACCGCTACACCGGCGTCGCGTCCGGCGTCGCCGTCAACGGGCAGCCCGAGGGCGTCTACATGGTCGCCAGCGGCACCCACGTCGGCTCCGACTGCTGCTTCGACTACGGCAACGCCGAGTCCACCCCGTACGACACCGGCAACGGGCACATGGACGCCGTCAGCATCGCCACCACCTGCTACTTCGCGCCGTGCCAGGGTTCCGGCCCGTGGATCGAGGCGGACCTGGAGAACGGGATGTTCCAGGGCGGGAACGGCTCCAACCCGAACCCGGGCAACAACTCGGCCTTCGTCACCGCGGTGCTGAAGAACAACGGCCAGACCACGTACGCGCTCAAGGGCGGCAACTCCCAGTCCGGCGGCCTGACCACCTGGTACAACGGCTCGCTGCCCACCGACAAGCCGGGCTACAAGCCGATGCACCAGGAGGGCGGCATCATCCTGGCGATCGGCGGCGACAACTCGAACCGCAACCGGGGCACCTGGTTCGAGGGTGCGATGACCTACGGCTACCCGACCGACGCGGCCGAGAACGCCGTGCAGGCCAACGTGGTCAGCGTCGGTTACGCCGGCCGGACCGACGTCCCGAACGGCCCGCAGGGGACGGTCACCGGGCCGGGCGGCAAGTGCGTGGACGTGGCGGCCGACGACACCGGCAAGAACGGCGCCGCCGTCCAGCTGTGGGACTGTCAGGTGTACGCCGAGGACCAGCATCTGACGCACTTCGCGGACAGCTCGTTGCGTACCCTGAACCGCTGCCTCGACGCGACCGGCAACGGCACCGCCAACGGCACGCTCATCCAGCTGTGGGACTGCAACGGCGGCGGCGCCCAGAAGTGGGTGCAGCAGGCCGACGGCTCGCTGCGCAACCCGCAGTCCGGCCGCTGCCTCGACTCGCCGAACGGCAACACCGGCAACGGCACCCGGTTGCAGCTGTGGGACTGCAACGGCGCGGCCGCGCAGAAGTTCGCGGTGAACGCCGGTGGCCCGGCCGGCACGCCGGGCGGCAAGTGCGTCGACGTCGGCGGGGACGACAACGGCGGCAACGGCACGGCCGTGCAGATCTGGGACTGCCAGTCGTACGCGGTCGACCAGCACTGGTTCCACCAGTCGAACGGCGCGCTGCGCACGCTCGGCCGCTGCCTCGACATCATCGGCAACGGCACCGCCAACGGCACCCAGGTCGAACTCTGGGACTGCAACGGCGTCGGCGGTCAGGTCTGGCAGCAGCAGGCCGACGGCTCGCTGCGCAACCCGCAGTCCGGCCGCTGCCTGGACGCGCCCAGCGGGGCCACGGCCAACGGCACCCGGCTGCAGATCTGGGACTGCAACGGCAGCGCGGCGCAGAAGTTCCCGCTGATCTGACCGGCGGACGGCGGGGCCACCTCGGTGACCCCGCCGTTTTCGTCGACTCCCGGCAACCCAGGAGTCGCAGACCGCCTCGTTGCGGCGGGCGAGCACCGCGGCCGCCGACCGGGCCGCAGCGGCTGCGCGCGCACATCCGGGGGCAGGGCCAGGCCATGGAGCTCCTGACGCGCGAGACCGACCACGAGGGCGTCGAGGAATGGCTGATCCAGCTCTGGCCGCAGGCTTACGACATTCAAGACATTTTTGTACGGCTGTGCAAAGTCCCGTGCCTCGACGCGATGTCCGCTCGTGGTCACGGCCGCGAGGCACCTCCGGGCTGAATCCCGGTGCCAGGAGAGCACGGCGCCGGGCTCACCGCGTACCGGAAATCGGTCTTGATCTTGTCGGTCAGATCATCGTGAGGATGCGGGCGGCGACGTGCTCGGCTCCGGCGCCGAGCAGGATGGTGTAGTGGTTGACGTCGGGGACCGGTTCGGCGTCGACGCCGGTGAGCTGCTCGGCGCGGTACAGGCCGGTCTCCTCGTCCATCAGCCCGCGCGGCGCCCAGAGCAGCGGGAACGGCGCCGGCGGCGGGTTGCGCAGCATGTCGGCCGCGTCCCCGCGGATCGCCTCCAGGTTGCACGTCGAGCCGCTGCCGGTGAAGTCGCGCAGGATGTAGGCCTCCAGGTCCGGGCACCAGTACCGGCCGAGCGCCGGGTTCTGCCGGAAGTAGTCGAGATACTCCTCGGCCGACGCGAAGGTCATCGACAGCCGGCGCATCGCCGGGCCGATCACCGCCTCCAGGGCCACGTCCACGTCGATGCCGGCCGGCACGCCCAGCGAGATGCCGCCGTCCACCATCAGCACCGGCCCGACCCGGTCCGGATGCCTCGCCGCGGTGGCCGCCACCACGAACCCGCCCATCGAGTGCCCGGCCAGCGGCGCCTTCTCGACACCGAAGTGGGTGGCGACAGCGATCAGGTCGTCGGCGTGTGTGCTCATCCCATATGGTCCCGGCAAACCGGCGGAAAACGCCCGCCCACGCAGATCCGGTGCGACCAGGTGCACCTTGCCGGCCAGCTCCCGGGCGACCGCGGCCCAGGAGAGCGCGTTCGCCGTGATGCCGTGCGCGGCGATCACCACCGGCCCGTCGGCCGGCCAGCTCAGCACGCGCAGGGAGCCGCCGGCCACCGCTACGTCGATCTCCTCCATCGAACAACCTCCCCGGTCAGTGCGCGGTCCAGCCGCCGTCGATCATGATCGACGAGCCGGTGATGAACGAGGCCGGGGGGCTGCACAGATAGGCGACGGTCTCGGCCACCTGCTCCGGCTCGATCAGCTGTTTGATCGCCGCCCGCTTCAGCATGATCTTCTCGACGACGTCGGACTCGGCGATGCCGTTCACCGCGGCCTGGTCGGCGATCTGCTTGTCGACCAGCGGGGTCCGGACGAACGCCGGGTTCACGCAGTTCGCGGTCACCCCGTGCGCGGCGCCCTCCAGCGCGGTGACCTTGGAGAGGCCCTCCAGTCCGTGCTTGGCGGTCACGTAGGCGGCCTTGTACGGCGAGGCCACCACCCCGTGCACCGAGGAGATGTTGACGATCCGGCCCCAGCCGCGGTCGTACATGTGCGGCAGCACCAGCCGGGTCAGCCGGAACGGCGCCTCCACCATCACCCGCTGGATCAGCGCGAACTTGTCCGGCGGGAACTCCGGCAGCGGCGCCACCACCTGCAGGCCGGCGTTGTTGACCAGCACGTCGACCGTCGCCGGGAGCGCGTCGACCGCGTCCAGGTCGGACAGGTCGACGCCGATCGCCCGCCCGCCGATCTCCGCGGCCACCTCTTTCGCCGTGCGCTCGTCGATGTCCACCACCAGCACCTCGGCGCCGGCCGCGGCCAGTCGTTCGGCGCACGCGCGCCCGATGCCACTGCCGGCGCCGGTCACCAGCGCGGTGCGTCCCGTCAGGTCGAGGTCGACCACCTGTGCCGTCGTCATGGCGGTGACCGTACGGATCAGTGACGGTGGCGAATATGTGTGCGAACCACACAAGGGCCGGGTGACCCATGTGATCGGGGAAGGTGGCCTGGGTCACTGGCCAGCTCCTACCGTGTGGCCACACCGAAATGCTTATTAACGGAAGGCGTCCGATGAGGAGCTTGACGACATCCCGGCGCACACTCTTGGGCGCCGCGCTGACAGCTTTTGTGGCGACCGCGAGCGGCTGTGGCAGTCCGCAGGGGTCGGCCGGCGACAACTCGTCCATCGACGTCGGGGTGGTCTACTCCCAGTCCGGCCCGCTCGCCAGTTACGGCGCGCAGTACGCCGAGGGGTTCAAGGCCGGTCTGGCGTACGCGACCAACGGCACCGGCAAGATCGGTGACCGCACCGTCAACGTGACCTGGACCGACGACGCAGGCGACCCGGTCAAGGCGGTCTCCGCCGCGAAGGACCTGATCGGCAAGGGCTACAAGGTGCTGGCCGGCTCGACCAGCTCCGGCGTCGGGCTCCAGGTGGCGCCGCTGGCCGCGGAGAACAAGGTGCTGTTCGTCTCCGGCCCGGCCGCCACCGACGGGCTCACCGGGGCCAACAAGTACACGTTCCGGTCCGGCCGGCAGTCGTACCAGGACGTGCTGACCGCCAAGGCGTTCCTCGGCGACGGCAAGAAGGTCACCGTCTTCGCCCCCGACTCGGCGTTCGGCAAGTCCAACGTGGACGCGGTCACCAAGGTGCTCGGCGGCGCCGGCGCGACGGTGACCAGCATCGCGGTGCCGGCCAGCGCCACCGACTTCACCCCGTTCGCCAGCCAGATCAAGGCCGCCAAGCCGGACCTGGTCTTCGTCGCCTGGGCCGGCACCACGGCCGGCGCCATGTGGCAGGCGCTCGACCAGCAGGGCGTGCTGGCCGGCACCAAGGTCGTCACCGGGCTGGACATCCGGGCCTCGTGGGCCGGTTTCGGCGCCGGCGGCGCCAAGCTGAACCTGCTCGCCCACTACTTCGACGGCGCCGTGGACAATCCGGCCTACCAGGCGCTCAAGGCCGCGGTGCCGGGCGGCAGGACCGACCTGTTCCACCCGGACGGCTTCGCCGCCGCACAGATGATCGTGCACGCGCTCGAGGCGAGCCCGGACGACGCGGACAAGATGGTCACGGCGCTGGAGGGCTACAGCTTCGACTCGGTCAAGGGCAAGCTGACCGTCCGCGCCGAGGACCACGCGCTGCTCCAGCCGATGTTCCAGGCCAAGCTGACCGGCGCCGGGGACGCGGCGACCGCCACCGCGACCGGCACGATCGACGCCGAGGCCGCCGCTCCGCCGGCTGCCGCGATGAAGGGCTGAGACAGATGACGGCCCTCGCCGTCGAGGGGGTGTCGTGGCGGATCGGCGCGGTGCCGATCGTCGACGACGTGACGCTGGAGCTGGCGCCGGACGAGTTCGTCGCGCTGATCGGACCGAACGGCGCCGGCAAGACGTCGCTGTTCAACCTGATCAGCGGGCTGCGCCGGCCCAGCGCCGGCCGGATCCGGCTCACCGGGGACGACGTGACCGCGCTGGCGCCGTACCGTCGAGCCCGGCGCGGCCTGGGTCGTACCTTTCAGACGTCAGCGGTCTTCGGGTCGCTGACCGTCGCCGAGAACGTCGCGCTCGCCGTGCAGGCGCGGCGCGGCGGCGCGATGCGCGCCTGGCGCCGCCGCGCGGACCGGGAGGTCGCGGCCCGCGCCGCGGAGATCCTGGCCGAGGTGCACCTCGAGCACCGGGCCGGCCGGGACGCCGGCTCGCTGGCCCACGGCGAGAAACGCAAGCTCGAGATCGCGCTGCTGCTGGCCGGCGAGCCCCGGGTGCTGCTGCTGGACGAGCCGATGGCCGGGGTGAGCACCGAGGACGTGCCCACCCTGGTCGAGGTGATCCGGGGGCTGACCGCGGGCACCGGCCGCAGCGTGCTGATGGTCGAGCACCACATGGACGTGGTGCTCGACCTCGCCGACCGGGTCGCCGTGCTGCACCACGGCGCGCTGCTCGCCTGCGACACCCCGGACGCCGTGATGGCGGACTCCTTCGTGCAGGAGGCTTATCTGGGGGAGGGGTTGTGAGCTCGCCGATCCTGCAGGTCGCCGACCTTTCGGTACGCCTCGGCGGCTCGCACATCCTGCAAGGCGTCACCTTCGACGTGGCGCCGACCGGCGTCACCGCCCTGCTCGGGCGCAACGGGGTGGGCAAGACCACCACGCTGCGCGCGATCATCGGCGAGGTCCCGGCCGCGGGCGTGATCGAGTTCGGCGGCGCGGTGACCAGAAGCCGGCCCACCCACAAGCTGGTCCGCGACGGCCTGGCCTACGTGCCCGAGGACCGCTGCGTCTTCGCGGGCCTGACCGTCGCCGAGAACCTGCGCCTCGCCGAACGGGTCCCGGACCCGGACTACGCCCTGGTGCACGACCTGTTCCCGGAGCTGAGGCAGCGCGCGCAGCAGCGGGCCGGCACGCTCTCCGGCGGCCAGCAGCAGATGGTGGCGATCGCCCGGGTGCTGCTCAACCCGAACCGGCTGCTGCTGGTCGACGAGCCGACCAAGGGTCTCGCGCCGGCCGTGGTCACCTCGGTGGCCACCGTGCTCGGCCGGGTCGCCGAGCGGGTGCCGGTGCTGCTGGTCGAACAGAACCTCGCGGTGGTCCGCAAACTCGCCACCGACGCCGTGGTGCTCGAGACCGGCCGGGTCGCCTGGCGCGGACCGGCCACCGACCTGCTCGCGGACGGCGACGCGACGCGATCCCTGCTCGGCGTCGGGAGGCACTGAGTTGTCCACTGTGGTTCTGCTGACCCTGACCGGGCTCGGCCTGGCGGCGCTCTACTTCCTGATCGCCTCCGGCCTGTCCCTGGTCTTCGGCCTGGCCGGGGTGCTCAACTTCGCGCACGGCCTGTTCCTCTCGGTCGGCGCCTACGTCACCTGGTGGGCCGAGCCGCACCTCGGCCTGCCGCTCGCGGTGGTGGCCGGCGTCGTCGCGGCCGCCGCCACCGGCGCGCTGGTCGAGCTGGCGATGATCCGCCCGCTCTACACCCGGCACACCGAACAGGTGCTGGTCACCGTCGGGCTGTCGCTGGCCGGGGTGGCGCTGCTCCAGTCGATCTGGGGCGCCGACGCCCGGGTGTTCCCGAGCTTCGCGTTCACGAAGAACGTCACGACGATCGTCGGCGCCCAGGTGCCGGACGACCGGTTCCTGCTGATCGGCGCCGCCGTCCTGGTGCTGTCCGGCCTGCTCGCCTTCCTCCGGTTCACCCGGTACGGCCTGGTGATCCGGGCCGGCGTGGAGAACCGGGACATGGTCAAGGCGCTCGGCATCGACGTGCGCAACGCGTTCACCCTGGTCTTCGCGATCGGCGGGGCCCTGGCCGGCCTGGCCGGGATTCTCGGCGGGATGTACTTCACCTCGATCTCGCCGGGCCAGGGCGGCTCGCTGCTGATCTTCGCGTTCATCGTCGTGGTGATCGGCGGCCTCGGCTCGGTCACCGGCTCCGCCGTCGCCGCCGTGGTGGTCGGCATCCTCCAGCAGTTCGTGAACTACTACGGCGCGTCCGGCGCCGGCGACGTCAGCGTGGTGGCCCTGCTCGCCATCGTGCTGCTGCTGCGCCCGGCCGGGATCGCCGGGAAGGTGGCGACCGCGTGAAGAAGTACCTGCCCCTCGGGTTGCTGCTGGTCGCCGTCGTGCTGCCGTGGTCGACGCTGAACCTGCCCGGCCTGTTCGACGGCCCGCTCAACGCGCCCGGCACGCTCCAGCTGCTCGCCGTCTGCCTGGTCTTCGGCGGCCTGGCGCTCGGCTACGACCTGCTGTTCGGCCGGGCCGGGCTGCTCTCCTTCGGCCACGCGCTGTACATCGCGTCCGGCGCCTACGGGGTGGACATCCTGGTCAGCCACTACGGCTGGGCGCTGTGGAGCGCCGTCGGGGTGACCGTGCTGGTCGCGGCGACGCTGGCCGCGCTGCTCGGCTCGGTCGCGCTGAAGACGTCCGGGATCGCGTTCTCGATGGTCACGCTCGCCTTCGCGCAGGTCGGCTACATCCTGGTGAACCGGGATCCGGGCGGGCTGACCGGTGGCGAGGAGGGGCTGCCGCTGAAGACCTCGGGGCTGCCCAGCGGCCTGGTCGGCGTGGTGAACACGGTCCACCTGTACTGGCTCGCACTGGCGTTCCTGGTGGTCACCGTGCTGGTGGTGCACGCCGTCGACCGGGCTCCGCTGGGCCGTACGCTGATCGGCCTGCGCGACGACGAACGCCGGATCGCGGTGGTCGGCCTGTCGCCGTACCGTCTGAAGCTCCTCGCCTTCGTCGTGGCCGGCGCCCTGGCCGCGCTCGGCGGCGCGGCCTACGTCCTGGTGGTGGGCGGCGCCGCACCGCACGTCGCGTCCTCCGAGTTCACCCTCGCCCTGATCGTGATGACGGTCCTCGGCGGCGCCGGCACCCGCTGGGGCGCGGTCGCCGGCGGCATCCTGTACGCCTTCCTGGACCAGCGTCTGGCCCGCCTCGGCGGCCAGCTGCCCGGCCCGTTCGGCCAGCCGCTGTTCGTCCTCGGCACGCTGTTCATCCTGGCCGTCTACTTCGTCCCGGGCGGCCTGGCCGGCCTGCGCGGCCGCTTCGAGCCGGTCCGCCGGGCCCTGCGCCGCCCGGCCGCCGAGGTCAGCACATCCTGAAAAAACCAGATTTCGTACGACCTGGCACAGTCCCGTGCCTCGACGCGATGTCCGCTCCGGGTCACGACCGCGAGGCCGCTCCGGGCTGAATCCCGGTGCACGGACAAGGCCGGCGCCACCACGGGCGCCGGCCTTGTCGCGTACCGGAAATCGGGGTTTATTTCTTGGTGACGAGGACCTTCTTGCCGGAGGCCTTGATGGTGTAGGTGACCTTGACGCCGGTCCAGGGGTTGCGGGCGCTGATGCGGACGCCGCCGGTGACGGCGGTGACCTTCACGACGGTGACCTTGGCGGCCTTGTTGAACTTGGCGACGTCGCGTTTGACGACCTTGCGGAGGACCGAGACGCGGACGGTGTGCTTGTTCGCGGCGGTGCGGACGTCGGCGGCGCTCTTCTTGGCGAGCTTCTGCACGTCGGTGCGGAGGTTGACGTAGGCCAGGGCCTTGGTCATGGTGGCGCTGCCGACCGTCTGCGCGGCGGTCGGCAGGGTGATGCTCTGCGCGCCGTACCGCCAGGTGTAGGTCGCGTCCAGGTAGCCGGCGAGGCTGATCTTCGCGCTGGTCAGCTCGCCGGTCGCGGACACCTCGAAGGAGTACGAGCCCTCCTCGCCGTCGTCGTACTTGTAGGTGGCCGAGTTGTCGGCGTGCTCGACCTTGGTGCCGGCGTACTCGGTGTCGCCGGTGAGCACGGTCGACGGGTCGGCGCTGTTGTCCCTCGTCCACGACGTGAGGTTCAGCGTCGGCTTCGCGGTGAACACGAACTTCACCGAGGTCTTGCGCATCATCGTGACCGCGGCCTTCTCCTTGGCCGTGCTCAGCGACTCGTAGACACCCGACTTGGCGACCGCGTACGTGGTCTCGTGCTGGTACGGCACGTCGACCCGGGTGTACGCCCGCCCGCCGACCGGGTCCGTGACGAACGTGGCGGTGCCCGAGCCGCCCTTGCCGGTCAGGGTGAAGCCGCCGGCCCAGCCCTTGGCGGCCGAGGCGCCGGTGGTGCCGGCCACGGTCTTGAGCGCCGCGGCCATCTGGGCGGCGGTCAGCTGCGTGGTGGTGTCGGCGGCGAACGCGGCGCCGGGGACGGCCAGCACGCCGGCCGTCACCGTTGCGGTGGCCAGCAGCAGGGCGGGCCGGAGAGTGCGGAGCACCAGGAGGGTCCTTTCGGAATGTGAGGGCATGGACGATACGTCATCGTCGCGTCGTACGGCAGACCCGAAGCGGCCGTTTCTGATCACCGGGAGGAGCGGATCGCGGCGCTGGTCATCGCCGCCTGCCGGGCCGCGGGGCCGGATCCGGCCACGCCGGCGCCCCAGCGCTCCCGTGCCCCGATCCGGCACTTGACGTACGCGATCACCCCACCCCGCCACGGATGGGCCGCCTCCTCGACCACCTCGACGCCGTCCAGATCGACCGAGAACCCCGGCTTCGCCAGGTATTCGTCCTGAAAGATCGTCAACAGCTCGGCCGGGCTCAGCTCCCCGCCGCCGGCCCGGGTCTCGCTCGCCGCCTGGGCCAGCGCGCCCACCTCGGCCCGCAGCCCGGCCGGCAGGTCCAGGCCGTGCTCGGTGCGCAGCAGATACGCCACCCCGCCCTTGCCGGACTGGCTGTTCACCCGGATCACCGCCTCGTACGACCGGCCCACGTCGGCCGGGTCCACCGGCAGGTACGGCACCTCCCACGGCGCCTCGGACTCCGGCACGCCCAACTCGGCGGCGCGCTTGGCGTGGAACACCATCCCCTTGTCGATGGCGTCCTGGTGGGTGCCGCTGAACGCGGTGTACACCAGCGACCCGCCGTACGGGTGCCGGTCCGGCACCGGCATCCGGTTGTAGTACTCGACCGTCTCGCGGACCCGGTCGATGTCGGAGAAGTCCAGTTTCGGGTCGATGCCCTGGGCGTACAGGTTCATGGCCAGGGTGACCAGGTCGACGTTGCCGGTCCGCTCGCCGTTGCCGAACAGGCAGCCCTCGACGCGCTGCGCGCCGGCCAGCACGGCCAGTTCGGCGCAGGCCACCCCGGTGCCGCGGTCGTTGTGCGGGTGCACGGACAGGATCACGTCGTCGCGCCGGTCCAGGTGCCGGCTCATCCACTCGATCTGGTCGGCGTACACGTTGGGGGTGTCCACCTCGACGGTGGCCGGCAGGTTGTGGATCACCGGGCGGTCCGGCGAGGCGTCCCACCGCCCGGTGACCGCGTTGCAGACCTCCAGCACGTACTCCGGCTCGGTCAGGTTGAACACCTCGGGGCTGAACTCGAACCGGGTGTAGGTGTGCCTCAGCCGATCGGTCTCGGACAGGATCACGTCGGCGGCGTTCAGGATCTTCCGCTGTAGCGCGCTGCGGGAGGCGTGCAGGACCACATCCCGCCAGGTCGGCGCGGTCGCCGTGTACATGTGCACGACCGCTTTCGCCAAGCCGTCGATCGACGCGATCGTCCGCTTGATCAGGTCGTCCCGGGCGGCGGTGAAGACCACCACGGTGACGTCGTCCGGGACCAGGTCGTCGCGCTCGGCCAGCAGCCGGACGAAGTCGAAATCCAGGCCGCTCGCCGACGGGTAGCCGACCTCGATCTCCTTGAAGCCCATCGCGACCATCAGCGCGAAGGCGCGCAGCTTGCGGTCCGCGTCCATCGGCTCGGCCAGGGCCTGGTTGCCGTCGCGCAGGTCGACCGGCACCCACAGCGGTGCGGCGGCCTGCCGGCGCGACGGCCAGGTGCGATCGGTGATCGGCACCGCGACCCGCTCGTGCGCCGGGCGGTAGCGGTGGAACGGCATCGGGCTGGGTTGCTGGGGATTCCAATTGATCATGACGGAGCTCCGTTTTCGCCGGGTCTGACAACAGCGACCGGCAAAGCACGACAAGCCCCCACGGCGGGGGAGCCGGTCGTCGGATCAGGCCCCGCCGTGGCGGCTGAGGAGCAGCGCCACGAAACGCGTCACGGAGCGGACGGTACCCGAAGTGCGACGATCGTTCCCGGACTGCTTGGATAGTGGGAATGTCCAGGACACTGCGCATCAGCACCCGGAACGCGACCTTCCAGCAGTGGCAGGCGCTGCTCACCAACCGCACCAAGCGGCACCGGGCCGGCGAGTTCCTGGTGCAGGGCGTCCGCCCGATCACGCTCGCCGTCGAGCACGGCTGGCCGGTGCACGCGCTGCTGCTCGACGACACCCGCCGGCTCTCCCAGTGGAGCCGGGACGTGCTGGAGCGGGTGCCCGGCGTGTCCCGGTTCGCGCTGGACCCCGGCCTGATGCACGAGCTGGGCGGCAAGGACGAGGAGTCCCCGGAGCTGCTCGCCGTGGTCGGGATGCCGGCCGACGACCTGTCCCGGATTCCGGCCGGCCCGCAGATGCTCACGCTGGTCTTCGACCGGCCGGCCACCCCGGCCAACATCGGCGCGCTGGTCCGGTCCGCGGACGCGTTCGGCGCCTCCGGCCTGGTGATCACCGGGCACGCCGCCGACCCGTACGACCCGAAGGCCGTCCGGGCCAGCACCGGCTCGCTGTTCGCCCTGCCCGTGGTCCAGGTGTCCAGCCACCGCGAGGTGGTCGACGAGGTGATCGCGCTGCGCCGCGGCGGTCTCCCGGTGGAGATCCTGGGCAGTGACGAGGGCGGCGACGTCGACCTGGCCGACCACGACCTCACCGGTCCGAAAGTGATCGCGATCGGCAACGAGACCCGCGGCCTGAGCGGCGCCTGGCGGGCCGCCTGCGACCACATCCTGCGGATCCCGATGGCCGGTGCGGCCAGCTCGCTGAACGCGGCGGCGGCCGGCTCCGTGGTCCTCTACGAAGCCGCCCGCCAGCGCCGCTAGGCCGCGCCGAGCGCTTCCTCGAAACGCTCCAGCAGGAACGTGGCCTTGAACTGCGACGTCTGCTCGGCACCGAGCAGCCCGCCCCACTCGGGCGCCCAGGTGACGCCGCCGGCCGGGCCCAGGGTCAGCGCGATCCCGTCCGGGAACGGCTCGTACGTGGTCAGCTCGCCACCCTCGATCAGCGCCCGGATGTTCGCCGCCACCACCTCGCCGTGCCGCCCGGCCGCGCGGGCCATCTTCATCTCCGGCACCGCGGTCAGGTCACCGACCGCGAACACCCGGTCGTGGCCGGTGACGCGCAGGTGCTCGGTGACCGCCAGCCGCCCGTCCGGTTGCCGCGCCGCGCGCAGCGACCCGTCCAGGTAGCCGCTGTTCACCTCACCGCCGTAGCAGGGGAACCACAGGTCGGCGGCGAGCACCTCGCCGTCGGTGGTGGTGACCGTGAACGGCCGCACGGCGCCGGGCTCGACCGCGGGCGGCTCCGTCAGCTTCGTGCCGAGCAGCACGGTGACCCCGAGGGCGTCCAGCTGCTTGGCCACCTCGGCGCCGAACTCCTCCGGGAACCGGCCGCCGGCCACGGCCGGGGACGGGTCGACCAGCGTCACCGACGTCGCGGGCAGCGTCGCCGCGATCTCCCCGGCGAACTCCAGGCCGATCGCCCCGGCCCCGAGCAGCAGCACCCGGCCGGCCCGGCCCAGCGCGTCGCGCACCTCACCCAGCCGCTCCAGGGCCCGGCTCCGGTCGAGAACGTCCATCCGGGACGGGAACGGGCTGCTCGCGCCGGTGGCCAGCACGAGGTAGTCGGCGTCCAGCCGGGTGCCCGCGCCCAGCTCGACGTGGTCCGGCGCGACCCGGGTCACCCGGTCACGCACGACCCGGCCACGGGACAGCAGGCCGTCGTACGGAATGAAGATCTTCTCGGCCCAGACCGGGTCGACCGCCGCGCGCAGAGCGGCGACGTTGTGCACGAACGTCTCGCGGGGCTCGACCAGCGTCACGTCGGCGACGTCGTCCAGGGCGCGGGCCGCCGCGATGCCGCCGTAACCGCCACCCACCACCACAACTTTGGTATCCATGCGCCGACTGTCGGCCGATCCGCGACCGGCAGGGAGACCGCGCTCAGGGTGGTAGTGGCGGGGACACCTTCGGCGGCCCCGGCCGGGCTACCGTCGATCCGTGAGCGACAACGAGCTGGGCAATTTCCTGCGCGCGCGCCGCGACGAGGTGACGCCGGCCGAGGTCGGGCTGCCGCCGGGGCACCGGCGCCGCGCACCCGGCCTGCGGCGCTCCGAGGTGGCGATGCTGGCCGGTGTCAGCGTGGAGTACCTGATCCGCCTGGAGCAGGGCCGCGACAGGCACCCGTCGCCGCAGGTCATCGCGGCGCTCTCCGGCCCGCTGCGGCTGACCGCCGCCGAGCGCGCCCACCTGTACCGGCTGACCAAGGTGGCGGGCGGCCTGCGCTGCTCGGCGTACGCGTCGGATCCGGTGCGCACCGTCCGGCCCGGGCTGCGCGCGGTCCTCGAGCAGCTGGAGCCGGCCGCCGCGGTGCTGATCAACCAGATCGGCGACCTGGTGGCGTACACGTCCGGATTCCGCCGGCTGGCCGGGCCGATCGGGCTGCTCGACGACGATCAGCCGAACCTGATCCGGTACGTCTTCGCCGATCCGCGGGCCCGCCAGGTCTACCCGGACTGGGAGCACATGGCCGACGAGCAGGTCGCCGCCCTCAAGAACGGGCCGCCCCGCGAGGACTTCGCCGGCGAGCTGACCGCGCTGGCCGGTGCGGAGTTCACCGGGCGGATGGAGCGGATCCCGGGCCTGCCCCGGGCGCACGGGGTGACGCGCCTGGAGCATCCGGAGGCCGGGTCGCTGCGGCTGAGCTACGAGCTCATGCAGCTGCCCGGCGACGAGGGGCTGTGCCTGATGGTCCAGCTGCCGGCCGACGACGCCACCGCCGACGCGCTGCGCACCATCGCGCCGCTGCGGCTGGTCGCCGGCTAGACCGCGGCCGGGGCGAGCTGGTCCAGGCCCGAGGCGATCAGGGCGATCGCTCGCAGGGTGGACGTTCCGGTGACGAAGTAGCCGTCGTGGCCGTGCACGTCCGCGGCGGGCAGCGGCAGCGCGCCGAAGGCCGGGTCGACCGGCAGGCGGCCGTGGCCGAGTCCGAGGATCCGGATGCCGGGCAGCTTGCGGGTCCAGTCGTCCGGTGCGGCGGCGGCCCACACCCGTGCGCCGGTGTGCAGGTCGGCCGCGCGGGACACGCCCATCCCCGGGCTGCCGAGCGCCACGATGTCGGTGACCTGCGCGGGCAGGTGAGCCGCGGCCCGCCCGGCGACGATCGAGCCGTAGCTGTGCCCGACCAGCGTGATCCGCTGGTCCGGCCGCCGGGCGACGAGGTCGTCGACGAAGCTCTCCAGCGCCCGCGCCCCGGCCGCGGCCCGGTCCTCGCGGAGTGCGGCGCGGCCGATCCCCTCGGGCGGGTCGTAGCCGAGCCAGGCGATCACCGCGACGCCCGGGCCGGCCTGGTGGAACAGCTGCCGCGCCTGCCAGGCCGGCGCGCGTCGCCCGACGCCACCCAGGCCGGTGTCGAAGGTGGCCAGCGTGGTGTCGACGCCGGGGATCAGGATCACCACGCGCCCGGCGGTCGCCAGGTCGCCGAGCACCTCGACGATCCGGCCGTCGCCGCGCCGGTCCAGGGCCAGGATCTGCCGGCCGGGATAGGAGCGGCTCGCGTCGGCCTGCCAGCCGGCCGCGCCGGGCGGTGGCGTCGCACCCACCTCCGTCGGGCCGAACAGCCAGAACATCGGCACGGCCAGCATGGCCAGGGCCAGGATCCAGATACGAGTCACGACTTCCCCCTGCGTCGACGTCCGTGGTGCGACGAAAGGTAGGAAGGCGATGGGGTGGTGGGCGTCAGTCCGTGGCGGGATTACACCCCTAGTACTCAGGGGCTACGCGGGGAGAAGATGCTGGTCTATGCTTCACCCGTGAAACAAGGCGATGAAACAAGAGTCACCGTGCGCGACCTCGCGGCCGTCACCGGCCTCTCCATCGCCACCGTCTCCCGGGTGCTCAACGACCGGTCGAACGTCGCGCCCGGCACCCGCGACCGGGTGCTGCGCGCGATGGGCAACCTCGGCGAGCGCGCCCCGCGCCGGCGCGGCACCCGCGGCCAGGCCGCCGGCGTCTTCGTCCGCTGCCCTTACGTGCTGACCGACTACTTCGGACTGATCGTCTCCGCGGTCGCCGAGGCCTGCGAGCCGCACGGCCTGCACGTGATCCTGAACGCCGGCACCGTCGCCCAGCAGGCCCGGGTGCTGCCCACCCTGCCGGAGCGGCGGGACGTGGCCGGCGCGGTGCTGATCCTGCCCCCGGAGCCGGGCGCCGAGCTGATCCGGCTGCGTGACCGCGGCTTCCCGTTCGTCCTGGTGGATCCACGGATCGCGCCGCCGCGCGACGTGGCCGCGGTGTCCGCCGCGCACTTCGCCGGCGCCCGCGCGCTGACCGCGCACCTGATCGAGCTGGGACACCGCCGGATCGGCATCATCGGCGGCCCGCGGGACTGGCTGGCCAGCGACAACCGGTTCCACGGCTACCTCGCGCCGCTGGCCGACGCCGGCGTGTTGCCCGACCCGGAGCTGCACCGGTTCGTCGCCGAGCCGATCACCGAGCTGGGCCACCGGGCCGCCGCCGAGCTGCTCGACCTGCCGGACCGGCCGACCGCGCTGCTGGCGTTCAACGACAAGATGGCGATCGGGGCGCTGCGCGCGGCGGCCGAACGCGGGCTGCGGGTGCCGCAGGACCTGTCGGTGGCCGGTTTCGACGACATCGACCTGGGCTCCGCCTGCGAGCCGATGCTGACCACGGTCCGGCAGCCGCTCGGCGAGATGGGCCGGATGGCGGTGCACCTGCTGCTGCGGATGCTCGGCGGGCACCGGTTGGACGCGCTGCACCTGGAGCTGGCCACCGAGCTGGTGGTGCGGGATTCGACGGGTCCGGTGCCCGCGGCCTGACGTGTTTCACGGTTCCGGAACCGAAACGACGCATCCGGAAGCGGCAGCGCATTGACTGACGTCTTTGCCGAAGGTTTCCTTCGTGTTACGTCATCCCCTTCCCCCGAGGGAGTCCGTCATGCGCAAGTCCCTGCTTGCGGCCGCGGTGCTGGCCGGGAGCGTGCTCTACGCCCCGGCCGCATTAGCCGCCGGTGAAACCGTCAACGTCTACCTGACCACCACCTCGGACAGTGCCGGTCGCAACGTCACCCGCGGCCTGCAGCAGCAGGCGGCGATCGCCTTCGGCCCGGCCGGTGGGAGCGCCGGCACCACCATCACCGTCAACGAGGGCAGCACGTACCAGACCTTCGAGGGCGGCGGCGCGTCGATCACCGACACCACCGCGTACCTGCTGCGCGGGGGACCGGTCACCGCGGCGACCCGGGACGCGGTGATGACCAAGCTGTTCAGCCCGGCGAACGGCATCGGGCTGTCCTTCGTCCGCAATCCGATCGGTGCCTCCGATCTGTCCCGTCCCGGCAACGTCTCGCTGGACGACACCTGCTGCGACCTGAACGACTTCGGCAGCAACGGATACGACACCAACGTGCGGCTGCTGACGCAGCAGGCCAAGCAACTCAACCCGAGCCTGCGGGTGATGGGCGTGCCGTGGAGCTCGCCGGGCTGGATGAAGGACAACGGCCGGATGGACCAGATGGGCTGGCTGAAGTGGGAGTACTACCCCATGTACGCCCAGTACCTGGTCAAGTACCTGCAGAGCTACCAGGCCGCGGGTGTGCCGGTCGACTACCTGTCGGTGCAGAACGAGCCGAACTGCTGCCAGGCCTCGAACCCGGCCGCGATGAACTACCCCGGGATGAGCTGGAACCCGTCCGGGCTGGTGGAGTTCACCAAGAACCACGTGTACCCGGCGCTGCACGCGGCCGGACTGAACACCAAGGTGCTGATCCACGACTGGAACTACGGCGACTACGCGAGCTTCGGCTCGGGGATCCTCTCCGACGCCGGGGTGCGCGGCGACTCGGCGTTCGGCGGGATCGCCTGGCACGGGTACGCCGGGAGCCCGACGGTCGGGACCGACGTGCACAACGCGTACCCCTCGGTGAAGCAGTTCGAGACCGAGCACTCCGGCGGCACCTGGATCGGTGATCAGCACAACGAGGACATGACCAACATCATCGACTACACCCGGAACTGGGGCAGCTCGGTGGTCAAGTGGAGCCTCGGCGTGGACCAGAACATGGGCCCGCACAACGGCGGCTGCGGCACCTGCACCGGCCTGATCACCGTGCAGAACGGCGGCTCCCGGGCCGGCCAGGTCGACTACACCGTCGAGTACTACACGATGGGGCACCTGACCAAGTTCGTGAAGCCGGGCGCGGTCCGGATCGACACCAACGCCACCAGCGCGGTGCCGAACGTGGCCTGGCGCAACCCGGACGGATCGAAGGCGCTGATCGCGCACAACGGCGGCGGGTCCAGCCAGTCGGTCCGGGTGAACTGGGGCGGCCAGTCGTTCACCTACACCCTGCCGGCCCGGACCACGGCCACCTTCACCTGGTCCGGAGCCGTGGTCGCGAGTCCGGGCGGCACGATCACCGGGCTGGGCGGCAAGTGCGTGGACGTGGCCGGGGCGGCCGCCGCCAACGGGACCGCGGTGCAGCTGTACACCTGCAACGGCTCGACGGCGCAGCAGTGGACCCGGGCCGCCGACGGGACGCTGCGGTCGCTGGGCAAGTGCCTGGACATCGTGGGGCCGAGCACGGCCGACGGGACGCTCGCGCACCTCTGGGACTGCCACACCGGGACGTCGCAGAAGTGGACCTACGACAGCGCTACCCAGCACCTGGTGAACGGATATTCCGGCAAATGTCTTGATGTGAAGGACAACAGTTCCGCCGATGCGACCCGGTTGCAGGTGTGGACCTGCACGACGGGCGCCAACCAGAAGTGGGTGCTCAACTGATGCTGCTCAAAGTGGTGATGGCCGCAGCCGTCGCGGTCGCGCCGATCCACGCCCCCGCCGAGCGGGCGGCCGTCGTCACCGGGACCTACTCGGCCGGCCTCGCGCAATGGCAGGCGCTGCCGGCGACTCATCTCGACAGGTCGAACAAGTCCGCGCAGGCCACGGTCGTCATCGACCCGAGCCGCACCGAGCAGCGTTACGCCGGTATCGGCTTCTCGATCGACGAGACCAGCGTCTCCAACCTGTGGAAGCTCACCCCCGCCGAGCGGGAACGGGCGATCAGGCTGCTGGCCGACCCGAAGACCGGTGCCGGGCTGGACCGCTTCCGGCTCACCATCGGCAGCCCGGACCTGATCGAGCACCTGCCGTTCTGGTCCTACGACGAGTTGCCGGCCGGCGTGACCGAGGACCGGGACCTGCGGCACTTCTCCATCCAGCGCGACGTCGACCTGCACATCGTCGACACGATCAAACTGATCCAGAAGTACAACCCGAGGGCCACCTTCTTCGCCTCCGCGTGGAGCGCCCCGGCCTGGATGAAGACCAACAACAAGTTCCTCGGCGAGGTCGCCCTCAAGCCGGGCAGCACCACCGACTACTACCAGGCCGGCAAGCTGCGCGACGACTGCATCGACGTCTTCGCGCGCTACTACGTCAAGTACCTCCAGGCCTACGCCCGGCACGGCATCAGGGTCGACGCGATCACGCTGCTCAACGAGCCCGGCATGGACGTCGTCTATCCGGCCATGGACATCAGCGTCGAGCAGCAGCAGAAGCTCTCCGTCGCGATCAAGCGGGAGTTCCGCAAGGCCGGCCTGCGCACCGACCTCTACGTGCACGACTTCAACTTCTGGGACTGGCGCGACCCGAACAGCACCGCGACCAAGAACTACCACCGGATCCTCGACGACCCGAAGGCCGCGGCGGCCGCCGACGCGATCGCGTTCCACCCGTACTGGGGTGACCCCGCGGTGATGCGCGACGCGTACCGGCAGACCGGCAAGCCGGTGCACATGACCGAGACCAGCGATCTGTCGCCGGCCACCGTGCTCTCCTACTTCCGGCTCGACGCGAGCAGCTATGTGCTCTGGGCGCAGACCACCGACCAGGACGGCGGCACGCTTCACTGGACCAGTGCGCGGGACAACAATGTGGACTGGGACGAGGTCGCACGGACCAGCAAGTGGCCCGACCGGCTCGTCAAGGTCAACACCAACACCGGGACTTTTTCCGTACGAAGTGAGCTCTACCAGCTCGGCCAGTTCGCCAAGTACCTCACTCCGGGGCACGTCCGGGTCGAGTCCAGCGCGGCCGACCACGGGGTGAGCAGCGTGGTGTTCCGGGACGGCGACGACTACGTGGCGGTGCTCGGCAACGCGAACGCCACGGCCACCAGCGTCCGGGTGATCACGGGTGACCGCTCGTTCGTGGGGACGGTGCCGGCCGGGGCGTACGCGAGCTATCGCTGGACCAGCCGCCACCCGGACTCGCGGCACAACCGCGCCCCGCGCCTCGCCGGCGTCCCGGACGTGGTCGCCGACCAGTACGGGACCGTGCGGATCCCACTGCACGCGACCGACTCTGATCGCGACAGGCTGGCGTTCTACGCCACCGACCTGCCGGCCGGCGCGCGTGTCGACGCGGACACCGGCGTGGTCACGCTGAGCCCGGCCGTGGCCGGCGAGCAGGAGTTCACCGTGGCGGTGACCGACGGCCGGGCGCACGCCGAGACGACCGTGCACGTGACCACCCGGCCGCACGGCGCACCGGTCGGCGCGATCGTCGAGGCCGAGGCCTACACCGCGCAACACGGCTGGACCGAGGGTGGGGCGAACTTCGTCGAGAGCAACGGCGCGGCCAGCGGCGGGAAGAACATCGGCTGGACCGCGCCCGGCAACTGGCTGTCCTACCGGTTCGACGTCCCGGCCGGGAGCTACCGCCTTCAGCTGCGGGTGGCCAACGGCTCCGGCGCCGCGGCTCCGGGCGCGATCACCGTCCGCGACGCGGCCGGGACCGTGCTCTCCACCGTCACGGTTCCGGACACCGGAGGATGGTCGGCCTACCAAACGGTCGAGGTACCGGTCTCGCTGGCCGATGGTGATCAGGCACTGACGGTTTACTGTGAGACCGGTGGGTTCAACCTGGACTACCTACGGCTGACCGAGTAGGGGCGGTTTGCCGCCGACCTGCCGGAGGCGTGCCACAAGCTCGCCTTCGGCAGCGTCGGATACCGGGTCGACCCAGAAACCCAGCGGAACGGCCCGGAGATTGCGGCCCTGCGGGTCCAGCAGGTGGCCGCCGAGCTTCATCACCCAGAGCGCGACCGAACGGTCGATGATCGTCAGCTCGGGGACCTGAGCGCCGAGCCGGGCCTCGAAGGCCGCGATCTCCTGCACCGCGCGCAGCCAGACCACGAGCAGCAGGTTCGCGCTGCCGGAGAGCGTCGCGCAGAAGCGGGTCTCGCGCATCCCGCTGAGCTTGCCGACCACCCGGCCGAGGTCGCCGGGCGGCAGCGTGCCCCAGAGCGACACCGAGATCGGATAGCCGGAGACGTACCGCGCCACCTCGGCGCGGTAGGCGATCGAGCGGTCCGCCTCGAGGCGGTCCAATCGGCGGCGGACGGTGGTCGGGCTGAGTCCCAGGCGCTCCGCGATCCGGACCGCGGGCTGCCGGGGATCCTCGCTGAGTGCCCGGATGACGTCCAGGTCGTCGGCGCTGAACGCCCGCTTGCCCGCCGGGCCCCGGTGAGTGGGCAGCGCCTGCCGGGCCTCGTCGGTCAGCCGGTCGAGCCGCCACCGGCTGCCCTCGATGTGCACCGTGACCGCGATCTGGGTGCGGGACGCGGCCACCCCGGGCAGCATGCCGAGCCGGAAGCTGAGATATCGCGCGAGCTGCGCGTGATCCGCGAAGGCGGCCTGGATCAGCAGGTCCCGTGCCCCGGTCACGTGCTCCAGGGTGACGATGTTGACGTCTCCGGCCAGCCCGGCGGCCACCTCGGGCAGCCGGCCGGCGACGCAGTCCACCTCGATCACCGCGAGCACCACGCCGGGGATGGCCAACTGCGCCGGCAGGCAGCTGATCCAGGCGTGCCCGGTGCGGTACAGCCGATTCCAGCGGCGGGCCGCGGTCGAGCCGTCCACGCCCAGCGCCGCCCCGATCCGCTGCCAGTCGGCCCGCGGGGCCAGCTGCAACGCGGTGATCAACTGGTAGTCCAGCTCGTCGAGGGTGACGGTTTCCGGCGCGTCAGCGGGCTGCATCGGCGGATCTCTGCAATCCGGCCGCGGTAGCGATCATTTTGCCGACCATACCGGGCATGTTCACCGCACTCGACGCTCTTCCGTTCGCCGACCGCCTGATCAGCCTGCGGCACGCGTTGCACCGCGAGCCCGAGCTGGGACTGGACCTGCCGCTGAGCCAGGCCAAGGTGCTCGGCGCGCTGGCCGGGCTGCCCCTGGAGATCACCATCGGCACCGGCCTGACCTCCGTCACCGCGGTGCTGCGCGGCGGCCGCCCGGGACCGGCCGTGCTGCTGCGCGGTGACATGGACGCACTGCCGGTGCAGGAGGAGAGCGGGGTCGCGTACGCCTCGACGATCCCCGGCGTGATGCACGCCTGCGGACACGACATCCACACCAGCGCCGTGGTCGGCGCCGCGCACCTGCTCGCCGCGCGGCGCGCGGAGCTGGCCGGGGACGTGGTGTTCATGTTCCAGCCCGGCGAGGAGGGGCAGCGCGGGGCCAAGGTGATGATCGAGGAGGGTGTGCTGGACGCGGCCGGCTCGCGGGTGGTCGCGGCCTACGCCATCCACGTGGCCAGCACCATGCTGCCGCTGGGCGTGGTCGCCACCCGGCCCGGCACCATCCTGGCCGCCTCCGACTCGGTCACCGTGACCGTGCACGGCAAGGGCGGGCACGGCTCGTCCCCGCACCTGGCCGTGGACCCGGTGCCGGCGCTCTGCGAGATGGTCACCGCGTTGCAGACCATGATCACCCGGACCGCGGACGCCTTCGACCCGGCGGTGCTGACCGTGGGGTCGATCCACGCCGGGTCGGCGTTCAACGTGATCCCGGAGATGGGGACGTTCCAGGCGACGGTGCGGACGTTCTCCCCCGGCACGCACCGGAAGATCCAGGCGGCGGTGAAGCGGGTGGTGCAGGGCATCGCGGACGCGCACGGGGTGCGGGTGGAGATCGACTACCAGGCGAACTACCCGGTGACCGTGAACGACCCGGCCGAGGCGGCGTTCGCGCTGGCGACCGTGCGGGGGCTGGTCGGGCCGCAGCGGGCGTTCCAGGCGCCGCAGCCGGTGGCCGGGGCCGAGGACTTCTCGTTCGTGCTGGAGCAGGTGCCGGGGGCTTACCTGATGGTCGGCGCGGTGCCGCCGGGCACCGACCCGGGCGCCGCGCCGATGAACCACGCGCCGCAGGCGGTCTTCGACGACCGCTCGGTGCTGGAGGCGGCCACGGTGCTCGCCTCGCTGGCCGCGGCCCGTCTCGCCAAGGCGTCCTCCGATGCCGTCCCTGCCGCCGCCACGAACCCTGCCGCCGCTCCGGACACCGCTCCGGACACCGCTTCGGGCGCTGCTTCGAATCCCGCTTCGGGCGCTGCTTCGGGCGCCGTTTCGGGCGCTGCTTCGGGCGCCGTATCGGGCGCTGCTTCGGGCGCCGTTTCGGGCGTTGCTTCGAATCCCGCTTCGGGCGCTGCTTCGGACACCGTTTCGGGCGCTGCTTCGGGGGCGGCCGAGTGACCGCGGTCGCCGAGAAGACGCCGAAGGTCGCCGCGGTCGTCGGCCTGCTCGTGCTCTTCGAGCTGACCAGCGGCTTCATCCAGGGCAGCATCAGCCCGCTGCTCCCCGCCCTCGGCACCGAGCTGGGCATCTCGGACGCCCACCTGAACTGGGTGACCGCCGTGCAACTGCTGGCCTCGGCGGTCTCCGTGCCGGCCTTCGGACGCCTCGGCGACCTGCACGGCCACCGCCGGATGCTGCGGATCGCGCTGGCCGGCGTCGCGGCCGGCAGCCTGCTGGTCGCGCTCGCCCCCAACCTGCCCCTGCTGCTCGCCGGCCGACTGCTGCAAGGCCCGCTCGCCGCCCTGCTGCCGCTGGAGATCGCGCTGGTCCGCGACCGGCTGCCGACCGAACTGGCCCGCAAGGCGATCGCCCGGCTGGTCGGCGCGCTCACCCTCGGCGCGTTGCTCGGCGGAGTGCTCGTCGCCGGCCTGCACGAGGTGATCGGCAGCGCCCAGGCGACGCTGCTGGTGCCGGCCGTGCTCGCGATCCTCTGCGTGCCGGTCAGCTTCGTCGCCGTCCCGGAGAGCCGGAACCTGGCCGCCGGCCGACTCGACCTGCCCGGGGTGGTGCTGCTCAGCGTCGCGATGGTGGCGCTGCTCGGCGGCATCTCGCTGCTGAGCACCGCGGCCGGGGCCGGCGCGGCGCTGGCGGTGGCCGGGCTGGTGCTGTTCACCGGCTGGGCGGTGCTGGAACTGCGGACCGCGGAACCGCTGGTAGACCTGCGGGCGCTGACCGGGCGGCACGTCGCGCCGTTCTTCGGCTGCTCGTTCGTCTTCGGCATCGTCTATTTCGGAAGCCAGGCGCCGGACTCGACGTTCCTGGCCGCGTCCCCGGCCGAGACGGGTTACGGCTTCGGCCTCACCGCGCTGCAGATCTCCCTGGTCGCGCTGCCCGCCGTGATCTTCGCAGTGATCGGTTCGTCGTGCACGGCGCTGATCGCCGCCCGCTTCGGCTACCGGCACACGCTGGTCGCGGCGTTCCTGGTGATCGCGGCCGGCTTCGTCGGGACTGCCCTCTTCCACGCCCAGGTGTGGCAGCTGCTGGTCGTCAAGGTCCCGATCGGCCTGGCGGTCGGCGTGGCCCTGGGCGCGATGCCGACCGTCATCGCGGAGACCGCCGACCCGTCCCGCACCGGCATCACCACCGCCCTCTACAACAACGTCAAAACCCTGGGCGGCGCGGTAGCCGGTGGCGTCGTCGCCGCCATCCTGGCCGGTGTCGTCCTCGACGGCGCCGACACTCCGGCCGAATCCGCCTACGTCATCGTCTGGTTGATGTGCGCCGCCCTCTGCACCCTCGCGGCCCTGGCCGCCAAATTCGCCCGCCGCGCAGAGTGATGCCCACTCAACGCCGCAGCCGAGATCCGAGCTGGCCCTGGCGGCCCTTTCCCGGGCCTTCATAGGGCCACCAGAACCAGCCGAAGTCATCGAGCTGGCACCCATGGCCCTTTCCCCGCCCCGGATAGGGCGACCAGCGCCAGCCGAAGCCATCGGGCTGGCGCTCATGGCCCTTTCCCCGATCCGGGTAGGGCGGTCAGTGCCAGCCGGAGCCATCGGGCTGGTGCCCATGGCCCTTTCTCGGATGCGGGTAGGGGCGGTCAGTGCCAGCCGGGGCTGTCGGGCTGGTGCCCATGGCCCTTTCTCGGATGCGGGTAGGGGCGGTCAGTGCCAGCCGGGGCTGTCGGGCTGGTGCTTATGGCCCTTTCTCGGATGCGGGTAGGGGCGGTCAGTGCCAGCCGGGGCTGTCGGGCTGGTGCTTATGGCCCTTTCTCGGATGCGGGTAGGGGCGGTCAGTGCCAGCCGGGGCTGTCGGGCTGGTGCTTATGGCCCTTTTTCGGATGCGGGTAGGGCGGTCAGTGCCAGCCGGGGCTGTCGGGGGCTGTCGGGCTGGTGCCCATGGTCCTTTGCCGGGTGCGGGTAGGGCGGTCAGTGCCAGCCGGAGCCATCGGGCTGGCGCTCATGGCCCTTTCTCGGTTGCGGGTAGGGCGGTCAGTGCCAGCCGGGGTTGTCGGGCTGGTGCTCGTGGTCCTTTGCTGGGTGCGGGTAGGGCGGTCAGTGCCAGCCGGGGTTGTCGGGCTGGTGCCCATGGTCCTTTCCCCGATCCGGGTAGGGCGGTCAGTGCCAGCCGGGGCTGTCGGGCTGGCGCTCATGGCCCTTTCCCCGACCCGGATAGGGCGGTCAGCGCCAGCTCTCCCGAGTGCACCGGGCAGGGCGGACGGCGTTGCCCGAGGGGTGCCGGCTGCATGGCGCACCGAAAGCCGGGCCATGGCCGGGAATGGTGGCTGCGGACCGGAATCGGGCGCGGACCAGGCCAGGCCGGGGCATCAGCCGGCCGTAACCGGCAGCCGGGGTCGTGGCCGGCGGATTGGTGGCCTGCCGTGCGGATCGTGACCGGGCGCGGATCTGAATCGGCGGCCGGGGTCGTGGCCGGCGGATTGGTGGCCTGGCGTGCATCGTGACCGGGCGCGGATCTGGATCGGTGGCTGGGGTTGTGGCCGGCGGATTGGTGGCCTGGCGTCTGGATCGGGATTCGCGGGTGCGGGGGCTGAGTCGGGTGCGGGTTGCGGGGGTTTCGGTGACCGACCGCGGACAGTGAAGAGGGCGGCGATTGTTTTGGACGCGCAGCGGCCAGATCGCCGGCCTCGGCCCGCGCGGGAGCATGCGGTCCGCACCCCGCCGGGCCTGCGTACATGAAGATGTTGATCTTTATGGGTGGGAAAAAGGCGCCGCTCGGGATCGGGCGGCGCCTTCGTCGGTGGAACTAGTTGTGGGCGACCGGGCAGCCGCCGGTCAGCTTGCCCAGGAACGCGTTCGGGTCGTAGTAGTGCTCGACCTCGAGGAGCTTCAGGTCGTCGTTGACCTTGGCGACGCTCATGCCGAACATCTCGATGGTCTTGCCGTTCGGCTGGAAGCCGTGGTACTCGCCGTCGAACGAGCCCCAGTGGCGCCACTTGAAGGTGACCACCGGCGGCGGGCTGAGGACCTCGAGGACCTCCCAGTAGAAGCCGTTCGGGAAGGCGCCGTGGAAGACGTCGTGCTGGCCGTCGAACGACTCGGGCTTGTAGAACACGCTGTCCCCGACGAGGACGTTGTAGCTGCCCTGGTCGGCGATGTCCTGCGCGGAGGCCCAGCCGCCGCCGTTGACGTTGGTGCGGAAGTGCTCGGTCACCATCGAGACCCAGGTGGCCGGGTCCTTCTTGTGCGAGACCTCCATCTCGAAGACCTGCACGATCGACTCGACGATCGCCTCGAGCGAGCCGGGCGCGTGCTGCGTGGTGCGCTGCCCGGGCATCACGACGGCCGACAGGTGGTAGTCAGGCGTGCCGTGCCGGAACTCGGTCGGGTCGGCGGCCTCGATTACGGCATCGCGGCCTTGCAGCCACAGCGGCGTCTCAGTCAAGGGGTGTTCCTTCCAACGAGGGGGAGGGGGCCCTTAGGTCGCGCTTCGGTTACCCCCCGTAGTCCAAAGGCGATGATCACCCTATCCACGTTGGACCTGCGAAAAAAGATCCCATCGGTTAATAGCTATTTGCGTATCGATACATGTATTAACGACCGGCGAAGTCCAGGGCCTGTGCCAGATCGGTGATCAGGTCGTCCGGGTGCTCGATGCCGACGGCGATTCGGACGGTTCCGGGACTGATGTGCGTTTCTTGCAGTTCCTCCGGACTCAATTGCCGGTGCGAGGTGCTCGCCGGATGCAGCATCAGCGTCTGGGTGCCGCCGAGCGACGGGGCGGCCCGGATCAGCCGGACCCGGCTCAGCAGGCGCACGCCCGCGTCGTAGCCGCCGGCCAGATCGAAGCAGAACGGGCCGGGATAGCCGGTGACGTGCTTGGCCGGGACCGGGCCGGTCCAGCTCACCGAGCTGACCGCGGGGTGCCCGGCCAGCCAGGTGGCGACCCGGGTCACGTTGGCCGCGTGCCGGTCCATCCGCAGGGCCAGGGTTTGCAGGCCGCGGATGGTCAGCCATGCGGCGAACGGGTCGGCGGTCACCCCGAACTCGACCGCGTACTCCCAGGTGCGCTGGTGCAGCTCGCGATCGGCGAAGACGACCAGGCCGCCGGTGACGTCGGAGTGTCCGTTGAGGAACTTGGTGGCCGAGTGCACGACCACGTCGGCGCCGTGCTCGAGCGGGCGGCAGAAGATCGGGGTGGCGAACGTGTTGTCGACCACGGTCAGCACCCCGGCCTCGCGGGCCACCGGGGCGAGCGCGGGCAGGTCGCTGACGTGGCCGGTGGGGTTGGCGATGGTCTCCAGGTAGAGCACCCGGGTGCGCGGGGTCAGGGCGGCGCGCACCTCCTCGGGGTCGTGACCGTGGACCCGGGTGACCGTGACGCCGCGCCGGGTCGCCAGGTCGTGCAGCAGCGCGTGGGTGCCGCCGTAAACGCTGTGCTGGGCGATCACGTGGTCGCCGGCGTCGAGCAGGCTGTGCAGCAGCATGGTGATCGCGCCCATGCCGGACGAGGCGGCGATCGCGGCGGCGCCGCCCTCCAGGTCGGCGACGGCGTCCTCCAGGGCGCGGACGGTCGGGTTGGCGAAGCGGGAGTAGACGTAGGCGCCGTCCGGCCGGTGCAAGCCGTCGGCCATCAGTTCCGGGTCGGCGAAGGCGAACGACGAGGTCTGATAGATCGGCACCGCGAGGGGCGTGCTGTGCTCCGGGATCGGCGCGGTGACGTGGACCATGCGGGTGTCGGGATGCATACCCCTGATGTTGCGCACGGTGACCGGCCGGGTACAGAGCCAATGCCGGTATATTGGTTCGCCGATGAGTCCAATCTCGCCCGCCGACCTTGCGGCCCGCCTCGGCCGCTGGTCCGCCGGCCGCGGTCCGCTCTATCTGCTGCTTGCCGGCCGGCTGCGCGCCCTGATCGACGACGGCGAGCTGCCGCCGGGCACCGGTCTGCCGACCGACCGGGCGCTGGCGGCCGGGCTCTCCGCCGGGCGGACCACCGTGGTCGCCGCCTACGACCTGCTGCGCCAGGAGGGGCGGCTGGTCCGGCGGCAGGGGAGCGGCACCTGGGTGGCCGGCTCGGCGCCGGGTCCGCTGAACGCGACCGAGCCGACCGTGAACCCGGTCTTCCTGCACCTGCTTGACCCGCCGGACCACGTGGCCCAGTTCGCCTGCGCCGGGCCGACCGGGGCGCCGCCCGCGGTGCTGGACGCCTACCGGACCGCGCTGGGCGGGCTCGGCGGGCCGGACCTGGGATACCACCCGGCCGGGCATCCGGTGCTGCGGGCCGCGCTGGCCGCGCGGTACTCGGCGCGCGGGGTGCCGACGACGGCCGAGCAGATCCTGGTGACCACGGGTGGGCAGCAGGGGCTGGCGCTGCTGGCGCGGGCGCTGATCGCGCCCGGCGCCGAGGTGCTGGTGCAGGCGCCGACCTATCCGGGCGCGCTGGAGATCTTCCGCGAGTCGGCGGCGGCATTGCTGCCGGTTGCGACCGACGATTTCCGGTACGCCGAAGCGCTGTCCCGCAGACCGTCGATGGCTTATCTGATCGCCCGGTGCCACAACCCGACCGGGCGCAGTGTGCCGGGGGAGGAACGGGCGCGGATCGTGGCGGCGGCGCTGGCGGAGCGGGTGCCGTTGGTGGTCGACGACGTGCTCGCCGAGCTGGCCTTCGCCGATCGGCCCGCCCCCTCGGGCGCCGCTTCGTCCGGCGGGGCCGTGCCGGACGCGGCGTTGCCCGAGGCTGTGCCTGGCATGGTCGCTTCTGACGTGGCCATGCCGGTTGCCGCGCTGGCGCCCGGCGCGGATGAGGTCATCACGGTGGGGTCGCTCAGCAAGCTGGTCTGGGGCGGTCTGCGGATCGGCTGGGTGCGGGCGCAGCCGGCGCTGATCGGGCGGCTCGCGCGGCTCAAGGCAGTGGTCGACCTGGGCAGCGCGGTGCTCGACCAACTCGCCGCGGTGGAGTTGCTCGCGGAGCTGGACAGGCTGGTCGCCGAGCGGGCCGGGGTGCTCCGGGAGCGGCACGACCACCTCTGCGCGGAGTTGCGCGAGTGGCTGCCGGAGTGGGAGTTCGCACCGGCGGAGGGCGGGCAGACGCTCTGGGTACGGCTGCCCGGCGCGGACGCGGCGTCGTATGCGCAGGCGGCGCTGCGGCAGGGGATCGCGGTGCTGCCCGGCGGGTCGCTGGATCCGTCCGGCGGGAGCCTCGACCGGTTGCGGATCCCGTTCGTGGCGGAGCCGGCGGCGTTGAGTGCGGGGGTGCGGGCGATGGCCGAGGCGTGGCGGGGGTTCGCCGGGCGGGCGGCGGGGAGTCCGCCGCCGCTGCCGGCCATCGCGGTTTAGGTCAGCTCTCCGGGGTGGGGAGTTCAGCCACGCCGGGTTGTTTGGCGGGCGGGGTGACCAGGGCGGCGGAGAGCGTCTCGGTCGCTTCCTCGGTCGCCTGCTTCGGCGTCGCGACGGCCGCGAGGACGGTGGTCTTGTCGTCGTCTGCCGGGACCGCTGCGAGGACGGTGGTCTTGTCGTCGTCTGCCGGGACTGCCGTGCGGACGGTGGTCTTTTCGTCGTGTGCCGGGACTGCCGTGCGGACGGTTGCCTCGTCTTCGGCAGGGGCCTTCACCGCGGAAAGAACGGTGGTCTTCTCCTCGGCCTGGGCCGGGGTCGCCGCCGGGGTCCGGACCGCGGCCGGGCCCGGCGTCGCGCCCGGGGCGGCCGGAGCAACGGTCGGCTTGTTGTCGGCTGGGGCTTTCGCGGTCGGCAGGGCGGTCGGCTTGTTCTCGGCCGGGGCCTGCACGGTCGGCAGGGCGGTCGGCTTGCTCTCGGCCGGGGCCTTCACCGCCGGCAGGACGGTCGTCTTGTCGTCTTCCGGAGCGGCCGTGGCCGGCTTGGCAGCGGTTTTCGCGGCCGCCGAGGCAATAGCCGAATTAGTGGTAATACCGGATTTATTAGATTTCGGCGCTTCGGGCGCGGTTGCGGCAGCCTTTGCCGGCGCGGAAGGGGTCGCCGGCACAGAAGCGGTCGCCGGCACAGAAGCGGTCGCCGGCACGGAAGCGGTCGCCGATGCGGCCGCCTTCGCGGGGACGGAGCCTGCCGCCTTTGCGGGGACGGAGCCTGCCGACTTCGCGGGGACGGAGCCGGCCACCGGCGCGGCCTGTGCTGGAGCGGTAATCGGTGCTGCCGCCTTCGCAGGGGCCGGAGCGGTCGCCGGTGCAGCGGCCTTCGCGGGAGCCGGGGTGGTCACCCGCGCCGCCGCCTTCGCCGGGGCGGCGGCCTGCGCCGAGGCGGCGGCCTTGGCCGGGACGGGAGCGGCGGCCGGCGGGACGGATGCGGTCAACGGTGCGGCCTTCGCCGGTGCGGCGGCCTGCGCTGGGGCGGCGGCCTTGGCCGGGACGGGAGCGGCGGCCTGCGCTGGGGCGGCGGCCTTCGCCGGGACGGGAGTGGCGGCTGACGGGATGGCCACGGTCGGCTCGGCTCCGGGCGTACCGAAAACTTGGGTCTTGTCGTTGCGGTGGGAGAGCGGCGCGGGAGTCGGGGCCGGGAGCGCGACCGTCGGGTCGGCCTGCGGGCGCGGCGGCATCGGCTGGGCGGTCCGCAGGACGGTCGTCTCGATCGCGGCCACGGTGTCTCCGGCCACCCTGGCCGAGCCGCGGAACCGGCCGATCTCGCCGATGATCGGCAGCACCGGCGGCTCGTAGCGTGCCCAGCGGCGGGCGCTCAGCGCGGTGCACAGCAGCGGCACGGCGAGCAGCGCGGCCAGGCCGTAACCCGGGCGGCTCAGGTCGAAATCGGTCTTGACCACGTCCGGCGGCCAGACGCCGGCGTAGGACTCGGGCGCGCTCCACGCCCAGTACGTCACCCCGAGGAACGTCGCGCCGACCAGCGTCGGACCGGCCGGGGAGATCGGCGAGAACGCCATGATCGCGTAGAGGATCCCGGCGAAGATCAGCAGCAGCAGGCCGCTCACCGACTCGGCCGTGAACATGTCCCGTCCGCGGCTGACCAGGTCGTGGGTGAAGCCGACGCCGGCCAGGACCCAGGTGGCGGGGGCGAGCACGAGCGCGTACAGGATCGACCGGAGGTGACGCATGGTCCGGCACGCTACCTCGGCCGGGCAACGACCGCTAAGTCCGCCGTATGGTGCCGGGATGGACGAAGAGCACCAAGGTCGACCGATCGCCGACAGCCGGGTCACCCTCAGTAAGATCATGACGGCGGTGGACGTCAATCTCTACGGCACCGTGCACGGCGGGGTGCTGATGAAGTTCGTCGACGACGTGGCCGGCGCCGCCGCGGCCCGGCACAGCGGGGGCACCGCGGTCACCGCCGCCATCGACGAGATCGTCTTTCTGGAGCCGGTCCGGGTGGGTGACCTGGTGCACGCGTACGCGCAGGTCAACTGGACCGGCAAGAGCTCGATGGAGGTCGGCGTGAAGCTGGCCGCCGAGCGCTGGGACGAGGTCGGCGGCACCCCGATCCCGGTGGCCACCGCCTATCTGGTCTTCGTCGCGGTCGATGTGGCCGGCAAACCGCGGACGGTCCCGCCGGTGGTGCTCACCGACATGGACGACAAGCGCCGGTTCAAGGAAGCATTGATCCGCCGTGACCATCGTCTCGCTCGCCGGGCCGCCATCCAGCGGGCCCGGGCCGAGCAGTAAGAAGGTCCGCGCCGCGGTTGGTGAACGTTAGGGTGAGCGCATGACGGTGACGATGGGCACAGTCCTCTGGGAGCCGCCGGTCGACGTCCGGCAGACCTCGCGGATCGGCGACTATCTGGCCTGGCTGGCGCGGGAGCGCGGGCTGAGCTTCGCCGGCTATCCGGCGCTGTGGGACTGGTCGGTCACCGATCTGGGCGGCTTCTGGAGTTCGATCTGGGACTACTTCGGCGTGGTCGCGCACGATCCGCCGACCGCGGTGCTGGGCGACACGATGATGCCGGGGACGCGGTGGTTCCCCGGCGCGACGCTGAACTATGCGGAGAACGTGTTGCGGATGCCCGGCATCGGCGACGACGAGCCGGTCGTCCTGGCGTACTCGCAAAGTCGCGAACCGATCACCCTGACCGCGCGGCAGCTCCGTGAGCAGGTGCGGCGCGTGCGTGCCGGGCTGAAGGCCCGGGGGGTCGGCAAGGGCGACCGGGTCGCCGCCTACGCGCCGAACATCCCGGAGACCTATGTGCTGATGCTGGCCACTGCCAGCCTCGGGGCGATCTTCTCGTCCTGTGCGCCGGAGTTCGGCTCGCGCAGCGTGATCGACCGGTGGAGCCAGATCGAGCCGAAGGTGCTGGTCGCGGTCGACGGCTACAAATATGGCGATAAAGCGGTTGATAGGCGCGCTGAAGTCGCCGCCATCACCGCCGCCTTGCCGTCGCTCGAGCACGTCATCACCATCCCCTATCTCGGCATTGAAGGCGATTTTTCGGATCTGTCCGGCGAGGACGCGCTGACCTTCGAGCCGGTCCCGTTCGATCATCCGCTCTACGTGCTCTACAGCTCCGGCACCACCGGCCTGCCCAAGCCGATCGTGCACGGCCACGGCGGCATCCTGCTGGAGCACCTGAAGATCCTCGCGCTGCACCACGACCTGGGCCCGTCCGACCGGTTCTTCTGGTTCACCACCACCGGCTGGATGATGTGGAACTACCTGGCCAGCGGCCCGGCCGTCGGTGCGGCGATCGTGCTGTTCGACGGCAACCCGGGCTGGCCCTCGCTGGACGCCCTCTGGGATCTGATCGACACCGCGGGGATCACCTACTTCGGCACCTCCGCACCGTTCCTGATGGCCTGCCGCAAGGCCGGGCTGACGCCCCGCAAGCGGTTGAAGGGGCTCGGCTCGACCGGGGCGCCGCTCCCCGTGGAGGGCTTCGCCTGGGTCTACGAGGCGGTCGGCACGGACCTCCAGTTGCTCTCCCTCTCCGGCGGCACCGATGTGTGCACCGGCTTCGTCGGCGGTGCGCCGCTGCTCCCGGTCCGCGCCGGGATGATCTCCGGGCGCAGCCTGGGCGCCCGGGTGGAGGCGTTCGACCCGAGCGGCAAGCCGGTCGTCGGCGAGCTGGGCGAGCTGGTGATCAGCGCGCCGATGCCGAGCATGCCGGTCGGTTTCTGGAACGACCCCGACGGTTCGCGGTACCGCGAGGCCTACTTCGACGTCTTCCCCGGCGTCTGGCGGCACGGGGACTGGATCACCATCGCCGAGGACGGCAGCTGCGTGATCACCGGCCGCTCCGACGCCACCCTGAACCGGGGCGGGGTCCGGCTCGGCACGTCCGAGTTCTACTCGGTGGTGGAGAGCCTGCCGGAGATCGCCGACTCGCTGGTGGTGCACCTGGACGCCGCCGACGACCCGAACGGCGAGCTGCTGCTCTTCGTGGTGCCCGCCGAAGGCGTCGAGGTCGACGACGCGCTGCGCGCGCGGATCGCCCGGGAACTACGCGGGTCGCTGTCGCCGCGGCACGTCCCGGATGCCATTTTTTCGGTACGCGCGGTGCCCCGCACGTTGTCGGCGAAGAAGTTGGAGGTGCCGGTGAAACGGATCCTCACCGGCACCCCGATCGAGTCGGCCGCGGCCACCGGCGCCCTGGCCAACCCGGAGTCGCTGACCGCGTTCGCCGAGCTGGCCGAGGTCAGGCGCTCAACACCAGGCTGACCTTCTCCGCGGTGGCGCGGGCGTCCAGTTTGCTCTCGTCCAGATTCGCGCAGAGCACCGCGGACGCCCCGGCGACCAGCGGCGCGAGCAGCCAGTCCACCGGGTCCGGGTGGATCGCGACGTCGATCAGGACCCGGTCGCCGGCGCCGAAGCCGAGCTGGCCGGCCCGGTCCTCGGCGGCCTCCAGGACGTCCTGGTGGCTCAGCTCGATCGGGCCGGCGAAGGCACGGTCGGCCGGACCGACCGGCTCGCCCCGGAAGTGATCGCCGTGGTTGCGCACCTCGGTGACGAAGTCGGCGTATCCGTCGGGCAGCTCGCGCAGCGGCATGGCGAGCGGGAGCAGGCCGGTCGCGTACCGGTCCACGGTGGGCCAGGCGGCGGCCCGGGCCACCCGGTCCGGGGTGGTGAACAGCGCCTCCACCGGCTGCGGGTCACCGCCCAGGTCGGCCAGGTCGGCGGCGAGCCCGGCGGCCGACACGCCGAGCAGGATGGCGGCGGTCTGCCAGTGCGGCGGCAGGAGCAGCGCGACGCTGTCGCCGTGCCCCAGGCCGACGCCGTCGACCAGCAGGTTCGCCGTTTTGGACACCCAGTTGTCCAGGGTCGCGCCGGACAGCTCGGCGCGGTCTCCGGTGGCGTCGTCGTACCAGGTGAGCAGCGGTGCGGCCGGGTCACGGCGGACGGCCTCCGCGAGGGCCTGCGGGATCGTGGTCATCATCGCCCCTCACCTTAGGGCCGTCACTGTGCGTGGTCGCTCCGGTGCGTCTTTCCGGCATCGATTACGGCAACGTACGGCAACCACCGGCGTCGCGGACACTTACCGGAAGCCTTCCGGGCGTACGCTCGAGGTGGATGCCGGAGACACACGGGATCCGTGCTACACCGCAGCATCGGTACGTCAGAGACGCCAAGGAGATGCCTCGTGACCCCCGGTCGCCCCCCGCGAGTGCTGGTCGACGCCACTAGTGTCCCCGCGGACAGAGGTGGTGTCGGCAGATATGTCGACGGATTGCTCGGCGCCCTCGGGCAGCTGGGCCCGGATCGTGTGGACCTGGCCGTTGTCGCCCAGCGTTCGGATGCGGAGCGTTACCGCCGGATGCTCCCGGAGGCCGAGGTCATCCCCGGCCCGGCGGCGATCGCGCACCGCCCGGCCCGGCTGGCCTGGGAGCAGACCGGCCTGCCGCTGCTGGTCCAGCAGGTCGGCGCCGAGGTGCTGCACTCGCCGTTCTACACCTGCCCGTTGCGGTCCAGCGTCCCGGTCACGGTGACCGTGCACGACGCGACGTTCTTCACCGAGCCGGAGCACTACGACAACACCAAGCGGACCTTCTTCCGCAGCGCGATCAAGACGTCGCTGCGCCGGGCCGCCCGGGTGATCGTGCCCAGCAAGGCGACCCGGGACGAGCTGATCCGGCTGCTCGACGCCGACCCGACCAAGATCGACGTGGCCTATCACGGTGTCGACCAGTCGGCCTTCCACCTGCCGACCGAGGAGGAGAAGGCCCGGGTGCGGGCCCGGCTCGGGCTCGGCGACTCCGGTTACATCGCGTTCGTCGGCGCCAAGGAGCCGCGGAAGAACGTGCCGAACCTGATTCGCGGCTGGGCTCGCGCGGTGGCCGACTGGCCGCACCCGCCGGCCCTGGTGATCGCCGGTGGCCAGGGGCACGACGACGACATCGACCGCGCGGTCGCCGAGGTGCCGTCGCACCTGCGGCTGCTGCGCCCGGGCTACCTGCGCTACACCGACCTGCCCGGCTTCCTGGGCGGCTCGCTGGTGGCCTGCTACCCGTCCTTCGGTGAGGGCTTCGGCCTGCCGATCCTGGAGGCGATGGCGTGCGGGACCCCGGTGCTCACCACGCCGCGGCTCTCGCTGCCCGAGGTGGGGGGCGACGCGGTGGCGTACACCACGGAGGCCCCGGAGCGGATCGCCGAGGATCTGGCCGACCTGCTGCACGACGACCAGCGCCGGCACGCGCTCGCCAAGGCGGGCTTCGACCGGGCGAAAGAGTTCACCTGGGCGTCCAGCGCGGAGGTACATGTAACAACGTGGAATCGGGTTGCTGCTTGATCGTCCACTAAACTCTCCGCGCATGAGCGACGAACAGGCTGTGCTGTACGGAGTGGTTCTGGCCGGCGGTACCGGAACCCGTCTGTGGCCACTGTCCCGCGCCGGTCATCCCAAGTTTCTGCACCCCCTGACCGGTACCGAGGCCTCCTTGTTGCAGGCCACGGTGGACCGGTTGGACACGCTGACCTCACCCGAACGGGTGTTTGTGGTGACCGGTGTCGCGCATGCCGCGGCGGTCTCCCGGCAGCTCACCGCGGTGCCCGTCGAGAACGTCCTGGTCGAGCCGTCGCCGCGCGACTCCTGCGCGGCGATCGCGCTGGCCGCCGCGGTGATCGCCCGGAAGGATCCGGAGGCGATCATGGGGTCGTTCGCCTCCGACCACCTGATCGCGGACAAGCCGGAGTTCGCCGCCGTGATCCGCCGGGCCATGGCGGGCGCCAGGGACGGCCTGCTGATGACCCTCGGCATCACCCCGACCCGGCCCGAGACCGGGTACGGCTACCTCCAGTGCGGCGGCGCGGTCGGCGACGGCCCGGCGCTGCGGGTCGAGGAGTTCAAGGAGAAGCCGTCGTACGACGTCGCCGAGGCGTACGTGAAATCCGGCAACTATCTGTGGAACGCCGGCATGTTCGTCTGGCGGGTGGATGTCTTCCTGAGCGAGCTGGCCCGGCAGCAGCCGCAGCTGGCCGCCGGGGTGCGCCGGATCGCGGCGGCCTGGGGCACCGCCGAGCAGGAGGAGGTGCTCGGCGAGGTCTGGCCGACCCTGCCCCGCATCTCGGTGGACTACGCGGTGATGGAGGGCGCGGCCGCGGCCGGCCGGGTCGGCACCGTCCCCGGTGACTTCGGCTGGAACGACGTCGGCGACTTCCACACCCTCGGCGAGGTGCTCACCGCCGACCCGGCCGGCAACGTGGTGGTCGGCCACGACACCGGCGAGGCGGCGAAACCCACTGTCCTGCTCCGCGACACGGAGAACCTGGTCGTGGTGCCCGGCTCCGGTCGCCTGGTCGCCGCCATGGGCGTCCGCGACCTGGTCATCGTGGACACCGCGGACGCCGTGCTGATCTGCCCGCGGGAGCGCGCGCAGGAGGTCAAGAGCCTGGTCGACCAGCTCAAGGAGCTCGGCCAGCACGGTTACATCTGATCGCGGCGCTGCTACCAGGCCACCACGCCCTGGCGGCTGGGCTGGAGCGTTCCGATCCGGAGGGTCTTCATGGTGATCCCACTGCGCTCCGCGGCGGGAAACTCCTCCAGCTCGGCGACCGGGCCATCGGTGGACGCCTCCAGGTTGTAGCGCAGGGTGTTGCCCACGCCGCAGGACCCGTCGGCCTTGTCGCAGTTGACCCACTTGATCCCGGCGAACGCCGAGGTGCCGGGCTGCACGGTGAAGGTGATCGCCGGGCCGGGCTGCTCCACCCGGGAGGTGGGCACGTCGACGACCTCGTCGGCGGCGTCCACCAGCGAGATCGACACCCAGCCGTGCAGGGTGCAGGCGGCCTTGCCGGTGTTGGTGAGGGTGACCATCGCGGTGTCGACGGCGTCCTTCTCGTCCGGCTGGGCGGTGACGACGGTCTTCATGTCCGCGCTCTTGCAGGCCTTTCCCGAAGCCTTCTCCGATGCCGCTTTCGTTGCCGCCGTCGCCGTCTTCGCGGGGGCCTTCGTTGCTTTTGTGGGAGCGGCGGCGGTCGTCTCCGCGGCCGGGGACGCGCTGGGGGCGGAGCAGCCGGCCAGGATCAGGGCCGGGACAGCGATGGCCAGGGCACGCAAACGGATGTCAGTCTTCACGGGAATTGATGATCAATGCCCGCGGGGGCGGTGGCGGGAATCCCCGCCACCGTTGGCACGAAGAGGGGAACTCAGCCCAGCCGGGCCCGCGCCGGCCCGATCTGCTGAACCACCCCGGCCGCGAGCGGACTGGGCAGATCGTCCACCGCGAACCAGGCCAGATCGGCCGACTCGTCGCTGATCCGCTCCACCGACCCAGCCGGCGCGCGCAGCAGGAACCGCACGTCGTAGTGCACCGACGGCTCGGCCGGCGCCCCGTCGGCGGCACCGCACCGCACCTCGTGGATGTCGATGTCGATCGGCTCCGGGTCGAGGATCAGAGCGTCGATCCCGGACTCCTCGGTCGCCTCGCGCAGCGCCGCGGACGCCAGGTCCGGGTCGCCCGCCTCGCAGTGCCCGCCGACCTGCATCCACAGCCCGAGCCGCCCGTGCAGGCAGAGCAGCACCCGGCCGGCGTCGTCGACGATCAGCGCGCTGGCGGTGACGTGCCCGGCCCGGTGCGCCCGGGTCATCGCGACCGGGCCGTCGGCGAGCAGGTCGAGGGTGCGCTTGCGGTTCCCCTCGGCGGCGTCCGAAGTCGCGTTCCAGCTGGTCAGGACACGGACGGCGTCCTCGTACAGGCTCATGCTTCTCCGAATCTCAGCGTCGCGCCCTCGTCGTCGAACGCCACGCGGCTGATCACACCTTCGGTGGCGAGAGCCAGCCGGAGGCGGTGGGCGTCGGCACCGAGCCGGGCGAAATCGGCGGGTTCGCTCCCGGCCGGGGTGAGCCGCACCGCGTCGGCGCTGTCCACGGCGCCGCGCCGGGCGCTCATCTCGATCCCGGTTCCGGGTGTGAGCACCTCGCTGACCAGCCGGAGCGCCCGCTCGACGGCGCGCAGCTCGGCGACCGGGCCCGTGGCGTCGGCGAGCACGGCGGCTTCGCGCAGGCCCTCGGCGCGGGCCTCGGCGGTGCCCAGGCCGAACATGTCGCTCTCGGCGTCCCTGATCAGCACGGACACGCCCGCGTCGGCGCCCGTCCGGCGGATCGGATAGCCGCGCACGACCGCGACCGGCACCTGGTCACACTTGCCCTTGACCAGCTCCGCCGCCGCGGACAGCTCGTCGACGACGGCCATCTGGGTCAAATTCAGTTCATTTCCGTACGGGTCGATCTCACCTCGATGATCGAGCAGCGCGTCGATCCCGGCCGCGCCGAGCGCCACGTCGGTCAGCCCGTTGCGCCAGGCCCGGCCCATCGTGTCGGAGATGATCACGGCGACGTCCAGCCCTCGCGCGGCCAGATCGGCCCGCAGCCGTCGCGCGGACGCGTCCGGGTCGGCGGGCAGCAGCACCAGATGGGTCTTGTCCACGTTCGACGCGTCGATGCCGGCCGCCGCCATCACGAAACCGTGATGGGTCTGCACGATCGTGGTCGGGCCGCGGCGGGCCACCACGCGGGCGGTCTCCGACTCCAGTGCCCGTACCCGGGCCTCGTCGCGCTCCGGCCCGTCGGCCGGCACCTCGACCAGCCGGCCCTCCGCCTTCGACACGATCTTGCTGGTCACCACGAGCACGTCGCCGTCGGCCAGCCAGGGCGCGGCCGACGTGATCAGCGCGGCCAGGTCGTCCCCGGCGGTGATGTCGCCGATGCCCTCGACCGGCAGGATCTCGAGCCTCATCGGGCCAGGTCCAGCGCGTCGGCCACCATCCGGGCGGTGGTCGCCTCGTCCTTCATCCACAGCGGCACGGCGCGGGTGGTCACCCCGGGGATCTCGACGCCGGCGTCGGACGAGTCGACCAGCCAGCCGTCCAGCAGGCCGCCGTCGGCGCGTGGGCCGTACATCCGGCCGACGCCGGCCGCGCTGACCTCGACCTCCAGGGTGGCCAGGCACTTGTCGGCCATTCCCCGCACGGGCGAACCGCCGATGATCGGGGAGACGCCGACGACCGGTGCCGAGCCGGCGGCCAGGGCATCCCGGATCGCCGGCACGGCCAGGATCGGCGCGATGCTGACCACCGGGTTGCTCGGGGCCAGCAGGATCACGTCGGCCTGGCCGAGCGCGTCGAGCACGCCGGCGGCCGGCTTCGCGCTCTCCGCGCCGCGGAAGACGAACCGGTGCGTCGGCACCTCGCCGCGGTAGCGCACCCACCACTCCTGGAAGTGGATCGCCTTGCGCTCGCCCTCGACATCGACGACGACGTGCGTCTCCAGCCGGTCGTCGGTGGCCGGCAGCAGGGTGATGCCGGGCTGCCACCGCTCGCACAGCGCGGCGGTGACCTGGGAGAGCGGGTAACCGGCGGTCAGCATGGTGGTGCGCACCAGGTGGGTGGCGGTGTCCTTGTCGCCGAGGCCGAACCAGGACGGCTCGACGCCGTACTTGGCCAGCTCCTCCTTGACCACCCAGGACTCGCCGACCCGGCCCCAGCCGCGCTCCGGGTCGGCCGCGCCGCCCAGCGTGTACATGACGCTGTCCAGGTCCGGGCAGATCTGCAACCCGTGCATCCGGACGTCGTCGCCGACATTGACCACCGCTGTGACGTCGGCGCCGATGGCACGGGCGTGCGCGCGCACGCCGACGAGGAACCGGGCGCCGCCGATGCCCCCGGTGAGGACCACGATCCGCATCCACCCATCCTCTCCCACCGGCGTCGCGAGGCCGGTTGCCGGGTGGCGGTTTACTCTGGGCGCACCTCGATCTCCGTTCGACCGGGAGTAACCGTGACCACACCACAGCCCGCACCGGCTGAGGGAAAGCCGATCGGCCAGTACCTGACACCACTGCGCGACCTCGCCGCGTACGTCCTGGTCGGCGCACCGGCCGTGTTCCTGTTCACGGCCGTCATCGGCCTCTTCAGGGGCGGCGTCGTCGGTAGTTTCGGCGGCTTCGTCAACCTGGCGACGATCGTCATGCCGCCGGCCGCCGTCCTGCTGGCCCACGTCCTCAAGCCGGTCCACCCGAAAGCCCGGCTGATCACGCTGGCCGCCGTCATCGAGTACGCGGTGATGGGCTTCTTCGGCGTGATCTTCGGCCTGCTGTTCAGCGTGATCAAACAGGCCACGTTCGACCCCGGCGGCGCGTTCCTGTCGCTGCTCGTCTGCGTCGCCTGGCTGGCGGTGTACGGGCTGGTGGGATACGGCCTGTTCCAGGTCTGGCGGGGGCTCTACATGGTGCCGAAACCGGCCACGCCGCCCGGTGTCTACGGGCGGCCGCAGTACGGGACCCCGTACGGGCAGCCGCCGGCGTACGGGGCGCCGCAGCCGCCGTTCCCCGCTCAGCCCGGCCCGCCGCCGGCCGCCTACGGTCAGCCGGCCCCGCCGCCGGCCACCTATGGTCAGCCCGCTCCGGCGCCGTCCTTCCCGGCCGGCACCTACGGGCAGCCGACCCCGCCGCCGGCCTGGAACCAGCCGCCCGTGACGACGCCGCCGATCGCCACGACGGCCCCGCCGGCGTCCGCTCCGCCCGCTCCGGCTTCTGCCCCGCCGGCCCCGGCGTCCGCCCCGCCGGCCCCGGCGTCCGCCCCGCCGGCCGCGGCCTCCGCCCTGCCGCCGCCGGCCGGTGACCAGGCTCCGGACGACCGCACCAGCAAGCTGCCGGACGACCGTCCCGGCTTCGGTCCGGCCGCCGCCGACCCGCCCCGGCAGTGACCTTCGTCGTCCACAGGTCCGCGACGCGTGTCACACGACACTCAGCGGGCCTGTGGACGGCGGCGGCGGTCGAAACGATTCCGGCCTAGGCTGCTTTTCGTGGCAGAGGTCAACCAGGTCCCGACCGAGGCGAGCATCCGACGAGCGCTGCGGCGCGCCGCCGACGGTAAAGCGATCGACGCAGATGAGGCGACCGCGCTGCTCGCGGCCACCGGTGAACAGTTCGACGAGTTGCTCTCCATCGCCGGTGGGATCCGGGACGCCGGCCTGCGCGAGGCCGGCCGGCCCGGCGTGGTGACGTATTCGCGAAAGGTCTTCATCCCGCTCACCCGGCTCTGCCGGGACCGATGTCACTACTGCACGTTCGCGACCGTGCCACACCGGCTGCCGGCCGCGTTCCTGGAGCGTGACGAGGTCCTGGAGATCGCCCGGCAGGGCGCCGCGCAGGGTTGCAAGGAGGCGCTCTTCACGCTCGGCGACCGCCCGGAGGAGCGCTGGCCGGCCGCCCGGCAGTGGCTCGACGAGCGGGGTTACGACTCCACCCTGGATTACGTGCGGGCCTGCGCCATCGCCGTGCTCGAGGAGACCGGCCTGCTGCCCCACCTCAACCCGGGTGTGCTGAGCTGGGCCGAGTTGCAGCGGCTCAAGCCGGTCGCCCCGAGCATGGGCATGATGCTGGAGACCACCGCCACCCGGCTCTGGTCCGAGCCGGGCGGCCCGCACTACGGCTCGCCCGACAAGGAGCCCGCGGTCCGGCTCCGGGTGCTCGACGACGCCGGCCGGGTCGGTGTGCCGTTCACCACCGGCATCCTGATCGGGATCGGCGAGACCCCGGCGGAGCGGGTCGACGCCCTGTTCGCGATGCGGCGGACGGCCCGCGAGTTCGGGCACGTCCAGGAGATCATCATTCAGAACTTCCGGGCCAAGCCGGACACGGCGATGCGCGGGATGCCCGACGCCGAGCTGCGCGAGCTGGCCGCCACGGTCGCCGTCGCCCGGATCATCATGGGCCCGCGGGCCCGCGTCCAGGCCCCGCCCAACCTGATCGACGCCGAGTTCGCGCTGCTGCTGCGGGCCGGCATCGACGACTGGGGTGGTGTCTCGCCGGTGACGCCCGACCACGTCAACCCGGAGCGTCCGTGGCCGCAGATCGACGTGCTGCGGGAGAAATCGGCCGAGTCCGGGTTCCGGCTGCGCGAGCGCCTCACGATCTATCCCGAATATGTCCGTCGCGGCAATGAGGGCTGGCTCGACCCGCGGCTGGCCGCCCACGTGGCCGCGCTCGCCGACCAGGACGGCCTCGCCCGGGAGGACGCGACGCTCGCCGGCCTGCCGTGGCAGGAGCCGGAGGAGGCGTTCGGCACCGGGCGCACCGACCTGCACGCGGCCGTCGACACCGAGGGCCGCACCGGCGACCGCCGGTCCGACTTCGACTTCGTCTACGGGGACTGGGACGAGGTCGCCGCGCACGTCAAGAGCGCGCCCCGGACCGTGCCGACCGACGTGCTGGCTGGCCTGCGCCTGGCCTCGACCGACCCGGCCGCGCTGCTGCTGCCGGAGCACGAGGACAAGGCGATGGCCCTGTTCAACGCGGACGGCAGCGCGCTCGACGAGCTCGCCCGGATCGCCGACGACCTGCGCCGCGAGGTCAACGGCGACGACATCACCTACGTGGTGAACCGCAACATCAACTTCTCCAACGTCTGTTACGTGGGCTGCCGGTTCTGCGCCTTCGCCCAGCGGGAGAAGGACGCCGACGCCTATCGGCTCTCCGTCGAGCAGGTCGCCGACCGGGCCGAGGAGGCGTGGCGGGACGGCGCCTCCGAGGTGTGCATGCAGGGCGGCATCGACCCCAAGATGCCCGTCACGGCCTATGCGGACTTGGTGCGCGCCGTCAAGGAGCGGGTGCCGGGCATGCACGTCCACGCGTATTCACCCATGGAGATCGTCACCGCCGCGTCCAAGGCCGGGGTCTCGATCAGGGAGTGGCTCACCGGGCTGCGCGAGGCCGGCCTCGGCACCATCCCGGGCACCGCCGCCGAGATCCTCGACGACGACGTGCGCTGGGTGCTGACCAAGGGCAAACTGCCCACCGCCACCTGGGTCGACGTGGTCACCACCGCGCACCAGGTCGGCATCCGCTCCAGCTCCACGATGATGTACGGGCACGTCGACCACCCGCGCCAGTGGCTCGGCCACTTCCGCGTGCTGGCCGGCATCCAGGACGTGACCGGTGGCTTCACCGAGTTCGTGGCGCTGCCGTTCATCCACACGAACGCCCCGATCTACCTGGCGGGCATCGCTCGCCCCGGCCCCACCTGGCGGGAGAATCGGGTCGTCCATGCCATGGCCCGCGTCCTGCTGCACGGCCGCATCGACAATATCCAGTGCTCCTGGGTGAAACTGGGCGACGAGGGCACCCGGGTCATGCTCAACGGCGGCTGCAACGACCTGGGCGGCACCCTGATGGAGGAGACCATCTCCCGCATGGCCGGCTCCGAACACGGCTCCGCCCGCACCGTCTCCGAACTCAAGGAACTGGCCGCCGCCGCGGGCCGCCCCGCGGTCGAACGCACCACCGTCTACACCCGTCGCTGACCACTGCCGGGGGGCACGGCCCGCCGTGCCCCCGGCCTTGTCTGCTTGACGAACTGCCGCGACCCGTTTGAGCGCGCGGCCGTTGTGGGCCGCGGCCCCACTCACAGGCCACGGTTGGCGGCGGTCTACGTGCCCTGCCACAGAGTTGCTGCGCCGTTCCCGGCTCGTGGTCTCTCGCGGTTTGCGTGCCATGCCATGGAGTTGCTGCTTGCTGCCCGGCCGCAGCTCCCGGCTCGTGGTCTCTTGCGGTTTGGGTGCCATGCCACGGAGTTGCTGCGTCGCTCCCGGCTCGTGGTCTCTTGCGGTTTGCGTGCCATGCCACGGAGTTGCTGCTCGCTGCCCGGCCGCAGCTCCCGGCTCGTGGTCTCTCGCGGTTCGCGTGCCCTACCACGGAGTTGCTGCCCGCTGCCCGGCCGCAGCTCCCGGCTCGTGTCTGGGTGCGCTCACTGCCCCCGGCTTGCGCTGAGGGTCCGAAAGCCGGACGGACAGCAAGCCGAGGCTCGGGCTGGTGCTCAGGGCCCTATCCCGCGTCTCGATAGGGCCCTGAGCGCCAGCCGGAGACTGTCCGGCTGGTCCTGACGGCCCTATCCCGGCACCGGATAGGGCCCTGCGCGCCAGCCGGAGACTGTCCGGCTGGTCCTGACGGCCCTGTCCCGGCACCGGATAGGGCCCTGAGCGCCAGCCGGAGACAGTCCGGCTGGTCCTGACGGCCCTATCCCCGAACCGGATAGGGCCCTGAGCGCCAGCCCACCAACCGCGGCACCCCGGTTGCTGCGCAGCGCCGCGGCGGCTATATCACCATCGGCGCCGGCTCGGGGGTGGTTTGCCGGGACGGGGGACGGGTGGGGAAGGACACGGTGATGGCGAGTTTCGATGGAGCGGAGGCCGGGGAAGTCGCGATCTTGGTGCGCGTGTCGACTCGGGTGGCGCTGAGCGTGTCGCGGGTTGCGCGGGGCGTGTAGACCGTCTTATCGGGCGGTCGGGAGGGGACTGTCCCTCGTGGTGAAGCCGATCGGAGGCGCGAACACGGGTGGATCAGGACCGTGGCCCAGGTCCGGACGGGAGCGTCCCCGGCCTGGTGGGAGGTGGTGGCCGAGGCGTTTCCCGTCGATGGACCGTCCTGCTCGGGCAGGGGCCGGACGGGTGGAGGTGGCACGGTCGCGGGATCCCCCTTCACAGGAGGTAACAAATCGGGTTAAATTGGACGTCGAGGGCGGCCTTCGCGTTACCTTCCGGTGGCTCCGGGAGATAGGGCAGGAACGGGACCTCGGCGCGCCGTGGCGCTACGGGGAAACGGGCCCATTTATCAGGTTCGGCTTGACGACGCACGTCTTACACGCGTGTAATTTTGGTGGGGTTGTGGGGTCGATGTGCAACTTTTGCGGCGAACCCACAGAAACACGCCGCGTGCGTGGGGGGTCAGTGTCGGCATTGCTGCCGGCGCAGAATTTGGAGGCACGCCGATGGAAGCGCAGGTTGAAGGGGTAGACCTGCTCGGGGACGCGCCCGAGTGGCAGGAGCGGGCGCTGTGTTCGCAGACCGATCCGGAAGCCTTCTTCCCGGAGAAGGGCGGATCGACGCGCGAGGCCAAGCGCATCTGCGGGCGCTGTGAGGTCAAGGCCGAGTGTCTGGAGTATGCGCTCGGGCACGACGAGCGGTTCGGCATCTGGGGTGGACTGTCCGAACGTGAACGTCGCAAGCTGAAGCGCCGCGTCGCCTGACGGCGGCCACAAGCGAACGGCACGGCGAGCGAACGGCACGGCGAGTCGGCAGTACGGCAGAGTGACGGAACGGCAGGCAAGGCAGGGCAGGACGTGCGAGGGGGGCACGGCGATCCGCGCGGGGGTGCGGTGGCCGGGCACGCACGGAAGCCGATGCGGAAAGCCGACGCCGGGCACGCACGGACGACGGCCACGCATCACCGCCGTACCGGGAGGCAGTGCGCCATGCCCGCACGGAGTGCGGGCCGTGAGTGTCAGGCGAGTTCGTCCGGGTCGACGCCGAGCAGGTTGGCCACCTGCTCGATGATGACGTCGTGGACGAGGTCGGCCAGGTCCTCGCGGTCCATCGCCCGGAACTCCAGCGGGCGACGGTACAGCACGATCCGGGGTGGCAGCTCGTGCCGCCCGGGGCGGCCGGGCAGCAGCCGGGCCAGGGGCACCTCGCCGTCCTCGAGCACGTCCGAGTCGTAGACGTTGAGCTCCGGTGGCACGTCCTCGACGGCGAACTCGACGCCGGCGAGCTCCTTGGCATAACGCCGCTCGAGGCTCTCGACGGTGTCCAGCACCAGGTCGTCGAAGATCTCCGCCTTGGTGCGGGCCAGCGGCACGGTCGCCGGAACCAACCGGCCGCGCAGGCCGCGGCCGTGCCGATCACGCCGCGCCGGATGCCCCGGGCCGGTGGAGCGCGCCGCCTTCGGGTCGGTACGGCGGCGTTCAGGGCTGGTGGTCACCTGCTGAGCGTATCCCCACCCGGGCGACATCCGTGGTCAGGCCGTTCCTCGCCGTGTGTCCCATCCGTTAATTCGTCCCATCGGGGCGGCGTGTCTGCCGACCATGGCCGAATCGTGATGCATCGCGGTGCGGCGTGTCGCGGGGTATCGGTCCCCAGAACGCCCGGCGGGGCGATAAGTTGCCGCCGTGAGGTCACCACGGCGCTGCTCCCGGAACGGCTGTCCCCGACAGGCGGTCGCCACCCTGACCTACGTCTACAGCGATTCGACCGCTGTCGTCGGCCCCCTCGCGGCGTTCGCCGAACCCCACACGTACGACCTCTGCGAGCCGCACGCGCGCAGCCTCACCGCCCCCCGAGGCTGGGATCTGGTCCGGCACGACGGCGACTTCGCGCCGCCGCCTCCCACCACCGACGATCTGGTCGCCCTGGCCGAGGCCGTCCGTGAGGCGGCCCGCCCGGTGGCGCCCCGCCCCGACGAGACGGACCACACCCCACAGACCGGCCGCCGAGGCCACCTCCGCGTCATCCCGCCCTCCCACTGACCGGCCGCCACCCCGCGCGTCGAGGCCGGTTGTCCACAGGCTGATGCCGAGAAAACGCGTCAGCTCACGTTGTCCACAGCCCGGCGGCACCAGATCGCGTTTTGGCGTCAGACTTGTCGTGGGCAGGCCCCCCAGGGTGGGTGGGGTGTGAGAAGTTGCCGGGGCTCCCGGAGCCGGCGGCTCCCGGAGCCCTCAGCGGGTCAGGGCAGCGCGATCAGGTGGAACCGCTTACGCAGCCAGGGGATCAGCACTCGATAGGCCCGGATGGTGTCCGGCTGCGCGTAGTCGTGGGACAGGACGATCGCGCCGGCGTGCGTGTTCCGTTTCACCGAGCCGATCACGCGGTTGGTGTGTGCGCCGTCCGACTCGGTCCGGCCGTGCTCCCAGTCCCGGGGGTCGACCTTCCAGTAGATCGAGGACATCCCGAGCTCCTTGGCGACCTTCACGATCTGCCCGGTGAAGTTGCCGCCCGGCGCCCGGAAGTAGGCGATCTTCGCGTTCGGGACGGCGGCCCGGATGGCGGCGTTGGTGCGCTGCATGTCGGCCCGGATCTGGGCGGGCTTCTTCTTGCCCAGTCTCAGGTCGTGGTTCCAGGTGTGGTTGCACAGCGCGTGCCCACCGGCCGCGATCTTGCGGACCAGGTCGGGGTGCGCCTTCACGTTCTCGCCGACCAGGCAGAAGGTGGCTTTCACCTTCTCCTTGGCCAGGATCTTGAGCAGGGCCGGGGTGTTGGCCGGGTCCGGGCCGTCGTCGAAGGTCAGCGCGACGGCCTTGGTCCCGGTGGTGAGCCGGCTGCCGGCCGGGCCGGTGCGGCCTTTCGGATGTTTCGGGATCGCGGTGCTCTCGGTCCGCGGCTTGGGCTTGGCCGGCGTGACGGCCGGCTTGCTCGGCTGCGCGGCGGCGGCCGGGGCCGTGGTGGCCGGCGCGGACGCGGACGGCGTGGCAGCTGCGGGCGGGGCCGCCTCGCTATGGGACGACTCGGCAGCAGCCGCCTGGCCGAGAAGCCCCACCATGATCAGCGACATGCTGATCAGCAGAGCCTTCCGGGTGTGGGACAGCCGCATCGATTACCTCCCCAGTTCATCGGCGGACTGACGAGGATGCCTCGTGACTCGACCGGTCGCCAAGTCCCGTACGCATCTTTCGCAGTGATTTGCGAACGAATCAGCCTTCGCTGTCGTATCCTTGCGCACCGCGTCCAGCCCTCTACCACGCCCGTGAATGCCTGGGATTGATGGCAATCGCCGGATTTGTCGCCTGAGCCGGGGCGCTCGATCGGTCAGACTGTTCCTATGAGTATCGATCCCGGGACGACGCGTGACAGCGTCGCTCACCCGCGCGAGGAACACCCGTCCGTGGACGTCGTTCTCCGCCCGGTTCGTGAAGAAGATCTCAGTCTGTTGCGCCGTTTCCGGGTCGAGCCCGGCCTGATCGGCCTGGACTGGAACGGCTTCGGCGACGCCGGCGGGGTCGATCGCCGCTTCGCCGAGAACGGCTGCCTCAGCCCCGAGGCGAGCAACCTGATCGTCGAGGTCGAGGGGATCGCCGTCGGCACGGTCCAGCACCGGGAGATGATCTTCTCGGGACGCGGGCCGTTCCAGGAGATCGGGATCGTGCTGCTGCCCGAGTTCCGCGGGCGCGGCATCGGCTGGCGCGCGCAGGCGCTGCTCTGTGCCTATCTCTTCCAGCACTGGCCGATCCAGCGCATCCAGGCCGGCACCCACCCGGAGAACGTCGCCGAGCAGAAATCCCTGGTCAAGGCGGGATTTCAGCGGGAGGGCACGATCCGGGCCGCGGAGTTCCGGGCCGGGGAGTGGCGCGACGGGCTGCTCTACAGCCGGCTTCGCACGGATCCCACCCCGGAGATCTAAAACCTTCTTTGCGTACGCACGGAGCGGTCCCGCCACGGATGACCTCGGCGGGACCGCTCACGGCGTACGCAAAGAAGGTTTTATGGGGTCAATTCCGCCAGCTCCTGCTCGGTCAGCAGGCGGGAGCGGATCAGGAAGCGAACGCCCTCCGGAGCCTCCAGCGAGAAGCCGGCGCCGCGCCCGGGGACCACGTCCACCGTGAGATGCGTGTGTTTCCAGAGCTCGAACTGCGCGGCCGACATCCAGAACGTGATCGGCTCCGGCACCCCCTCGATCGCCAGAGACTCCAGGAGCACGTCCGAGCCGCCGGTGCGGAACTCGCCCTCCAGGTAACACATCGGCGAGCTGCCGTCGCAGCAGCCGCCGGACTGGTGGAACATCAGTGGGCCGTGCTGCTCCCGCAGCCGCCGCATCATCTCGGCGGCCGCGGGAGTCACGTCGACGCGGGTGACCATGGCCTAGAAGAATCCCATGGCCTTGGGGGAGTAGCTGACCAGCAGATTCTTGGTCTGCTGGTAGTGGTCGAGCATCATCTTGTGGTTCTCCCGGCCGATGCCGGACTGCTTGTAACCACCGAACGCGGCGTGCGCCGGGTACAGGTGGTAGCAGTTCGTCCACACCCGGCCCGCCTTGATCGCGCGCCCGGCCCGGTACGCCCGGTTCCCGTCCCGCGTCCACACCCCGGCGCCGAGGCCGTAGAGCGTGTCGTTGGCGATCTTGATGGCGTCGTCGAAGTCGGCGAACGGGGTGACCGAGACCACCGGCCCGAAGATCTCCTCCTGGAAGATCCGCATGCTGTTGCGGCCCTCGAAGATCGTCGGCTGCACGTAGTACCCACCGGCCAGGTCGCCGCCGAGCTCGGCCTTGCCGCCGCCGGTCAGCGCCTTGGCGCCCTCCTGCCGGCCGATGTCCAGGTACGACATGATCTTCTCGTACTGGTCGTTGGAGGCCTGCGCGCCGACCTGGGTGTCGGTGTCCAGCGGGTTGCCCTGCTTGAGGTTCTCCACCCGCTTCACCGCCGCGGCCAGGAAGTCCGAGTAGTGACCCTGCTGGATCAGCGCCCGGGACGGGCAGGTGCAGACCTCGCCCTGGTTCAGCGCGAACATCGCGAAGCCCTCTTGCGCCTTGTCGAAGAAGTCGTCGTCGGCGCTGCTCACGTCGTCGAAGAAGATGTTCGGACTCTTGCCGCCGAGCTCCAGGGTGACCGGGATGAGGTTCTCCGAGGCGTACTGCATGATCAGCCGGCCGGTCGTGGTCTCGCCGGTGAAGGCGACCTTGGCGACCCGGTTCGAGCTTGCGAGGGGCTTGCCGGCCTCGACGCCGAAACCGTTGACGATGTTCAGCACGCCGGGCGGGAGCAGGTCGCCGATCAGCGACATCAGGTAGTGGATCGAGGCCGGGGTCTGCTCGGCCGGTTTGAGCACCACGGCGTTGCCGGCGGCCAGCGCCGGGGCGAGCTTCCAGGTGGCCATCAGGATCGGGAAGTTCCACGGGATGATCTGGGCGACCACGCCGAGCGGCTCGTGGAAGTGATAGGCCACCGTGTCCTCGTCGATCTCGCCCGCGGTGCCCTCCTGCGCGCGGATCGCGCCGGCGAAGTACCGGAAGTGGTCGATCGCCAGGGGCAGGTCGGCGGCCAGGGTCTCGCGGACCGGCTTGCCGTTCTCCCAGGCCTCGGCGACGGCGAGCTTCTCGAGGTTCTGCTCGATCCGGTCGGCGATCTTGTTGAGGATGGTGGCCCGTTCGGTGATGGAGGTGCGTCCCCACGCGTCGGCCGCGCCGTGTGCCGCGTCGAGGGCCTTCTCCACGTCGTCCGCGGTGCCCCGGGCGATCTCGGTGAACGCTCTCCCGGTGACCGGGGTGGGGTTCTCGAAGTACTGGCCCTTGGCGGGTGGGACGTACTCGCCGCCGATGTAGTGGTCGTAGCGGGACTGGTAGCTGACGATCGAGCCCTCGGAGCCGGGCGGGGTGTAGGTGGTCACGGTCTCGCCTCCCTCTTCGAGGCGGACGTTAGTTATGGATACGTTGCAGGAACGTTGCAGGCGTATTCGCGGGTCAGCTCGGCGACGCGGCGGGAGGCGACCGGGTCGTGCGGGGTCCGGGCGGCGTAGGCCTCCCAGAGCTCCAGGTCGTCGGCGCCGTGCGGGGTGCCCAGCCAGGTCTGCAGGAGCCGGCGGTCGCCGCTGGTGAGGATGGCGGCGCGGAGACGGTCGTCCAGGAGCCGCCGGAGGCGGACGATGCCGGGGGCGTCGGAGCCGGGCAGCAGGGGACCGGAGTAGTGCTGGAGGGCTTCGGCCGGCCGGCCGCGGTCGAGGAGTTCGGCGACCGTGCCGATGTCTGATCTAACGGTGTATCTGAGCCGGTAAGGCCGTGAATCGAGCAGTTCCGGGCCGAGGATGCGACGCAGCCGGGACATCTCAGCTCGGACGGTGACCGGATTGAGGTCATCGCCGTAGAGGTCGAAACCGAGCTGGTCGGCGGTGCGGCCCTCGGGGTGGGTGGTCAGGAGGATCAGCAACTCGGAGTGGCGCCGGCCGAGCTTGGTCCGGATATTTCCGGAGATGAAGACCGCCTCGTCGCGGCCGAGCGCCGCGACAGCCGGTCCGGTGTCGCGCGGCGGCTCCCGCAGGTACGCCTCGGCCGCCAGCGCCGTGGCCCGCACCAGCGCCAGGCTGTGCGGGTTGGCCAGGTGATCGCCGCCGGTCACGTCGATCGCGCCGAGCAGCCGCCCGGTCCCCGGGTCGTGGATCGGCGCCGCCGTGCACGTCCACCGCTGCACCGGCCGGCTGAAGTGCTCGGTCGCGAAGATCTGCAACGCGTGGTCGACCACCAGCGCGGTGCCGGGCGCGTTGGTGCCGGCGTGCGCCTCGTCCCACCGGGCACCCGGCACGAAGTTCATCGAGGCGGCCCCGCGCAGCGTGCCGGCGTTCCCCTCGACCCAGAGCAGCCGGCCGTGCGCGTCGCAGACCGCCAGGATGTGCTCGCCGTCCTCGGCCAGCCCGCCGAGCAGGTCCCGGAACAGCGGCATCACCCGGGCCAGCGGGTGCGCCGCGCGGTAGGCCTCCAGCTCGTCGTCACAGAGGTCGATCGGCGCGGTGCTGTCCGCCCCGATCCAGGCCGCCGACCGGGCCCAGGACTCGGCGACGACGGGTCTCATCAGGTCCGGCCGGGTCCGCTCGGCCAGGAAACGTTCGTGGGCGCGGCCGACCTGCCGGATCCGTTCGGCCGGGTCGTCGCCGGGGGTCAGGGCAAGCCAGGGATTCACCGGCAGCACCTCCAGACCCACCCATCGTGACGCGGGTCACGATAAGAGACAACAGGATCTATGGTTCTGGCCGTGCAGGACTGGCCTCGTACCGAAGAAGAAGCTCTCGCCGAGCAGGACCGGCTGCGCGCCATGGTCGTCGCCGAGCCGGGCCCGGCGTCCCCGGCGACCGTGGCCGGGCTGGACGTGGCCTACTCGGCGGACGACGACCGGCTGGGCGCGGCCGTGGTGGTGCTGGACGCGGCGGACCTCACGGTCCGCGACACCGCGGTGGTCAGAGGCAAACCCGCTTTTCCGTACGTGCCGGGCCTGTTCGCCTTCCGCGAGGTGCCGGCCCTGCTCGAGGCGCTGGAGAAGCTGACCGTGCGGCCGGAGGTGCTGATCTGCGACGGACACGGGCTGGCGCACCCGCGGCGGTTCGGGCTCGCCGCGCACCTGGGCGTGCTGACCGGCCTGCCGTCCTTCGGAGTGGGCAAGACCCGGCTGGTCGGCGAGTGGGAGCCGGTCGGCGAGGCGCGGGGGAGCCGGTCGGCGCTGGTCGACGCGGGGGAGACGGTGGGCGCGGTGCTGCGTACCCAGGCCGGGGTGAAGCCGGTGTTCGTCTCGGCCGGGCACCGGATCGACCTGGACACCGCGTGCGCGCTCACGCTGCGGCTGGCCCCGCGATACCGGCTGCCGGAGACCACCCGTGCGGCGGACCGGGTTTGTCGTGATCTTCTCAGTTAACGTCCCGGTTGCGCGGTTACAACCTGGACGCTGCCCGTGCTCCGCTACCCTCGCCCCAAACAGGGCTTTTCGGTGAGGAGTCAGCGGGTGCTGGATCTGTCCCAGATCATCAAGGCGTACGACGTCCGGGGAATCGTCCCTGATCAGTTCAGCGAGCCGGTGGCCCGGGCGATCGGCACGGCGTTCGTCGAGATGCTGCGCGAGTCCGGCGACGAACCCGACCAGATCGTGATCGCGCACGACATGCGGGAGTCCGGTCCGGGGCTGGCCGCCGCGTTCGCCCGGGGCGTCAACGCGGCCGGCTGCGCCGTGATCAACATCGGGCTGGCCTCGACCGACCAGCTCTACTACGCCTCCGGGTCGCTGCACCTGCCGGGCGCGATGTTCACCGCCAGCCACAACCCGGCGCAGTACAACGGGATCAAGCTGTGCCGGGCCGGCGCCCGGCCGGTCGGCCAGGACAGCGGCCTCGTGGTGGTCCGGGAGCGGGCCCAGGATCTGCTGCGCGACCTGAACGCGGAGGCCGACGGCGTGTCCCGGGTGGAGCAGCGGGACCTGCTCGGCGACTACGCCGCGCACCTGCGCCACCTGGTCGACCTCAGCGGCATCCGCCCGCTCAAGGTGATCGTGGACGCCGGGAACGGGATGGGCGGCTACACCGTGCCGGCCGTGCTCGGCGACCAGGTGCTCGAGCCGCTGCCGCTGACCATCGTGCCGCTCTTCTTCGAGCTGGACGGCTCGTTCCCGAACCACGAGGCCAACCCGCTCGACCCGAAGAACCTGGTGGACCTGCAGAACGCGGTACGCGAGCAGGGCGCCGACATCGGCCTGGCCTTCGACGGCGACGCCGACCGCTGCTTCGTGGTGGACGAGAACGGCGACCCGGTCTCGCCCTCCGCGATCACCGCCCTGGTCGCCGCCCGCGAGCTGGCCAAGTTCCCGGGCAGCGTGATCATCCACAACCTGATCACCTCGGCCGCGGTCCCGGAGATCATCCTGGAGAACGGCGGCAAGCCGATCCGCAGCCGGGTCGGCCACTCGTTCATCAAGGCCGAGATGGCCGACTCCAACGCGGTCTTCGGCGGCGAGCACTCGGCGCACTACTACTTCCGCGACTTCTGGTTCGCCGACACCGGCATGCTCGCCGCGATGCACGTGCTGGCCGCGCTCGGCGGGCAGGACCTGCCGCTCTCCGAGTTCGCCGCGGAGTACGAGCGGTACACCGCGTCCGGTGAGATCAACTCCACGGTGGCCGACGCCGCCGCCAAGAGCGACGAGGTCCGGGCCGCGTTCCCGGACGCCCAGGTGGACGATCTGGACGGACTGACCTTCTCGTTCGAGGACGGGTCCTGGTTCAACCTGCGGGCGTCCAACACGGAACCGCTGCTGCGCCTCAACGTCGAGGCGGCGGACCCCGCGCGGATGGCGTCGCTCAGGGACGACGTGCTCGCCATCGTTCGCGGTTAGGATCGCGGGGACACGCTTCCGCCGCGACGTCGTCGTGACGTACGCGGCGGTATCCGCCGCGCAAAGGAGTAGCTAGGTGGCGCTCGATCCGCAGTTGCTGGACATCCTGGCCTGCCCGGACACCCATCACGCGCCATTGGACTACGACGCCGGCGGCCAGACGCTGACCTGCACCGAGTGTGGCCGGATCTTCGACGTCAAGGACGACATCCCGATCCTTCTCCTGGACGAGGCCCGTTCTCCCGAGCAGGCCACTGGGGAGGAGAACTGATGGTCAACCCACTCGAGGGCTCGGCCGGCGTCAACGGGCACCGCGTCGCCGACGAGTCGCTGCTCAACGACGAGAAGTCGATGCTCGGCAACGACCCGGGCGGCATGCTCCGGGCCACCGCCTCGGCCGGCGCCCAGGTCCGGGAGACCGCGGCGCTGGCCGCCGAGGTCGACCTGAGCATGCTCGCCGACGAGGGCCGCCCGCGCGCCGTCGTGGTCGCCGGCATCGGCACCGCCGGCCTGACCGGCAACATCCTGTCCACCGTCGCCGGCCCGCGCTGCCCGGTGCCGATCATCGGGCACCGCAGCGCCGGCATCCCCGGCTGGGTCGGCGCGGCCGACGTGGTGATCGCGGTGTCCGCCTCCGGCCGCAGCCCGGAGGCGCTGGCCGCGGCCGAGGCGGCGGCCCGCCGCGGCGCCCGGCTGGTCGCCATCGGCAACCCGGACTCCGAGCTGGAGGCGATGGCCGAGCGGGCCCGCGCCCCGTTCATCGGCGTGCCGCGCCGCGCGCCGGCCCGGGCCACCCTGTGGGGCCTGGCCGTCCCGGTGCTGCTGGCCGGCCGCGCGCTGGGCCTGGTCAAGGTCACCGAGGCGGACATCGCGGAGACCGCGACCCGGCTGGACGCCGACGCCGAGCGCTGCCGCCCGGGCGCCGACTCGTTCGTCAACCCGGCCAAGGCGCTCGCCCTCGGCCTGGCCGGCTCGGTGCCGATCGTCTGGGGCTCCTCGCCGCTGGCCACCGTCGCGGCCCGGCGGTTCGCCGACACGCTCGCGGCGAACGCGCGGTACCCGGCGATGGCCGGCGCGCTGGGCGAGGCCGGCCGCGGCCGGGTGGGCCTGCTGGACGGCGTCTTCGGCGGTCTCGCCGAGGGGTCGCGGGACATCTTCGCCGACCCGGACGACGAGGACGAGGCGGTGACCCGGCTGCGTCTGGTGGTGTTCCGGGACGGCGGGCTGAACCCGGAGGACGACGCCGACGAGCCGGTCGCCGTCGAGGAGCGCCGGGCCGACGCCATCCAGACGCTCGCCGATCGACGTGGCGTACGCTGCGACGTGCTCACCGCCGAAGGCGGTTCGACGTTGGAGCGGCTCGCATCTCTGGTCGCGGTGCCCGACTTCGCGTCGTTGTACCTGGCCCTGGCCCACGGCCTGGACCCGATGGCGGTCCCGGCCATCAGCGAGATGAAGGAGCTGTCCAACCCGATGCCTGAGGGACTTTCGTGAGCGCTGAGGGCGGCACCAAAGCGATCATCGCGGCGCTCAGCGCCAACCTGGGAATCGCGGTCACCAAGTTCGGCGCCTGGTTCCTGACCGGTTCGTCGTCGATGCTGGCCGAGGCGATCCACTCGGTGGCCGACTCCGGCAACCAGTTGCTGCTGCTGATCGGCGGCAAGCAGTCGCAGAAGAAAGCCACCCCGGAACACCCCTTCGGGTACGGGCGGGAGCGCTACATCTACGCGTTCATCGTCTCCATCGTGCTGTTCAGCGTCGGTGGCCTGTTCGCGCTCTACGAGGCGTACCACAAGATCCGGCACCCGGAGCCGATCGACAGCTGGAAGTGGGTCCCGGTCGCCGTCCTGGTGGTCGCGATCGCGCTGGAGAGCTACTCGTTCTACACCGCGATCACCGAGTCGAACCGGACCCGCGGCAAGACCTCCTGGGTGGACTACGTCCGCCGGGCCAAGGCGCCGGAGCTCCCGGTCGTCCTGCTGGAGGACGCCGGCGCCCTGGTCGGTCTGGTCCTCGCCCTGTTCGGGGTCGGGCTCACCCTGATCACCGGCGACGGGGTCTGGGACGGGGTCGGCACCGCGGCGATCGGCATCCTGCTGGTGGCCATCGCGGCGATCCTGGCGGTGGAGACCAAGAGCCTGCTGATCGGCGAGGGCGCCAACCCGGAGACGGTCAAGCAGATCGAGAAGGCGGTGCTCTCCGGCGACGGCATCGAGCGGATCATCCACATGAAGACGCTGCACCTCGGTCCCGAGGAGCTGCTCGTCGCCTTGAAGATCGCGGTGCCGCGGACCGAGCGGGCCGACGAGGTGGCCCGGCACATCGACGAGACCGAGGTGCGGATCCGGGAGGCGGTGCCGATCGCCCGGGTGATCTACATCGAGCCGGACATCTACCGGGTCCGGGAGAGTTCGGAGAACGCCGTAACGTCGGCGCCACCCGCCACTGCCTGACAACTGCTAATTTGCCGGGTATGACGGTTTACCCGCTGACCGGAGTGATCCGGCCGTATGCCTGGGGATCCCGGACCGCGATCGCCGAGCTGCAAGGCCGCCCGACCCCGACCGAGGGGCCGGAAGCGGAGTTGTGGCTCGGCGCGCACCCGGGTGACCCGTCCACCGTGCCCGGCCCGGACGGGCCGGTCACCCTTCTCCAGCTGATCGACGACGACCCGGGCGGGCAGCTCGGGACGGACGTCGCGGAACGGTTCGGGGCGCGGTTGCCGTACCTGATGAAGGTGCTGGCGGCCGGCGCCCCGTTGTCGTTGCAGGCACACCCCGACCTGAAGTACGCGGCCGAGGCGTTCGCCCGGCAGGAGGCCGATCCGGCGCTGTCCAAGAACTACACGGACGCCAACCACAAGCCGGAGATGCTGGTCGCGCTGACGCCGTTCGACGCGCTCTGCGGGTTCCGGTCGCCGGCGGTGTCCGCGCTGGTCCTCACCGAACTGGGCGTCGCGCGCCTGGGGCCGGTGGTGGCCGCGCTGCACGCCGGTGACCTGTCCGAGGCGGTCCGGCTGCTGCTCAGCTGGCCGGCCGAGGACCGTCCGGCGCTGATCGACGAGGTGGTGGCGGCGGCCACGGCGGCTGAGCCGGGGCATCCGCACGAGGAGTCCTTCCGGCTGGCGATCGACCTGGCCGGGCACTATCCCGGCGATCCCGGGGTGCTGGTCGCGCTGCTGCTCAACCTGGTGCACCTGACGCCCGGCGAGGCGATCTGGATGCCGGCCGGGAACCTGCACGCGTACCTGCACGGGCTGGGCGTCGAGCTGATGGCGGCCAGCGACAACGTGCTGCGCGGCGGGCTGACGCCGAAACGGGTGGACGTGGCGGAGCTGCTCCGGGTGCTGCGCTTCGAGACCCTGGACGATCCGCTGCTGCACGGCGCCGAGGTGGCGCCCGGGGTGACGTCGTGGCGGGTGCCGGTCCGCGACTTCGAGATGTTCCGGATCGAGCTGACCGGGGACCGGCCGCCGGTGAAACTGCCCGGGCGCGGCCCGCGGATCATCCTGGGGGTGGCGGGTGACGTGCACGTGGGGGAGGAACACGGGATCCCGGTGACGCTGCCGCCCGGCACGGCGGCCTACGCCCCGGCCTCGGCGGGTCCCCTGACCGCCGCGGGCCTGGGCACGGTCTTCGTGGCGGCCGTCCCCGGCTGACCCGGCCTGTCCTTCCCGAGGCGCGGCACCCTTCCGGGTGCCGCGCCTCCGTCGTCTCCACCGGCCACAGCTCCCGTCTGCCCTCCGCGACGTCGCCGCTGCCGCTTTCGTGTCCTCGCCCTGGCCTGCGCTTCCCGGCCGCTGCCCTCCGCCCTGGTGCCCTCCGCCCCGCCCTTCGCCCGGTGCATCCCTCGGTCCGGCATCCCCGCCCCGGCGCGCTTTGCCCGGCGCCCTCCGCCCCGCCCTTCGCCCTGCGGCCTTCGCCCCTGCGGCCTTCGCCCCTCCGCCTCCGCCCGCCCTTCGCCCTCCGCCCTCCGCCCCGCCCTTCGCCCCTGCGGCCTTCGCCCCTGCGGCCTTCGCCCCTGCGGCCTTCGCCCCTGCGGCCTTCGCCCCTGCGGCCTTCGCCCCTGCGGCCTTCGCCCCTCCGCCTCCGCCCGCCCTTCGCCCTCCGCCCTCCGCCCCGCCCTTCGCCCTCCGGCCTTCGCCCCTGCGGCCTTCGCCCCTCCGCCCTCCGCCCGCCCTTCGCCCTCCGGCTTTCGCCCCTCCGCTCTCCGGCTCGGGCCTCTCCGGCTCGGGCCTCTCCGGCCCGGCCCCTCCAGCCCCCGGCCCCTCCAGCCGGGCCCCTTCGGCCCCGGCGCCCTCCGTCTCTCCGCCCGGCACCTCTCCGTCTGCCGCTCTGCCTGCCTCCGCCACCGGCGTGTCCTGCGGTCGGGCGCGCCGCGCCCGAAATTTGGCGAAATTGCTTGACATGGCATGTGCGGAGTGTGAATCTATAAACACGCAGCGTCATTGGTGATCGGGGGGTCCCACGGACGCGCGCGGTACCAAACCGGGGGGATGAACGGGGCGGCGGGTTTCGGCCTGTCGCCCCGTTCGCTATCCCCGATTCGATCCCCTTCGCGATCCATCCGAGCGCCGGCCGGTGGCGCGCTCGCTCCCCATTTCGGCGCGCCCGCTCACCGCCCGGACGCGTGCGATGTCCGACGAAGTTTGGATAGCTGACGTTTGTGCGTCTTGTTCGCTTTACGGACTCCCTGCCTGGTCCGGGCAGTTAAGGCCTCGAAGTCGGATGCCGGCCCGCTCCCTGTCGTATCGCGAGAAACCGATACGGCGTTAGCGCGCAGTAAGCGGAGTGCCTGTCCACCGTTCCCGTCGACGCCTATCCGTTCCTCCCTCATTGTCCGGAGAGATGGTTTTCGGTCACCCGGGCGAGGTTCCACTGTCGACGCGCCGGGCGCGGTTCCGGAACGCATCCGGGCGCCGCGGAATGGATGTGGGGCGGGTGCTTCCCGGATGCCGGAAATGCGGCTCCTGCGGTTCCGCCGGCCGGCGCGCTAATGGTCGTACCGAAAGCGTTTGAAGGTGGTGCGGATGGGGCGCGGCCGTGTCGCGCCGGGCGGCCGATGGTGGTCGCGGCCTCGCGGCCGCCGGAACGCCACCCAGGAGCGTCACCGAAACGCCCGACCTTCCCGTTCACCTGTACGGATGACTAGTCGCTCCGCCGGCCGACCGGCCGGCGACCCCGAACTACACCGATGGAATTCGGTCGTCATCGCGGTGTCAGGTCACTTGACAAGCCCCCTACCTGGGCGTCGTTCAGAGAAAGGTGACTGCCGTCACCGCGGAACGACGGCCGTCATCGTCGCGGAAAGACGCTGGGGAACGGTAGAGCTGGAACGGACAAGTTGCGCACTTTCCTTCCTGATCGGCCGTGCAAGTTGCAATCGGCCATTGATGCGCCGATATGGTGACTCCGTGGCGAGGCCGACATCGACAGCGCGCCGGGAACTCGGCGGCGAATTGCGCCGGCTCCGTGGCGAGCGCCGGGCGGTGGATGTGGCGACCGCGCTGGGCTGGTCGGAGTCGAAGCTGAGCCGGATCGAGACGGCGCACACGGGGATCACCGAGGCGGATCTGGACCGCCTGCTCACCCTGTACGGGGTTCGCGCCGAGGAGCGCGGCCGCCTGCGCGACCTGGCCCATCGCGGCCGGGTCCGGGCCTGGTGGACGCCGTATCGCTCGTCGATGCCGGACCCCTACGACGAATATCTGGCGCTGGAGGCGGACGCCACCCTGATCTCCCAGTGGGAGGCCCAGGTGATGCCGGGCCTGCTGCAAACCGACGAGTACGCCCGCGCGGTGATCGAGAGCGGCGCCGACATCGACGACGTGGACGTCATCCAGCGCCGCCTCGACGTGCGGATGGGCCGGGGCGAGCGGTTCTTCCGCAAGGATCCGGAGCCGCGCCTGGACGTGGTCCTGGACCAGGGTGTCCTGATGCGCGAGGTGGGCGGCCGACAGGTGCTGGTCCGGCAGTTGCAGCGGCTGCTGGAGGCCACCGCGCAGCCCGGCGTCGAGGTGCTGATCCTGCCGTTCGAGGCCGGGGCGCACGCCGGTTTGACCGAATCGTTCCTGGTGCTGGAATTCGGCGAAGGCACGCGTAACCCCGTGGTGCACTCCGAAGGGCTGACCGGCGGTCACTTCCGGGTGAAGCCGGAGGAGATCGACGTGTACCAGGAGGCCTTTGATGACCTGCGCGAACGCGCTTTGTCGAAAGAAGAGAGCCGAACGGTCATCGCTGAGTCGAGGGATCGATTGGCTCGTTGAGCGCCTGGCGTGAGTTCCAATGGAGAGGCATTTCCAGGGAGGGAGAAACCATGCAGGACGCCACGATCACTTGGCGTAAGAGCAGCCGGAGTGGCGCTGCTGGGCATTGTGTCGAGGTCGCCAACACTCCGGTATCGGTTCTGGTGCGCGACTCCAAGGACGCCACCGGGCCGATGCTCAGCTTCGGCACACGGGACTGGACCGGTTTCATCGCCGGAGTCCGAGCAGGAGAGTTCGACCGGCCCGGCGCGTAACCCGGTTCCACAATTGCGCGCCACGGGCGGTCCCGGACCGGGACCGCCCGTTTTCATGTCCTCACTCAGGGTTTCCGGGTCAGCACGGCCTTCTGGCCGGGGCGACTTTTCGCGTAGGCTGCCGGGCAAGATCGCCCCCAGGTAGCGCGGGGGACGGGAGGACAGTGCAATATTGGACCGCATGAGAGCCCGGGTACTGGTCGTCGACGACGATCCCGCGTTGGCCGAGATGCTCGGCATCGTCCTGCGCAGTGAGGGATTCCTGCCCTCGTTCGTGGCGGACGGCGAACGCGCGCTCGCCGCTTTCCGGGAGAACCGCCCGGACATCGTCCTGCTCGACCTGATGCTTCCCGGCATGAGCGGCATCGATGTGGCGCGCGCCATTCGTGCCGAGTCGGGCATCCCGATCGTCATGCTCACCGCCAAGAGCGACACCGTGGACGTGGTGCTGGGCCTGGAGTCCGGCGCCGACGACTACGTGGTCAAGCCGTTCAAGCCCAAGGAACTGGTCGCCCGGATGCGGGCCCGGCTGCGCCGGGGCGAGGACGCCGCGCCGGAGATGCTCACCATCGGGCCGCCCGGCAACCAGATCAACATCGACGTGCCGGCGCACACCGTGTCCCGGGACGGCGACGAGGTCAAGCTCACGCCGCTGGAGTTCGACCTGCTGGTGGCCCTGGCCCGCAAGCCGCGCCAGGTGTTCACCCGCGAGGTGCTGCTCGAGCAGGTCTGGGGTTACCGGCACGCGGCGGACACCCGGCTGGTGAACGTGCACGTGCAGCGGCTGCGCGCGAAGATCGAACCGGATCCGGAACGACCCGAGATCATCCTGACGGTGCGCGGTGTCGGCTACAAGGCGGGCACCGGCTAGGCCGGACCGGGGGCTAACCTTGCCCGCGAGATGCGTGCTCCGGCCTGGCTACCCCAACCCGTGCGCCGCGCCCTGCGAGTGGCGCGGCGCTACTGGCGTGTGATCTCCCTCCGCCTGGAGAAATACACCGCCCCGTTACGCCGCTCCTGGCGGCGCTCGCTGCAGGTCCGCGTGGTGACCCTGACCCTGGTGGCGACCAGCCTGCTGGTCGGCACCTTCGGCTGGTTCATCGCGGACCGCAGCGCCGACATCCTGTCGAGCCGTGCGCAGGACGAGGTCGCCGCCTCGCTGGCCCGCAAGGAGGACTGGGCCGCCCGGCAGCTCAGCGTGCATCCGCAGGCCTATGACGCGGGTCTGCCCGCCACCATCGCCGACACGGTCAACTCGCTCTACGACGGTGAGCAGGCCGGCGACGCCGGCACGGTGGTGTCGCTGCGCGCCGAGAACTATCCGGCGCTGCGCCCGCAGACCGTGCCGCCCTCGGCCGACACCAGTCGCCTGATCACCCCGGAGCTGGTCCACGCGGTCGCCGGCAACGCCAAGGTGGCCTGGCAGATCCGGACCGCCGAGGTGGACGGGCACCTGACGAAATTCCTGGTCTACGGATCGCCGGTGCGCGCCCCGTTCGGCCACCTCGAGCTCTACTACATGGTGCCGCTGACCACCGAGAACGCCGCGGCCAACCAGATCCGGACGATGGTGCTGGTCACCGGCCTGGCCCTGGTGATCCTGCTGAGTGTGGTGGCCGGCCTGGTCACCCGGCTGGTGGTCAACCCGGTCCGGGTGGCCGCGCGTACCGCGCAGCGGCTCTCGGCCGGCCTGCTCGACCAGCGGATGAAGGTGGCGGGCGAGGACGACCTGGCCATGCTCGCCGCCGCGTTCAACCAGATGGCGGCGAACCTGCAGCGGCAGATCGTCCGGCTGGAGGAGATGTCCCGGCTGCAACGGCGGTTCACCTCGGACGTGTCGCACGAGCTGCGGACCCCGCTCACCACGGTCCGGATGGCCGCCGACCTGATCTTCTCGGAGCGGGACGGCTTCGACCCGGCCGTGGCGCGCAGCGCCGAGCTGCTCCAGGCCGAGCTGGACCGCTTCGAGGGGCTGCTCACCGACCTGCTGGAGATCAGCCGGTTCGACGCCGGGTTCGCCGCGCTGGACGCCGAGCACACCGACCTGGTCCCGATCGTGCAGCGGGTCGTCGAACGCCTCACCGGGCTGGCCGAGCGGGTCGGCGTCGAGCTGGAGCTGCGCCTGCCGGACACCCCGGTGATCGCCGAGGTGGACCCGCGCCGGGTCGAGCGGGTGCTGCGCAACCTGGTCGGCAACGCGGTCGAGCACGGCGAGGCGCGGCCGGTGCAGATCACCATGGCCACCGACGACGCCGCGGTGGCGATCACCGTGCGCGACCACGGCATCGGCCTCAAACCCGGCGAGGAGCGCCTGGTCTTCAACCGGTTCTGGCGCGCCGACCCGTCCCGCGCCCGGCAGACCGGCGGCACCGGCCTCGGCCTGTCGATCAGTGCGGAGGACGCCCGGCTGCACGGCGGCTGGCTGGAGGCCTGGGGCGCGCCCGGCGAGGGCTCCCAGTTCCGGCTGACCCTGCCGGTGCGGGCCGGTGACCGGCTGGTCGCCGCCCCGCTGCCGCTGATCCCCCGGGACCGGACGGCGGAGGTGAGCTGACGTGCGTACCCGGATTCCCGGCCCGATCGCCCTGCCGGCCGTCGTCGCGCTGGTGGCGTTGCTGAGCGGCGCCTGCGGCATCCCGGACAACAGCGGGGTGAAAGAGGTCGGTCCCGGCCCGTCGACCGGCATCACCTCGGGTGGCGACGGCGACGTCGTCCCGGTGGCCCGGCAGGACGCCGAGGAGGAGCGCAAGTTCGCGGCGAACTACTTCAAGGCGGCGGCCGGTGACCTGGCCACCGCGGCCGATCGGTTGAAAGGGTTCATGACCCCGAGCGCGGCCGTGCGCTTCAAGCCGTCCGGCAGCGGGCTCCAGGTGGTCCGGCTGATCGGCGAGCCGCTCACCAACCCGGGGCACGACGTGGTGGACGTGTCCTACGAGGCGGTCGGCACGCTGGACGAGTTCGGCCGGCTGGAGCCGGCCCGGGAGTCCCGTCGCGGCACCTACCAGATCAAGGTGGGCCGGCTCGCCGACCAGGACGGCCTGTTCGTCACCGAGGCGCCGCCGATCCTGCCGCTCGACGTCACCATGTTGCAGAGCTCGTACGTGCAGCACGCCCTCTACTACTGGAACACCGAGTACACCGGCCTGGTGCCGGACATCCGCTACCTGCCGAAAGCGGTGCCGGCCGAGCAGCGGCCCACCACCGTGCTGAACTGGCTGCTGAACGGTCCGTCCAGCTGGCTGTCGGTGGCCAACCTGGCCAAGGGCACCGCGCTGAAAGGCAACGTCCCGACGATCGACGACAACAAGGTGCAGATCGCCCTGAGCACCCAGGCGGTCTCCGCCGACAACGCCGAGCAGGCGGTGGAGCGGTTGCGGATGCAGCTGCAATGGACGCTGCGGCCGCTGCTGCCGAGCGGCACCGAGCTGGACCTGAAGATCGAGCATCAGGACGTCCGGACCTTCACCGGTGACGACTACCTGGCCAGCAACCCGGCCGCGCAGCTGGTCGACGAGCCGGAGCGCTTCGTGGTCTACGCCGGCAAGATCCGCCGGATCTCCGGGCAGCCCTGGTCGGTGAACCCGGTGCCGGTGCTCAAGCAGGAGGAGAACAAGGACGTCCGGTCCGCCGCGATCAGCGCCACGCCGAAACGCACCTTCGCGGCGGTGGTGGTCAAGAGCGGCAAGGGCGAGGCGCTGCGGGTGGCCTCCGCCGTGCCCGGCGCCCAGGCCCCGCTGCAACCGATCAGCGGCCTGGCCGGAACGCTCCGCGAGCCGGTCTGGGCGGTCACCGGGGACGGCTCGGCCGACGGCGCGCCGGACGGCGCCCTCGGCCTGATCATCGCGAACGACAAGCTGTACGCCTTCCCGGCCGGGAAGGGCGCCGCGCGGCAGATCCCGTGGACCGGTCCGGGTACCCGGATCACCTCGGTGGCGGTGTCGCCGGACGGCCGCCGGGTGGCCCTGGTGGTGGACGGCAAGCTGTACCGCGCCTCGCTCAGCCCCGGCGGGGAGGCCCCGTCGATGGGCACGCCGCAGCAGCTGCGGCCCGCCTCGCTGGACACGGTGAGCGCGGTCGACTTCAGCAGCGAGGGCTGGCTGACCGTGGCCGGCGTACGCGACAACCAGCGGGTCACCATCGAGGACGTGTCGATCGACGGCGCCCTGGAGGGCGAGCGGCTGCGCGACCTGGGCAGCACCGCGGTCGACTCGCTGAGCGTCTATCCGGCCGGCCCGCTGGAGTCCGACCGGTTCAACGGGCGGGCGTTCTCCCGGTCGGTCTGCTACACCTCGGACGGCAAGGCCTGGGAGGCGCTCTCCCAGCCCGCCCTGATCGACGCCGCCAAGGTGGCCGGGCCGCCGGTCAACCAGCCCGCCGGGACCGTGCCGCTGGCGCCGTTCTACCTGGAATGATCGGGCTGCTCGGCGAGCTCGCCGACCTGGTCCTGCCGGGGGCCTGCGCGGGCTGTGGCGCGGACCGGGAGCGGCTGCGGCACGGGGTCTGCCCGGCCTGCGTGGCCGAGCTGGAGGGGCTGCGGCCGTACTGGTCGGCGCCGCGGCCACGACCGGCCGGATTTCCCGCCTGCGCCACCGTCGGGCCGTATGCGGGGGCGTTGCGCGGGGCGCTGCTGGCGTACAAGGAGAAGGGCTCTCATCGGCTCGCCGGGCCGCTCGGCGCCCTGCTGGCCGGCGCGGTCGCGATGGTGGCGCCGCGCGACCGCCCGGTGCTGATCGTCCCGGTCCCGTCCACCCGGGCGGCCCGCCGGGAGCGGTACGGCGACCACATGTCCCGGCTCACCGCGCACGCCGTCCGGCGGCTGTGCGCGGCCGGCTGGGCGGCCTCGGCGGCCCAGCCGCTACGGGCTCTGCCCAGGCCTGACTCCACGTCACTGGACGCTGCCGGGCGGTTGACGGAGGCTGTCAATTCGCTGCGAATCATTCCCGCACGTATCGGCGTTCTGCGGCGCGGCGGCGCGATGCGAGGCACGCTGGTGGTAGCGGACGACATCGTCACCACCGGGGCCACGGTGGCCGCCGCGGTACGTCGTCTGGAGGAGGCGGACATGCAGGTCACGGGCGCCGCAGTGCTGGCAGCGACAGAACTCCGCCGAAGCCGTCTGGGAATTTGACTGTAGTCACGCTTTCGGATGCCGATAGGGCCGAATGTCAGCCGTTGGTTATCCCAAACGAGGGGTGACGAGCGAGGATCGGCAGGTTAGCGTCTAGGTGACGAGGGTAGGGTTCCTCAACTCGCCCGCTGGATCCCTCGGTCGACCGGGCGCGTTTGCACTCCGCACCGGAAAGGAGTCGTCTCACTCACGTTTGCCGCGTCGCCTCTCCTTCTCTTCCAGGCGAGCGGCGTCCTTCTCAGGCAACACGATGCGCCGGACACCGGCGCCCCACGATCATCACGTTGGGGGAGGTCACGAGTGGACATTGTCGTCAAGGGCCGCAACGTAGAGGTTCCCGACCACTATCGAGAGCATGTCGCCGACAAGCTGAGCAAGGTCGAACGATACGACCAGAAGCTGATGCGGGTCGACGTGGAGCTGTTCCACGAACGCAACCCGCGCCAGTCCGACACCTGCCAGCGGGTCGAGATCACCGTCATGACCAAGGGACCGGTGGTCCGCGCCGAGGCTCAGGCACAGGATTTCTACGCAGCTCTGGACTGCGCCATCAACAAACTGGACGCCCGATTGCGCCGCTCTGCCGACCGGCGCCGCGTCCACCGCGGACGGCACGCGCCGGTCTCGGTCGCCGCCGCCACCGCGAACCTTCCCACCGACCTGACCAGGGGTGGCACCGCCACGCTGACCGCCGAGCCAGAGGTCGACGACCTCACCGAGCACGACGAGAACCAGCCATGGCGCATCGTTCGCGAGAAAGAGCACTCCGGCGAGCCGATGACCGTCGATGACGCGCTCTTCCAGATGGAACTCGTCGGACACGACTTCTATCTGTTCCAGGACAAGGAGAGCGGCCGGCCAAGCGTCGTCTATCGCCGTCGAGGCTACGACTACGGGATTCTCAGCCTGGCTGTGTGAGTTCCCCGCCGGAGGCCTGTCGCAGCAGGTCTTCGGCGAACAACACGAACTGGACGTCGTCGTAACGGGTGCCGGCCACACCGGGCAGCCGGGAGCGCAGGTACGCCTCCCGCCGGAACCCGGCTTTCTCCAGCACCCGTTGCGATCCCACGTTGTCCGGAAGCGTGCCCGCGATCAGCCGGGCGATCCCGGTCTCCGCGAACACCCACAGCGCCAGCAGTTTGGCGGCCCGGGTGGCCAGGCCGCGCCCGCGGTACGCGGGCAGCATGCTGTACCCGATCATCGCCTGCGCGGTGCGCGGCTCCTGGTAGTACAACGAGATCTGGCCGGCCGCGGCGCCGCTCGCGACGTCCACCACGACCAGGTCGGCCCGGTGGCCGGCCAGCCACTGCGCGGCCGCCCAGAAACACCGCCGGTGCACCTCCTCCGGGCTCGGCGGCACCGGCGGCACGCTGGTCGCCACCACGTCCGGCTCGCCGTGCAGCGCGGCGTAAAAGCCCCGATCGTCCTCGCCGAGCGGGCGCAGCGTCACCACCCCGTCGGTCAGCTCGCCGCCCGGCAGGTCGGGCAGCAGCCGCTCGACCGGCTCGCCGGAGTCGCCGGCCAGCCGGGCGTAGACCACCACGTCGTCGAACCCGCCCGCCGGGTTCGGCAAAGCGCCGCGCCGCTCGCCCTCGCGCAGGTAACCGGCGGCCAGCGCGACCCGCTGGGCCACCGGATTGTCCTGGTGGATCAGCAACTCCAGGCGCTGTAACCGGGGCATCCCGGGCATCCCGGCGAAAACCTGCTCACTCAGGGCGCGCAGCGCGGCGGTCGCGACGCCCCGCCGCCGGGCCGGCGGCCCGACCCAGAACCGGGCCTGCGCCGTGCCGAGATCGGGCAGCAGATGGTCCAGCTCCACGGCGCCGACCGGACCGCGGGCGCCTCCGGCGCTTATCGCGTACGCAAAACCGCTGCTCTCGGTCGTGCCGCGCGGCAGGAACCGGCGGCCGAGCCGATCGTCGCGTGCCGCGGCGAGCGCGGCCTCGTCGTGCGGGCCGGCCGCGCGCAGGTGTACCCCGTTGTCCTGATCCACCGGGCCATCCTTCCGCAGACGCGCCCGGGCGCGAAACACGTTTCAACGCCCTGCCGACTGCGCTGTCAGCGAACTTCCTGCCCCGTTCAGTCCCTTTTGTGAGTTTGGCGGGAGGCTCGGGTCACAGGCTTCCGGAGAAGGTGCCTACGATGGCTGGGCAGACTGTCTAGGGGAGCGCTGACCCGTGTCGATATTGGAAAAGATCCTCCGTGCCGGCGAAGGCCGCATGGTGCGCCGGCTCAAGTCGATCGCGGACGCGGTCAACTCGATCGAGGATGACTACGTCGACCTCACCGACGACGAGTTGCGCGAGTGCACGGAGCAGTTCAAGGAGCGGTATGCCGACGGCGAGTCGCTCGACTCGCTGCTGCCGGAGGCGTTCGCCGTGGCTCGTGAGGGCGCCAAGCGCGTCCTCGGCCAGCGGGCGTATGACGTTCAGCTGATGGGCGGCGCCGCGCTGCACTTCGGCAACATCCCGGAGATGAAGACCGGTGAGGGCAAGACCCTGACCGGCGTGTTCCCGGCGTACCTCAACGCGTTGAGCGGCGACGGCGTGCACATCATCACGGTCAACGACTACCTCGCCCAGCGTGACGCCGAGTGGGTCGGGCGGGTGCACGTCTTCCTCGGCCTCACCGTCGGCGTCATCCTGCCGAACCGGCCGGCCGCCGAGCACCGCGCCGCCTACCAGTGCGACATCACCTACGGGACGAACAACGAGTTCGGCTTCGACTACCTGCGCGACAACATGGCTTGGTCGAAGGACGAGCTGGTGCAGCGGGGCCACAACTTCGCGATCGTCGACGAGGTGGACTCGATCCTGATCGACGAGGCCCGGACCCCGCTGATCATCTCCGGCCCGGCCGAGCACTCGGCCCGGTGGTACGGCGAGTTCGCCGCCATCGTCAAGCGGCTGGAGAAGGGCAAGGACGGCGCCGGCGACTACGAGGTCGACGAGGCCAAGCGCACGGTGGCGATCACCGAGCGCGGCGTCGCCAAGGTCGAGGACCGGATCGGCATCGACAACCTGTACGAGTCGGTGAACACCCCGCTCGTCGGTTACCTGAACAACGCGATCAAGGCCAAGGAGCTCTACAAGCGCGACAAGGACTACATCGTCAGCCCCGAGGGCGAGGTCCTGATCGTCGACGAGTTCACCGGCCGCATCCTGCACGGCCGCCGCTACAACGAGGGCATGCACCAGGCCATCGAGGCGAAAGAGGGGGTGGAGGTCAAGCAGGAGAACCAGACCCTGGCGACCGTCACCCTGCAGAACTACTTCCGCCTCTACAAGAAGCTGGGCGGCATGACCGGTACGGCGCAGACCGAGGCCGGCGAGTTCAACAGCGTCTACAAGGTCGGCGTGGTGACCATCCCGACGCACCGCCCGATGATCCGGATCGACCACCCGGACGTCATCTACAAGACCGAGAAGGCCAAGTTCAACGCGGTCATCGAGGACATCGCCGAGCGGCACGCCACCGGCCAGCCGGTCCTGGTCGGCACGGTCTCGGTGGAGAACTCGGAGATCCTCTCCACCCTGCTGCGCCGCCGCGGCATCCCGCACAGCGTGCTGAACGCGAAGTTCCACGCGCAGGAGGCCACGATCATCGCCCAGGCCGGGCGCAAGGGCGCGGTCACGGTCGCCACCAACATGGCCGGCCGCGGCACCGACATCCTGCTCGGCGGCAACCCGGACTTCCTCGCCGCCCAGGAGCTGGCCCAGCGCGGCCTCGACCCGGCGGAGAACCCGGAGGAGTACGCGAAGGCCCTCGAGGAGGTGCTCCCGCAGGTCAAGGAGGCCTGCGACGTGGAGCAGGCCGAGGTGCAGGCCGCCGGTGGTCTCTACGTGCTGGGTACCGAGCGGCACGACTCCCGCCGGATCGACAACCAGCTCCGCGGCCGCTCCGGCCGGCAGGGTGACCCGGGCGAGTCCCGGTTCTACCTGTCGCTCCAGGACGACCTGATGAAGCGGTTCCGGGCCGGCGCGGTCGAGGCCGTCATGGAGCGGTTCAACATCCCCGAGGACGTGCCGATCGAGTCCAAGATGGTGACCCGGCAGATCCGCAGCGCGCAGACCCAGATCGAGGCGCAGAACGCCGAGATCCGGAAGAACGTGCTGAAGTACGACGAGGTGATGAACAAGCAGCGGCAGGTCATCTACGCCGAGCGCAAGCGGGTGCTCGACGGCGAGGACATGCACGACCAGATCACCAGCATGATCGACGACGTGATCACCGACGTCGTCACGGTCGCCACCTCGGAGGGCTACGCCGAGGACTGGGACCTGGAGCAGCTCTGGACGAACCTGAAGCGGCTCTTCCCGGTCACCCTCACCATCGAGGACCTGATCGAGGAGTCCGGCGGCGAGCGCAACGCGATCGACCAGGAGTTCCTGATCGAGCAGCTCCGGCAGGACGCGCAGGCCGCCTACGCGGCCCGCGAGGAGGAGCTGGGCTCCGAGGCCGTCCGGGAGCTGGAGCGGCAGGTGCTGCTCGCGGTGATCGACCGCAAGTGGCGTGAACACCTCTACGAGATGGACTATCTCCAGGAGGGCATCAGCCTGCGGGCCTACGCGCAGCGCGACCCGGTCGTGGAGTACCAGCGCGAGGGCTTCGACATGTTCAACCAGATGATGGAGGGCATCAAGGAGGAGGCCGTCGGCTTCGTCTTCAACCTGGAGGTCCAGGTCGAGGAGCAGCCCACCATCACGGTCGACCCGTCCCAGGCCTTCGAGCTGCCCACGGTCGGCGAGGTGCCGGACGACGCGCCGGTCGAGGAGTCGCACGAGCACGTCGAGGTGCGGGCCAAGGGGCTCGGCGGCGGCAACCGTCCGCAGAACCTCCAGTACACCGCGCCGGCCATCGACGGCGAGGCGGGTGCCGGCACCCCGGTGATCCAGCAGCAGCCGTCCGCTTTCGGCCCGGGCAACTCGCCGGTCCCGGCCAGCCCGGCGCACACCCGCGCCGGCCGGCACGCGGCCCCGCAGTCCTCCGAGTCGAACGGCCCGTCGCGGAACGCGCCGTGCTACTGCGGCTCGGGCAAGAAGTACAAGCGGTGCCACGGCGCTCCCGGCGGAGCCGCCTGATCCCGCAGCAGTCCGGAAACCGCCCGGCGCGGACCTGAACCATCAGGTCGGCGCCGGGCGGCGCTGTTTGCGCCGCGGTCGTGCGGGCTTTCCGGCGTTGTGGAACCCAGAACGGCCACCGCCTCCACTGCTCAGTGACCGCCCCGGGTGCGTGCCCTGCTGTCCTGTGCGGGAGCGGACCCGCGCCGTCTTCGCTCAGTGACCGCCCGGGTGGGTGCCCTGCTGTCCTGTGCGCGAGCGGACCCGCGCCGCCTTCGCTTCGTGTCGGCCCGGGTTGCGTCCGTCGCTTCGTGCCGGCCCGGAGCTCGTCGCTTCGTGCCGGCCCGAGCCCGCGTCGCTCCGGCCTGATCCGGGCCGTGTTGTTCCGGCCCTGGCTCGGGCCGCGTCGCTCTCTTGCCGGCCCGGGCCGCCGCGTCGCTTCCTTGCCGGCCCGGGCCGCCGCGTCGCTTCCTTGCCGGCCCGGGCCGCCGCGTCGCTTCCTTGCCGGCCCGGGCCGCCGCGTCGCTTCCTTGCCGGCCCGGGCCGCCGCGTCGCTCCTGCCCCGGCCGGGGGACCGGTCCGGCCTCAGACGAGGCGGAGAGTGGTGGCGCACCAGTTGTCGTCGTGCAACTCCAGGCGCAACGCCATGGCCCACGTCCGCTCCCCGGTGACCAGCGCGATCGCCGCCTCGACCGCCCCGTGCCGTGGCTCGCAGAGATTGACCCTGAGCACCGCGACCGGCGACGGCCGCTGCCCACGCCGATCGCCGGGCCGCCGGGCGCGCCGCAACTGAGCGACCCGCCGGGCCCCGGCAACACCCTGAGCCACCACGTCGGCCGCGTCGGCCGGCAGCGACAGCCGGCGCAGGTGGGCCGCCGGCCGGTAACCGTTCAGCACCTCGACGCACAGGTGCACGAACCGCTTCACCGCCAGCCGCGCGTCCCCGGACGGCCCGGTCACCACGGGCGCCGCCGTGGCCGCCGGGGCGGCCGGCTCCTGCGACCCACCGTCGGCTGGAGGCGGCTCGGGCAGCGGTGGGCCGGCCGAGGATCGCCGGACCGGGCGGGGCCACTCCAGGGCCAGTTGCTGGGTGGACGACCACGTCGGGGGCGTCACCTCGTCGTCGAACGGGGGGTCGTACCGAAGAACCGGGCGCAGGCGAACCGTCGGCCGCGACCCGGCGGGCGCAACCTGAACCACCGATCGCATCTCCACCGCCAATCCTTGCGTTTGGCCTCGTTTGCTTTCGACTGCCTCAGTCTTCTCCCGTCCGGGACGAGGGGTCAACCGGGCCGAAGGCATCCGGAAAAACCTGCAAAAGGAGCGATCCGCTCACTCCGGCTCGCGCTCGGTGAGCGGGTTCTCCCGCACCCAGGCGGCGGTCTCCGCATACTTCCCCTGGATGTATTCCTCCAGCTTGGCCCGCTCGACCCGCCACTGGCCGCGGCCACCGATCTTGATCGCCGGCAGCTCGCCGCTGCGCACCATGTGATAGACCTGCGAGTCCGAGACGTTCAGCTCGGCCGCCACGTCGGACAGCAACAGGAACCGGGCCTCCACCGTGCCCTCCCACCCTCGATCGTTCCGGCAGCTTGAGTTTGCCACCGTTTGCCGCCGGAGGCCGGTCCGGACTCCCGGGTGTCCACGATCCGGAGACGCCTGGTGGAATGAGCCTCGCCCGGCCCGCGGCGGCGGTGTACTGACCGGGATGGCGAAGCTGGAGGAGAACGTGCCGATCACCGAGCTGGTCCGGGTCTACGTGCCGGCCACCCTGCCGATGCTGGCGGTCCTGCGGGCGGAGGGCCGGCTCGGCGAGGGGGCCGTCGAGGCGCACGCCGTGACGCCCGCGTTGCGCGAGTGGTACGCCGAGGGCGACGAGGAGGAGCTGGAGTACGTGGCCTTCACCCGGGCCGCCCAGGGCGCCCTCCAACTGCTCCGGCACGACGGCGCCGCGCCCCGGCGCCGGGTGGTGGTCTCCGCCGACCTGCCGGCGTCCGGGCTGGTCCGGGAGGACGTCGAGCTGGGGTCGAGCACGGTGCGGCTGCCCGAGCCGGTGCGGATGGAGCAGGTGGCGAGCATCCATGTGGACGGCGCCGAGGCGGTGGAGGCGGTCGCGGCGGCCGCCGAGGTGGTCGAGGAGGCGCTGGCCGGCGACCCGGACGCGCAGTTCACCGTCGACGGCGCCGAGGACCACGAGCTGGAGTGGTACGCCGTCTCCGAGCTGGACGAGCTGCTCTAGGGCGTGACCGGGACGTCCTCGTCCTCGTCCTCGTCGGGCGCGGGCGAGAGGGTCCGGCCGAACGCGACCATCGCGGTGAACGCCCCGAGGAAGAGCACGATCAGCGCGCTGTTGAGCCGGTTGGCGCTGAGGATCTGCTGCACCGACCGCTCCAGCTCGCTGACCTTGCCGGCCAGGTTCAGCACCTGCGCGCCGGCGGTCCGGGTCAGCACCTCGGCGATCACCGAGAGCACGCCCGCGCCGGCGCCCGCGATCAGGTAGAACGGCCAGCGCAGGTCGGCGCCGGTCCGGCGGCGGGCGCGGCGCAGGACGGCGAACGCGATCAGGCCGGCGGCCAGGCCGCTCAGCGCGGACTGGGCGTACGAAAAGTATTGATTGGCGTTTGCCGCAGCCTCGGTCGAATCGTTTCCCAGCAGGTTGAGCAGCTGGTTCTGGATCTGCTTGGTGTTGAGCACCGAGCCGATCAGGAAGACGCCGAGCGTCGCCCAGCCGGCGGCGGCGATCACCGGGGGGATCCGGAAACCGGCCAGCGCGCCGCCGAGGGTGGCGGCCGCGGCGAGCGTGCCGCCGACCGCGGCGTAGATGGTGCCCTCCGTGTTGATCGTGACGATCGGCAGCGCGCAGAGCACCCCGACGAGCAGGCCGCTGCCGGTGCCGACGGCGAACCGCGTGGTGGCGCCGAGCGTGCGGCGGCCGCTGACCAGCGTGAGCACCAGCAGGGCGACGGCGGCGCCGGCGACGATCGCCGCGGCGACGACGCCGGGCAGCGCGTAGGCCGTCGAGGTGACCTCCATCTCGGCGGACGCCCAACCAGTGATCTTGACGCGTGCGGACAGCAGCATCCCGGCTGTCCAGACGAGCGCGGCAACCGCCAGCAGGGTCGCGGTGAGCCGCGAGACCTCGCGGGTCTCCGGTGCGGACTGGCGCTCGGGGTCGGTCATGGGGGTCAGGGTAACCGGCGAACCTGCGCGGACCGGACCGGCCGTCCGTCCCGGTGCGAGGATGGACGGACAGGCGCCCGGCGACCCCGGCGCGGGCCTCCCACCACCCTCACAAGGTCGAGGAGCAGGAATGGACGCACAGTTCACCGTGCCCACCCCCCGCAACGAACCGGTCCGTGGCTACGCACCCGGCAGTCCGGAGCGAGCCTCGCTGGCGGCCCGGATCACCGCGCTGCGCGGCGAGCGACCGGAACTGACCATGACGATCGGCGGCCGGCAGCGGATGGCCGACGGGCCGGCGATCGAGGTGGTGCAGCCGCACCGGCGGCACGAGGTGCTCGGGGTGACCGGCAACGCGTCGCGCGCCGACGCGGCGGCCGCGGTCGAGGCGGCCGAGCTTGCCGCGCCGGGCTGGCGGGAGTTGCCGTTCAGCGAGCGGGCGGCGATCTTCCTGCGCGCCGCCGAGCTGCTCTCGGCCGGCTGGCGGGACACCCTGAACGCGGCCACCGTGCTGGGCCAGTCCAAGTCCTGCTACCAGGCGGAGATCGACGCGGCCTGCGAGCTGATCGACTTCCTGCGGTTCAACGTGCACTTCGGCGAGCGGCTGCTGGCCGAGCAGCCGGAGTCGGCGCCGGGAGTGTGGAACAGGTTCGACCACCGCCCGCTGGAGGGCTTCGTCTACGCGATCACGCCGTTCAACTTCACCGCGATCGCCGGCAACCTGCCCTCCGCCCCGGCGCTGATGGGCAACACTGTGGTCTGGAAGCCGTCGCCGACCCAGCAGTTCGCCGCGCACTTCACCATGCGGTTGTTCGAGGCGGCCGGGCTGCCGCCCGGTGTGATCAACATGGTGACCGGCGACGGGCTCGCGGTGTCCGAGGTGGCACTGGCCCACCCGGCGCTCGCCGGGATCCACTTCACCGGGTCGACGGCGACCTTCCAGAAGCTGTGGGCGACCGTCGGCGCCACCATCGCGAAGTACCGGTCGTATCCGCGGCTGGTCGGCGAGACCGGGGGCAAGGACTTCGTCGTCGCCCATCCGAGCGCGGACCCGGACGCGCTGTTCGCCGCGCTGGTCCGCGGTGCGTACGAGTACCAGGGCCAGAAGTGCTCCGCCGCGTCCCGCGCCTACATCCCGCGCGGGCTCTGGGAGGCCGGCCTGCGGGACCGGCTCGCCGCCGCGGTCGCCTCGATCCGGTACGGCGACGTCACCGACCTGTCCGTCTTCGGCGGTGCGGTGATCGACGACCGATCGTTCGCCCGGCTCGCCGCCGCCCTGGACCGGATCAAGAACAGCGCCTCCTGCACCGTGCTGGCCGGTGGCACCGCGGACGACACCGAGGGCTGGTTCGTCGCGCCGACCCTGGTGGAGTGCACCGATCCGACGCACGAGGTGTTCACCACCGAGTTCTTCGGACCGATCCTGGCCGTGCACGTCTATCCGGACGACGACTTCCGGTCCGTGGTGGAGCAGGCCGACGGCGCCTCGCCGTACGCGCTGACCGGGTCGATCTTCGCGACCGACCGGGCGGCGGTGGCCTGGGCGCAGCGGGCGCTGCGGTTCACGGCGGGCAACTTCTACATCAACGACAAGCCGACCGGTGCGGTGGTCGGGCAGCAACCGTTCGGCGGCGCGCGGGGAAGCGGGACCAACGACAAGGCCGGTTCGATCTTGAATCTGCACCGGTGGGTCTCGCCGCGAACTCTCAAGGAGACGTTCGACGCTCCTACGGCTTGGGAGTACCCCCACATGGGATGAGCCGTCAGTCCGCTTCAGGGCGACGGGTGGGGTGGTTGGACAAGAATGTCCGAATGTGCAGGGCGACTCGCGCAGAAATGGGCGTTTCCTGCCTCGGCCTGCCTGTCTGACCGAATAGCTGCTCCATTTTAGCTGGTCACGCGGGTTCCGGCGCGCGAAACGCCCAGTCTGGGCGCTCGTTGTCGGACTGTCTGTGCGGGACAGTCGTTTGTGGAGGCGCAAACTGGACGGATCGTGCGAAATCCTGGACGTGGCTGCGACAAAGTGGCAGCTTAGAAGGCATGCCCGACTTCCAGATCAATCCCACGGCTGCCGCCTTGCTCGGCCTGCTTCACGAGGGGCCGATGACCGGCGGACAGCTCATGGCGGCTGCCGAACGCCGCCTCGGGCCCTACTGGTCGATGACGCGGAGCCAGGTCTACCGCGAATTGCCCGTACTGGCCGAAATGGGGTATGTCCGCCTCGGCAAGCCGGGCCCACGTTCCAGTCAGCCCTACGCGATCACCGCCTCGGGAAAGCGCGCCTTCAGCCGCTGGCTCACCGAGACACCTGGCCGTGACGCGCTGCGCAACCCGGTCGCGCTGCGGGTCGCCTTCGGCCAGCAGCACAGTGAGGACCAGCTGAAGACGCTCTACACCAATGCGAACCAGTACCACTCGGAGGCGCTGGCGATGGCGAAGGACCAGGCCAAGGAAGTGAAGAAGAACGGTGATCCGTACGGCGCGGCCGCCCTGGAGTTCGCCGTCGCCTATCACAAGGCGGCGCTCACCTGGCTGAAGACCGTTCCGTCCGAATGAGTTGCCGACGCCCCGGCCAGTGAGCTGGCCGGGAAGCGTATTCTTGAGTGTCGTGACCGCTGCCGACTTCCCTGAGCAACTCAAAGCGCTCGACGCCACCCTCCGCAACATCGAGAACGTCTTGGACGTCGACAAGCTGCGGCGCGACAAGACGGAGCTCGAGGAGCAGGCCTCCGCCCCGGACCTCTGGGACGACCAGGCCTACGCGCAGGAGGTCAACAGCCGTCTGTCGTACGTCGCGGGAGAGATCTCCAAGCTGGAGCGGCTGCGCTCCCGGCTCGACGACGCCGGCCTGCTGCTGGAGATGGCCGAGGCGGAGGGTGACACCGACTCGATCGACGAGGTCGGCAGCGAGATCGCCACGCTGTCCAAGGCGATCGAGGAGATGGAGGTCCGCACCCTCCTCTCCGGGGAGTACGACTCCCGCGAGGCGCTGGTCGCGATCCGGGCCGGCGCCGGCGGGGTCGACGCGGCCGACTTCGCCGAGATGCTGATGCGGATGTACCTGCGGTGGGCGGAGCGGCACGGCTACCCGACCGAGGTCTACGACACGTCGTACGCGGAGGAGGCCGGCCTCAAGTCGGCCACCTTCACGGTCAAGGTGCCTTATGCGTACGGCACCCTGAGCGTCGAGTCGGGCACCCACCGGCTGGTCCGGATCAGCCCGTTCGACAACCAGGGCCGCCGGCAGACCAGCTTCGCCGGGGTCGAGGTGATGCCGGTGGTGGAGCAGACCGACCACATCGACATCCCGGAGAACGAGATCCGCGTCGACGTGTACCGGTCGTCCGGCCCCGGTGGGCAGAGCGTCAACACCACCGACTCGGCGGTCCGGCTGACCCACATCCCGACCGGCATCGTGGCCTCCTGTCAGAACGAGAAGTCGCAGTTGCAGAACAAAGCGGCCGCCATGCGGGTGCTCCAGGCCCGCCTCCTGGAGCGCAAGCGCCAGGAAGAGGCGGCCAAGATGGCCGATCTGAAGCAGGACACCACCGGATCGTGGGGGGATCAGATGCGTTCGTACGTGCTGCACCCCTACCAGATGGTGAAGGATTTGCGTACTGAGTACGAAACCGGCAACCCTTCGTCGGTCTTCGACGGCGACGTGGACGGCTTCATCGAGGCGGGTATCCGTTGGCGGAAGCAGAATCAGGCGTCCGCCTAGCTAGATTCATCACGGTGAGCGACCCCACCTGAGCGCTCGGTCAGGTGGGAGTCGTTCAGTTTTGCTGTTGCCGCAGGTGGCGAAGATTCCCGACCCCAGCGGACTTGGCGATTTCGTTACACCGCGTAGACTCCAGTCCCGTGATTCAGCTCGAGAACGTGACGAAGACGTATCCGAAGGCGTCTCGGCCGTCGTTGGACAATGTCAGCGTCGGGATCGAGAAGGGTGAGTTCGTCTTCTTCATCGGCCCCTCCGGTTCTGGCAAGTCGACGATCATCAAGCTGCTGCTGAAGGAGGTCCAGGCGACACGCGGCAAGGTCGTGGTGAACGCCAAGGACGTCACTTCGCTGCGCTCCTGGAAGATCCCGCAGTTCCGTCGCTCGATCGGCTGCGTCTTCCAGGACTTCCGTCTGCTGCCCAACCGCACCGCGTACGAAAATGTCGCGTTTGCCCTTGAAGTGATCGGCAAGACCAAGGCCGTCGCCCGGCGCGTCGTTCCCGAGGTGCTCGAGCTGGTCGGTCTCGGCGGCAAGGAGCACCGCTACCCGCACGAGCTCTCCGGTGGTGAGCAGCAGCGTGTCGCGGTCGCCCGGGCGTTCGTGAACCGTCCGTTGATCCTGCTCGCCGACGAGCCCACGGGTAACCTCGACCCGGACACGTCGATCGAGATCATGCGGCTGCTGGACCGGATCAACCGGACCGGCACGACCGTCGTGATGGTCACGCACGACTCCAACATCGTCAACCAGATGCGCCGCCGGGTCATCGAGATCGAGAGCGGGCGGATCGTCCGTGACCAGGCGCGCGGTGTTTACGGCTGAGACCGGCTCCGTCATCCCAACCAACGCTGAACCTGTGACACGCGGAGTCCCGGAAGGATCCCCCCGATGCGCGTGAAGTATGTCCTCAACGAGGTCCTGGTGGGCCTGTGGCGAAACGTCACCATGTCGGTCGCCATGATCATCACCATGTCGGTCTCGCTGACCATGCTTGGTGCCAGCGTGCTGATGTATCTCCAGGTCGACCGTATGAAGGACTTCTACTACGGCGAGATCGAGGTCTCGATCTTCCTGGTCGACAATGTCACCGACGGTCAGCGCCAGGCGATCAAGCAGAAGATCGACGAGAGCCCGCTGGTCAAGGAGAGCTCCTACGAGACCAAGGAGCAGGCGCTCGAGCGCTTCAAGGTGCTTTACGCCGACTCGCCCGACTTCGTCGCCGCGGTCAACGTGAACAGCCTGCCCGAGTCCTACCGGGTGAAGCTGAAGAACCCGGAGAGCTACGACCAGTTCGCCAAGACCCTCGAGGGCGAGCAGGGCATTCAGCGGATCATCGACCAGCGCGAGCTGCTCCAGAAGGTGTTCAACATCTTCAACTCGGTCCAGCTGATGTCCCTCGTCGTCGCGGCGGTGATGGCCTTCGCCGCGTTGCTGCTGGTCGGCAACACCATCCAGGTCGCCGCGTACAGCAAGCGCCGGGAAGTCGCGGTGATGAAGCTGGTCGGCGCCTCGAACTGGTTCATCCAGGCGCCGTTCGTCCTGGAGGCGGTGGTCGCCGGCCTGATCGGCTCGATCCTCGGCTTCATCGCGCTGTTCATCGGCAAGGTCGTCCTGCTGGACAACAAGCTCCAGGCCCTGACCGCGATCCTGACGCCGGTGCCCGCCGGCAACGTCTGGCTGATGCTGCCCCTGCTCGCCGGCGTCGGCGCGCTGGTCAGCGCGGTGACCGCCTGGGTCACCCTCCGCTTCTACCTCAAGGTCTAACCCTTCAGGAGCTTTGCGTACGAAGGCCGCTACCCCACCTGGGTAGCGGCCTTCGGGGTCTTCGGGGCAGTTTGCGGTATTGCGGGCGATTAGTCAGAGTACGGTGACTCCCTGTGAGGTACCGTCGCCCGAATCCCTTCCTGGCCGCCGCCCTCTGCCTGCTCAGCGCGCTCACCGTGGTCGTGCCCGCCCCGGCCGTGGCGGCGTCCCGGACCGATCGCGACGACGCCGACCGGGCCGCCGCGGCGGTGCGCCGCGCCGAGGCGCTGCTGGAGAACGCCGGCGACACCGCCCGCCTCGCCGCCCGTCGTCTCGCCCTGGCCTCGGCCGCCCTGCCGGCCGCCCAGCATCGGGTGGCCGCCGCCCGCGGCGTGGTCATCGCCACCCGGGTCGAGGCGGACACCGCCCGCGAGCGTGCCGACGCCGCCCGGCAGAGCTACCAGCGGATCGCCGAGGACTGGGCGGCCGCCCAGGCACGGGTGGCCGCCGCCCGGGAGCGGGTCGCCGGCATCGCCCGGTCCAGCTACATGGGCGGCTCGGTCTCCCGGCTCAACCTGCTGGTCTCGGCGACCGGTCCGGCCGACATGATGGACCGGATGAGCCTGGTCGACCAGTTGGTCCGGCAGGAGAACGACGACGTGCGGCGGCTGATCGGGGCACGCCGGGAGGCCCGGGCCGCCCAGGACCGGGCCGGCGCGGCCAGGCAGGCGGCCGAGGTCGCCGAGGCCGACGCGGCCGCCAAACTGCGCGCCGCGCAGTCCGCCCAGGTCGACGCGGTGCGCGCCCGGCGCGACGTCTATCAACTGGTGCTGTCCCGGCGGGCGGCGCTCAGCGCGGCGAACGCCCAGCGCGCCACCGTGCTGGCCCAGTACCGGGCCGCGCTCGCCGCCGAGCGCAAGGTGCGCTCCAGCATGCGCGGCTGGGAGACCCGGTCCGGGTACAGCGGGCGGTACCACGGGCGGCTGCTGATGCCGGTGCACGGCTGGAAGAGCAGCGACTACGGCAACCGGTACGACCCGTACTACCGAGTCTGGCAGCTGCACGCCGGTACCGACTTCGCCGCCGGTTCGGGCACTCCGATCCGGGCCGCCGCGGCCGGTCGGGTGATCCAGGCCGGGTGGAACGGCGGATACGGAAACTACACCTGCATCAGCCACGGCCGGGTCCTCGGTACCAGCTTCTCCACCTGTTACGGCCACCAGTCCCGGATCTTCGTGCACGTCGGCGAGTACGTCCGGCAGGGCGAGATCATCGGAAGGGTCGGTTCCACCGGCGCGTCGACCGGGGCGCACCTGCACTTCGAGACCCGGTTCGGCGGAGCGCCCCGGAATCCGCTGAACTACCTGCCCTCGTGCCTTTGTTAGACTTCTGGGTCGATCGATCACACCCGGGGGTCTGCAGGTATGCCACGCGAACAGGGGCGCAAGCTCGTCGCCTCGAACCGCAAGGCGTACCACGACTACACCATCCTCGAGACCTATGAGGCCGGGATGGTGCTGACCGGCACCGAGGTGAAGTCGCTGCGCGCCGGCCGCTCCTCGCTGGTCGACGCGTTCGGCCACGAGAGCAACGGCGAGATCTTCCTGCACGGCATGCACATCCCGGAGTACACCCAGGGCACCTGGACCAACCATGAGCCCCGCCGGGTCCGCAAGCTGCTGCTGAAGCGCGACGAGATCCACAAGATGATGGGCAAGCTGCGCGACGACGGCGTCACCCTGGTCCCGCTCTCGGTCTACTTCCAGAACGGGTACGCGAAGGTCGAGCTCGGCGTCGCCAAGGGCAAGAAGAGTTACGACAAGCGCCAGGACATGGCGGAACGGGACGCCAAGCGCGAGATCAACCGCGCGATGGGCCGCCGTGCCAAAGGCATGAACTGACGGGGTATTCTGCCCCGCCAAAGCTTGTTGATCACTTCGCTCCTTGCTCCACTCTTCACCGGGGAGACCGGCCGTTGTCCAAGCACAGAGACCGCCAGTTCTTCATCGCCCGAGGCGTGTTCGGCCTGGCCGCGGCCATCCTGGTCGGCCTGGTGGTGTTCATCGCGATGCGCGCCGGCGGCGCCGCGTCCGCCGACGAGACCCCGGTGATGGTGCAGCCCTCGGCCGACTTGCAGGCCGTCGAGTCGACCACCGTCCCGCTGCCCGCACTCTCCTCCGCGGCGCCGACGTCACCGTCGCCCTCGGTGTCGTCGTCGGCCTCGCCGTCCCCGTCGGCCTCCGCCAAGCCCTCGAAGAGCTCGGCCTCGCCGTCCGCGAAGCCGTCGAAGAGTTCCGCCTCGCCGTCCGCCCAGCCGTCGAGGACCTCGCCGTCGCCGGTCCCGCGTGATCTGACCGTCAGCTGCTCGATCAGCTCCTGGGGCTCCGGCTTCATCGCCGGGGTCAAGGTGACCAACACCGGCTCGTCGGCCCACAACTTCACGGTGACCATCGGGTACTCCACCAGCGTCCGGATCTCCGGTGGCCCGTGGAACGCCCGGGCGGCCTCCTCCAGCGGCACCCAGATCGCCCTCGCCAGCGAGTCGTCGCTGGCCGGTGGCGCCAGCATCCGGCTCGGGTTCCAGGGCGAGACCAACGACCGGAACCTCAAGCAGACCGGGTGCTCGGTGGCGGTTGTCGCCGGGTGAGCTAAGATTGTCGGGCTGTACCAATATCCAGGGGGTGACTGGTTTCGACTTCGTACGTGGAGACAGGGGAAGCGAGCCGAGGAAGCCGACGTCGTCTCGAGAATCGGTCGTCGGAAACTTATAAGCGCCAACTCTAAGTTTGACGCTGACCAGTACGCTCTCGCCGCCTGAGGCGAGTAGCGTGGTCTGTCGGTCTGGGAGCGCCTCCGTCCCAGCTACCGGCATCAGCTAGGAGGCTGGCCAACCGGTCCCGGTCACGGGGACCGCGCGGCGAGATCAATCAGTGACTGGGCCCGTCGTCCGAACTTGCTCACGTGAGTCGGAGGGCCGAGTAGGGACATAGTGAGCTGCGCTCGGAGAAGCCCTGACAAAACAACGAAGGACCCGGGTTCGATTCCCGGCACCTCCACCAGTGGAGGACTACTTGAACCCGCGAGAGCGGGGGACGGTTCACCCGCAGCGGCGGCGCCCATGGCGCCGCCGCTGTCGTTTCGGGCCTCCTTGACCAGCGGCAACACCAGGTCCGACAGCTCATCAGCCGCGACGAACGGTCCATCCTCGTCGTGATCGAAATAGACCTTGGCGAAGAACGCCTGATTGAGTACGCGCCGGCCCTGCTGCTTGCACCGGCGGTACAGCTCCTGCGGGTCGGCGAGCAGGTCGAGTAGGTAGAGCATCGTCTCGCCGGCCGTATCGAGCCGCGGAGTGTCCGAGTCGTCGAGCTGCCGGGCCAGCCGATCCCGTTCGTCCCGGATCCTCCGCAGCCGCGCCCCGATCTTGTCCTGCGGCCAGTCCGGATCACCGACCAGGTCGAGGAACCGGTCCTCCTGCCGGTCGAGCGTCTTGAGTTGATCTTTGATCCGGCTACGCAGTTCGGCGCTGGTCCCCGCTGACTCAGACAGCACCTCACCAATGCGGGAGCTGAGATCATCTCGGAGGTCGGCGGGCAGCATGATCGTCGCGTAGTTGTCGACCACGGCCGTCTCAACTCGGGCAACTGGCAGGTAGGGCAGGTCGCAAGCGTGCTGCTGGCGCCCGCGGCAGAAGTAGTAGAAGTGCAGGTCGCCGGTGTGGCTCTTGCCCCGCATGATCATGAGGCGGCGCTGGCATCGGTGACACCAGACGACGCCCTTGAGGTAATGGTTATGGGTGCGCTCGCGGACGCCACCGGCTCGGCGGGTCTCCAGCATGTGCTGCACCCGGTCGAAGACCTCGGGCTCGACCAGCGGTTCGTGCCGGCCCTTGTACTCGACTCCGCGGTAGGAGACGTATCCGAGGTAGTACCGGTCGCGGAGCAGGTTGCCGAGCGAGTTCAGCGAGATCGGGGTACCGGCAGGGAAGCGCTTGGTCGGCTTCGTGCGAAGGCCGGCGTCGCTCAGGGTCGCGATCAGGGCATGGAATCCATACGTTCCGGTGGCGTACAGCTCGAACGCCATCCGGACCAGCGGGCCGCGCACCGGGTCGACGGCGATCGTACGCACCTCGCGTCCCTCGAACGTCTCCCGGACGTTGAGGTAGCCGATCGGGGCGCGGCCAACCGATCCACCCCTGACGATTTTCTGACCCACCTTGTACGCGATGTCCGCTCCCGACGCGCGGGACTGATACTCGTTGACCCCGTCGAGCACCGTGGCGACGAGGTCGCCGATCGCCGAGTCCTCGGTGTAGTCCATGACCGAGATCAGCGTGGCACCGGCGTTGCGAAGGTCCCGCTTGGTGATCGCCGCGTCGATGCTGTTGCGGTGCAGCCGGGACCGCGCGTAGACGAGCACGTAGTCCACGTTCTTCTCGGCCTTGAGTCGGGCCATCATCTCCTGGAGGACCGGTCGGCCGTCCACCGTCGTCGCGGAGCGGCCGGGCTCGACGAACTCGGCGACGATCTCGGCGTCCAGCTCGGCGGCGCGGCGTTGGATGGCCGCGCGCTGGGCGGGCAGCGAAATGCCCTCGGGGTCGTAGTCGGTATTGACCTGCCCGGCCGACGAGACGCGCAGGTAGCTGAATGCGCGTTTGGGCGTGCTCGCCGGCCGGTCGTGCTGGCGCGGAATCTGCGCCATCTCGGTTCCTCCTCAGTCGCGGGTGATCTCCTCGATGATCGTGACGAGCACTCTCGCGAGGATCTGGGGATCGATGCGGATCTCACGTACGGGCCTACGTCGGCGCTTCCGGCGGGGCTCGCGTTGGTTCATCCGTCCGCCGTCCGTCCGCGCCTGTAGCTGCGCAGACGCGTGCGCGGGGACGGACGTCCGCGCGGACTATCCACCGGACTCGGCCCTGGGCATCCGCCAGCGCCCACGGCTGACCTGCGTGGCGTGAGCTTGGAGTCGGTCGTAGATCCATGTGCGCCTCATTCCGGTGATTCGCATGAGTTCAGAAACGGACAGCCCGTGCTCGGGTGCCTCGTTGAGAGCAGCCCAGAGAGCGGCTTCGGGGTCGGATCCGGTGATGACTTCGCCTTGGAAGACCTCCCTACTGGTGAGGGCATCGGCGGATAGGCGATCAAGGGCCGGACGCTCGTCCGCGTAGCGCTCGACCGTGGCGCGGACATCGTCGTCAGTCACCAGGTAGGCCCGGGCGCGACGTGGGTGGTTGAAGCCCTCGGCGGAGACGAGGAACTTGCCGGGCGCGTCCAGGTCGTGCGCGTGCCAACCAGCGGCCCCCATGCCCTGACCGAGGATCAGATCGGTGTCCCGGCGCTCACGGACGCGCAGGCAGATACGTACGTCCATCTGTGAGCGGATGGCACCCTTGCCCATGGCTTGCTGAGTCGGGCGCTGGGTCGCCGCGAGCAGCGTCTCGGCGAGCGCGCGGCCACGGCGGGCGATCGAGTCCGCGTACTCGACGGAGGCGGGGGACTGCTCGGCCAGTTCCGCGTACTCGTCTACCACGATGACCAGGGCTGGCGTGCGTTCGGTGGGGATCCAGAGACGCGACGACGATTCGGCCATCGCCCGGGCACGTGCTTCGAGCACCCGGACGGCGTCGCGCAACATCGTCTCCGCCTCGGCCGGGGTGGTGGCCAGCCGGGCGAGGCAGGGTACCCACGGACGTAGCTCCATGCCGCCCTTGAGATCGATGCCCCAGAGCACGACGTCGGGGCAGGCGACCAGGTTGCCGATGATGACGTTGAGGACGCCGCTCTTGCCAGCGCCCGCGATGCCGCCAACCAGGACGTGCCGACGCAGCATCGGTACCGCGACGTTGGCCGCGTCCTCGAAGACGCCGAGCCGGATGGGGTCGGCCACCGATCGGGCAGTCGGGCCGCGCCATGGAACGGCGTTGGCGTGCGGGTCCTCGGCGAGCACTCGCATGACGAACCGACCGGCGTGTGCCGGATCTGGCTCGACCCGGACCGCTCCGGGGCGGGTGCCGAGTCCCGACTCGATGGCGGGTACCTGTGCGAGGACGTCCGCGACCGTTTGACCTGCTCGTAGTGTCATCCGGGCACGCCAACCCCATACGTCGACCACGGCGGACATCACCCGCGACCCGGCAAGGCCGATTTGCTCGGCCAGGTCAGGCCACCCCTGCATGGTGCGATCCACTCGGACACGGGCTCGGCGGCGCCGGTGTGACCACCAAGGGATCGCGCAGACAGCCATGGCGACGAGCAGGAGGATTTGCAGTGGCTTCTGACCCGGGCCGAACGCGGTCGACGGCGAGCCAGCCACCGGCGACCGCGATCACGGTCGCCGCGTAGACGCGCTCTTCGACTCGGAGAGCACCACGAAGTGCGGTCAGGACAACCGCCAAGCCGGTGGCGACAAGGACCCACGACGGGCGGATCAGCCTGCGCGCCCGGGCCATCAACCTCGACGGCAAAACCGTGCTGGACGTGCACGAATGGGCTACCGACCCGGTCACCCTCGGCACCAGCGTGGCCGCCGTGCTGCTGCGCCAAGGCGCCCGCGACCTGCTCGCCTAACACCCCGATCATCGGGCGAGGCGACGGACAACGTCCGTGGCGTCCTTACAAACGCCGTGCAGTACTCAAGCGCGAGCAGCTGAGAGGGGCGCCCGCAGGAAGAGGGCGATGTGCTCCGCCGGGGCAACGATGGCCGGTCTTCAGCGTCCCACCGGTGAGAATGTATCTGCCACGTGAGCCGCGGACGACGGGCACCCGAGCCGGCACTACAGAGGTGTCACAGAACCTCTTTGTGGTGCGACGGCAGCGGGTTGCGTCAGCTCGGTATACCGCGATCTTGGTGGGCATGAGAAAGGGTTTGACCGTTGTCCCGATCAAGCCCTCCACAAAGAGCGGAGGTAATGACCGCCTACCTGAACCTGAGCGAGCACCTTCATCTTCTCCATCAGGTCTTCAACGGCTAGGCGCGTCAGATTCAGAGGTCACGCTCACCCCTTTCCTGACCGCGAGCTCGCGGTTCAGACCGAGGATCGCTCGCCTCAAGGCCTCCATCACATGCAAGGCCGCTTCAGGAGAATTAGTTTGCAGCGCCAGGTCACTCCAAGCCGACATCACCGGCCACCACCACTGCTCTTGGTGCCGCAGGTCGTGCGCAAGCTTACGAAACCTGTCAATATCCTGCGCTGTAATTTGCAAATTGGGGTTGCGATCAAGAAAATCAACAACAAGCAAGGATGGATCACTATAGAGTGCAGCCTTCAACCTATGGAGACGCTCAATGCGTCGCGCGTCTTCCCGAGTTTGGATAGCCGCTTGCCGCTCGACCGCACCCACACGCACAGATATACGAGCCGTAAGACGCCTATAATAACTTCGAAGACTTCCTCTCGGAATGCCAAATTGAGAGTTCAGTGCATCCGCGCACTGCGAAGCCTCGTCGCCTGCCCAGTCCGTGCATTGCCGGCGGATCTCTTGACCAAGGAGGTTGCGCACATAGCTTTCGAGATCCCCATGACGCTTCCATCCGCGATAGCACTGTGCTTCATAACTAACCTCAAAGCATATTTCAGGTGTAGCTGTTGGACACCTTAAGCTTGCGGGTGAACGTAGCATTATTGCCCGACCGAACCAACCAATCAAAGTAGTCACCTATCAAGTTCCAGGATCTTAGCGAGGTCGGCAACCGGATCGCGATTCGCCTCACTACCCGCCTGGCGAAGCTGCGCCGACAGGTTGAACATGGACAGCAGTGCACCATTCTGCCTAACGGCGTGCCCGATCCGTTCGAGAACCTGAAGATAAAGCATACTATCCATGCTTGCCTTCTGAATGAGATGAATAACAGCCCGGCTCAGATTAGGCTGAGCGATGATTCGGCCAATCATGCGATCTACATTTTGTTCAGAATCGCGCTTCTCAAGAAGCCACCTATAGCCTCTAAAGTCTGACTCGGCGATCGCCACAAAGGCAAGTCCAGTTGCTCTACTATCTGGACTCTTTGCAAACCATGTCTCGGCTTTCTCCAAGAACCATTCAGAAAGCTGTGGGTCATCAACAGTTTCGCGGAAGGTAGCGCTGACCTCCTCAAGAACATTCGGCGACGTAGAGTAGTCAGCCACTCGCTGAAGCCTTTTGACTGCAATATCGCATCGATCAGTGTGCAACATTCCTTTTGCAACCTCGACGACGACTGACTGGTAGTCAGACTGTACGGCCCAGTCATATATAAGACGCTCACACCGTCGTTGCATATGCGGGTTTCGGAGCGCGCGAGATAGAACGCCACTCAGGATTTCCGGCTTATTATGCCTCTGAGCTTGGGGGCCTATAGTACCTTTAATAATGTCTACGTCCTGCTGTCTCTGGATTGCAGAGAATAGCAGTTCGTCGGCACTCTGTCCCTTTAGCTCCTCAGACGACCCGATTACCCAGGCAGTTAGCGGACCGCGAGACTTCGGGTAATTATCCCATACGTACTTGACAACCGCTTCGGCTAGACCCTCACGCTTCAAGGCCACCAAGTCACCGCTGGTAGGTTCGGCCTGAATAGCCTGTAGGCGACCTCGTAGCCCCGGTTTCGCGAGAGTCAGGAATGGCTCGGACTTTCCCTCTTCCGGGCGTTTCTTTCCTCGAAGCTGATACTCAAGCTGTTCAGCGCCTTCCTCAAGCTTGCGAAGACTCACATGCCGGTAGCATGCAAGAGCGAGGATAAGGCATCTGTCTTGAGGCGACAGTACCTTAAGATTGCCAGATCGGTGAACGGTGTAACTAGAGCTTGCGCTCGCGTAATCGCGATCGGCAAACATCACGTCAAGCTCTTCTGAGTGATCGTCAAGGGCTTCCGCAATGTCTGACGCATCGAGGTGCGGCCCCGTATCTCCGAATCTTCCGGCTTCATGATAGAGATGAAGCACCCTCTCGACGGCAGTCATTGTCTGGACGGCATTCCGCCCACGGAGATGACTCACGACCCGGTTATCCTCGAACATCGATGTTACTTCAGGAGCCCTTGCTTCGATATATCTCTTCGCAAGTTCGACAGGATCGGGAGCGCTCCGAAGGTAAATGACCCGGACTTTATCAACGGCTTTGGCAGAAAAGCCGGGCCATACTTCCTCCTGAACAGTAATGACCAAGTGCGACTGAATATCATGGAATTCGGTAGCGATCTGTCCAAGACTTCTTATAAATTGCTCTGAGGGGCGGTCGTGCTCAGGATCCTTGAGATCAAGCACCGCCCCGCGTCGGGCACGCCGAGGTATCGATTCAACGTTTGGCGAGCTCCAGTCACCCGGATCCAGACGAGTAATGTTCGTACTTTCTGGAGTAATTTGTAGAAGCAAGTTTTCAACAAAGGTTGTAGCCCCCATACCCGCTGCCGCTACAACTATCAGGATGCACGCGCTACGGAGCGCTTCGCCGGCTCTATCCCACTCCGTGCTCCACTCGGGAGCAGCGTAGAAGACATCGTTCTGCATAGACTGCCGATTAAGTACCGTTTCAGTCAGCCAGCTGTCACGGACTGCTCTATTTGAACCTTGCGATCGATCTATGGGTGGATTCGCGTAAGGCTTAAGAAGCGATTCGAGCATCTCCACCCGCGCAATCCATACGCGGTTCTGGTTCCATCCGTCTATTGAATTATAACGTCCTGTCAAAACCCCTATGACAGCCTGGTCGCCGTCGCGAACGATAGGGCAACCGCTCATCCCTTGGGTGACTCCTGATGCAGTGGCAGCGGCGAGCAGAAGACCATCTGGCCTCTCTGCCAGACCCTCCCAAATGCCTCGACTTTCCAGGAAATTGAATTGCTGGTCGCCATCCGATTCAGGCATGATGCCATACCCAGCAACCGAAAATTCGGTACCGGGCATCTGGGCGTCGGACAGCGCTAAGAGTGAGACACTGCCAGCTAGATTCTGAGCCGAATGAAGTAGGGCAAGATCATTCTTCATGTCGGTAGCGAGAACGCTGGCTCTAATTCTTCGCTCGCTTCCTGGCACTACGGGTTCGATCCACACCTCGGATCCGACCGGATCGGAGATGACATCCGCAAGCACGTGATATGCCGTCACCAAGTATCCGTCCGCGACTTGGAAGCAAGTTCCAACGGGGATATCCGTGGTATCTACAACACGTCCGAGACAGAGTTTCAGACTGACCGCTGAGCCTGTGCTACTCATTGGATTCCTTTTGGCCGTCAGAGTCGTGCCACTCGAATGATTCGTCAGGATCCGTGACCGGATTTTGCGCGAATATCATTTTCACCGCTAGTGTGCCCTCAGCCGAGACTCCGCCCAAGATGATGTTTCCTTGCGCCGAAAACTTCAAACCAAATTGGATTTCGATCTGACTAGCCTGACTAGCCTTCTGGGCTACGTGCAGGCCGGTCGCAGAAATAGACTGCGCTACGGCTTCGATTACTTTTTGTGATCTTTCCAGCAAGTCCGATACCTTCTCGGCAGTCTGCTGCCTCCCCGAGGTGGGCTCGGTTCCTGCGCTGCGTGTGACTTCGACGAGAATCTGCACGCCATTGATGTCCGCCGGAAGTAGCATATAGAGCTCCTTTGAGCGCCGTACGACTCTCCTTGATCGGCAACTAAGCAAGCTTCGACGAGCATCGTTGGTTATTGCGCTCCGCCGGACCCCTTACGTCGGATAACTGACACAGCAAATAACAAGCAAGGAGCCGACATCATCTGACGGTCACCATGCGCTTTGTGCGCCCGTGGTCAGGAATCCGACAGACTTTGGCAGATTGATCTGCATCTCTTAGACTAAGGACCGGCCGCTCGGCGCTAGATGGCGTTTGGAGAGCACATGGATGATCAAACAGCCAGAGATGAGAGTGTGGCGGCGGTCTACATCGGCGGAGATAGCGAAGCCCAAGTCCTCAACAGAGCGGCGCAGTGGGCGGCTAGTAATGATGGGGCAGTTGAGATACAGGCCGTGCATTGGCAACGTCTTTCGCCTCGATTGACCGCCGATCAGCCGGTCTTTGAGATTCACATCTATTTCGAACCGCAACAAGCCGACTAACCCAGGCGCCGTTCGATTTGGCAAAGCTATTCGACGGCGTTAGGCTCGCAACCAGCTAGACCGAAGTGCGGACTGTGGTCAGCAGAGCCGGCGACGCTCGTCATACTGCCCGCTTGGGAACTCGTCGTTCCGGACACCGTGTGCCGCCGAACGGACAACAAGACGTTCCCAAGACGTCTGTCGGGCGCGGTTGGAGTGCCGTCAAGGCAGCCGAAGCTGTTAGCAACGCCGAGGCAGCTACGCACCAAGGGGTCACGACGCGCCCTAATACTGCAACGGCATTTCGGGTGGTGTCTGCCCGCGCCGGTGGTAGTGGCTGACGCGGGCTTGCCATTGGCGGTGTCGTCGGAAGTAGGACCAGGCCAGGACGTGGTCGGCTGATGGTCGGCGCGTCAGGGTGAATGCCAGGAGGAGGCGGCGCAGCTCGGGTACCGTCAGCGCGATTACTGTGCCCGGGTCGAAGTCGGGTTTGCCTGTGCGGCCAAGGCCTTGACCACGACGAGCAGCGCATGCGCGGCGATGGACAGGGTGATGTGGGCATACCAGGCCCGCCAGTCGCGGACCTGGTATTCATCGAGGCCGGCTTCGTTCTTGGCCTGTTGGAAGCATTCCTCGACTGGCCAGCGGCGTCCGGCGATGCGGGCCAGCTGGGTCAGGGTAGTGCGGGTCGGGGCGTAGCAGTGGTAGTAGGCAAGCTCGGTCGGGTCGCTGATCGAGCGACGGGCCATCACCCAGTGCCCGAACCCGTGCCGCCATTCGGGTCTGACCGCGACGCGGGCCCAGTCGTAGCACCGTTGGCCGTGCGCACCCGCGCCGCAGCTGATCCGTCGCCATTTCGCCGCTGGTAGAGCGGCCAGATCGGGCATGGCCACGACGTGCTGCCAGTCCCGGCCGGGTGCGGTGTCGTCGCAGCGGGTCGCCAGGACGTGCGGGATCCGGCGCTCTTCCAGCCAGGTGCGTAGGTAGGGGACCTGGCCGTAGACCTCGTCGTCGGCGACCCACCCGAACGGCACGGCGGCGTCGATCGCGCGTTGCAGCATCGTCATCGCGATACGCGGTTTGGTGGCGAACTCGACGTCGTCGCCGATCCCGGCCCGCCGGCAGCGATCCCGGTCGTCGGTCCAGGACTTGGGCAGGTACAGCGCCCGGTCGATCAGGGCGTGGCCGTGACCGCCGACGTACGCCAGAGACACCCCGATCTGGCAGTTCTCGGTCCGCCCGGCGGTGCCGGAGTACTGCCGTTGCACCCCGGCGGAGTGCTGGCCCTTCTTCAAGAAGCCGGTGTCGTCGACGACCAGGACCGCGTCCGGGTCACCCAGGTGGGTCACCACGAGGTCACGCACGTCGTCGCGGACGCCGTCAACGTCGAACTCGGCCCGGCGCAGCAGCCGCTGCATCCCGCCCGGACTGACGTCACCGGCATGCTCGGCGATCGTCCACCCGTTATGCCGGGACAGTCCGGCGGTCAGACCGCGCAGGTAGCGCGCGGCCCGGGACCGCGGCTCGATACGACCGAACCGCGGTCCGATCCGTGTGCAGAAACGATCCAGCTCCAACCGCCACTGATCGACAACCTTCACACCATGACCAACGCGCGAACAGCAAGAGCGTCACTCACCAAAGTGCCGCTGCAGTACTAAGCCGTGCGGTGCGGGTGGCAACGGCGCGAACCAGGGTCCGGTCGTGCATGCCGCCACAAGCGCACGGCCGGACCTCTGCTTGTTCGCCAGCTTTGCGAGGAAGCGATGCCACATTCGCGTCGGCATGCATCGGCCTCGACCCCGCCGAAGCACCGGCCAGCAACCATCCATCGACCATCACGCCACTGGTGGGTGCCATGGCGCTCACGCTGCGCCTGCGGGCTCAGCGACTGGCCGTGCCAAGCCACTACCTGCGGGTCAGCACCGGCCAGCACACGTCCGCCAGCACCACCCCGAACGGAACGCGCTCCGTCGGCCGGATCAGCGCCGGAAACGAGTCAGCGTCCGGCCTGGGACGGGCCGACGATCCTGCTCACTCCGCTACTGACCTGCGGCCGGCGGTGGCGCAGCAACGGCGCCGAATGGGCGCCCGTGTACTTCACCTCGCCGACCGCCCATCCTGGAAGCGCCAGCACTGCAGCGACGCTGCCAAGCCGTAGTTGCTGGGCTGGCCGGAGGCAAGGAAGGCCCGGCTGCACAACGCGGAGCGTATACAGCCGAGCCTCGATCAACGTCGTTGCCACCCGCACCAGGTATGAAGAGACGGCGGCCGGTTGGCCACCTGGAGCGCGGCTGCCTCGGCGTTGCCCATAGCGTCAATCCCACGGCGCGACAGCTCAACCGCGACTGACTGGACGTCCGAGGCACGGCTTCTCGTCCCCCTAGGTACAGCACCGGATCAGCAGTTAGCTGACGGCGTCTTTCAAATGTCGGACCTGGTCACCGAGGTTCAAGTAAGAGGTCATTACCTCCTCGGCATTGCGGCCCCCTGTTCGCGGAAAGCGTGAACCGGGGGCCGTTTCGGTTTGTCTGCTCCGGAGGGGCCGAGCCCTCGGACACCCCGAGTTACGTGGGTTGCGGTGGCTGCGGTTGGTAGCGGTTCGTAGTGGGCCGCTTTGCGCGCTGCGCGCGCTCGCCAGGAGCGAACCGGCTTTTTGGCACCGGTGGACCTAGGCGGGCAGGACGTCGATGTCGTATTTCGGTATCTCGGCGTCGCGAGTTACCAAGGTCATGCGTTCGACCTGGGCCTGGGCGATGAGCATGCGGTCGAACGGGTCTCGGTGAATGAGGGGGAGGCGTCCTGCGGCGATGGCGTGCTCGGCGGTGATGTCCAGGTGGCGGAAGCCGCTGTCGCGGATGCGTTCGGGGAGATCGGCCGGCTTCTCCAGCTTGCCGATGGACTGCTTGATGGCCACCTCCCAGATTGTTGCCGGGCTGATGTAGACGTCCGGCTCGTGGTCGAGCCGGTCCTTGATCTCGGTGGCGAGCGTGGGATCGTCCGTGAGCCACCACAGCACGATGTGCGTGTCCAGAAGCAGGCTCATGCGAGACCGAAATCCCGGGCGATGGATTCGTTCGTCTCGGGGGAGTCCCAGTCGTCGGCTATGACGAGTTGGCCGGCCAGGGAGCCTCGACCAGTTCTGTCGACCCTGCGGTTGAGCGGAATCACCTTGGCAACGGGGGTGCCGGCCCGGCTGATGATGATCTCTTCACCGTGCTCGACGCGGTCGATGATCCGCGAAAGGTTCGTCTTCGCGTCGTGGATGTTGAACTGCGCGGCTGCTTCTGGCATGGCCTCCTCCTTAGCTAAGAGGTTAGCCCGCCACCGGAGCGTCGAGTGAGATCCAGCTCCACTGCCTGGCGGCCCCCTGTTCGCGGAAAGCGCGAGCCGGGGGCCGTTTCGGTTTGTCTGCTCCGGGGGCCGAGCCCCCGGAAACCCCGCGGCTCTTGGCCCCTCAAGCCGGCGGCCTCGCGCCTCCCCTACAGCAGGCTCTTCGAGCTCGCGAATCCTTGGCTGTCCGTGGGTTCAGCGGGCCCTGCGCCGCCCTTGACCCTGCGGGTCCCACGTGGGTCTGGCGTTCCGGGAGGAAGTTGGGGTTTGTTGTAACCGGACGGGGTGGTGCGGTGTGTATTCCGGTGTGGGGGTATCGACGGCGGCTGGGGCTGTGGTGGGGGATGACGGGGCGGACTTCGACTCGTTTTATGCGGGGGCGGTTCGGCGGGTTGTGCTCTATCTCTATGCCATCTGTGGGGACCGGGACGTGGCGCAGGACGTGGCGCAGGAGGCGTTTGCCCGGGGGTGGCAGCACTGGGCCCGGGTTGCGCGGTATGACGAGCCCGAGGCCTGGGTGCGGACTGTCGGCGCTCGGCTGCTGATCAATCGGTGGCGTGGGGTGCGGCGGTGGGTGGCGGCGCGGTCTCGCCTGGGGCCGCCGGATGAGGCGAGCGGGAGTCCGTCGCCGGACCGGGTGGCTGTGGTCGCGGCTCTTCAGCGGCTGCCGAAGTCGCAGCGGCAGGTCATAGCTCTGTACTACCTCCTCGACATCTCGGTGCGGGACATCGCGGCGGACCTCGGCGTTCCGGAGGGGACGGTCAAGGTGCGGCTCTCCCGGGGGCGGGCCGCGCTTGCCCGGCTGCTCGGCGACAACGATCAGGAGAACAGTGATGTCACGTCCCGTGCCTGACCGACTTCGGGAGCTGGAGGCCGACGTTCGTGACCTGCGGGTGCTGCCGGCCGCCGAGGTCCGTGCCCGTGGCCGGCGCCGGGGACGCCGTCAGCTGGCCGCCGTGACGGTGGCCGGTGTGGTCGTGGCGGCGGTGGCGGCCGTGGCGTTCGTCTGGCCGAGCGAGCACGGTGCGCCGGGCGTCGACGCGCCGGTCGGTGACCCGCCGGCCGGGCGGACCGAGGTGCCGTGTGTGCTGACCCTGCCGGATGATCCGGCGCAGGTGAGGATCCGGGTGCTGGACGGGGGAGCGAAGACCGCGCTGATCGACGACGCCGCCGCGCAGCTGCGGGAGCGCCGCTTCACCGTGCTCAACGGCGCGACCGGGTATCCGCTGCCGGGCGTGGCTTCGCTGAGTTACGGGCCGGCCGGGATCGGATCGGCCGTCCTGGTGCGAGCGGAACTGCACGGGGAAGCGACCATGCTGTTCGATCCCAGCTTTCCGGACGCGACCGTCGAGGTGACGCTCGGCCAGGGCTTCACCCGGCTGACCAGCCCGACCGAGACGAATCAGAACCTGGCGGAGGCCGGTGAGCCGACCGCGCCGCCGGAATGTTCGGTCGTCGCGACTGAGTCGGCGGGCGGCTGAGCGAGACGGCTCGATGGATCGGCCCCGGTTCGCGCGTCCGAACCGGGGCCGATGCCGTTTCGATTCCTGAGGCGCACGATTACCGTGGGGTCACTGAGAGTGATGTGAGGACTTGGAGTGTGACAGCGGTCATGCGGGGCGTTAAGCTACTCGCGAGTAACAAGCTCATGCCTTGAACGCGTTCATGGTCGGCATACGTGAAGACACTCACCTTCATGTTTCCGCCGTAGGTCCGGCAACGTCGCTAGAACTGCACGGGAGTCGATTGATGATCATAGGTGTTCTCGGGGAGTCGAGCCCCGGTGAGACGCGGGTGGCGGCGACGCCCGCGACCGTGGGGCAGTTGCTCAAGCTGGGATACGAGGTCGTGGTGGAGCCCGGAGCGGGGCGGCGATCGTCCTTCTCCGACGAGGCGTACGCGGAGGCCGGCGCGACGCTCGGCGATCCGTACCGGGCCGACATCCTCTTCACGATCAACGCGCCGGAGCCGGCGCGGCTGGACCGGCTCAGGGCCGGAGCGACGCTGATCGGCGTCTTCAGTCCGCGGCTCAACGAGGAGCTGGTCCAGGAGTTCGCGCGGCGGCCGATCACCGTGCTGTCGATGGACGCGGTGCCGCGGATCTCGCGGGCGCAGTCGCTGGACGTGCTCTCGTCGATGGCCAACATCGCCGGCTATCGCGCGGTGGTCGAGGCGGCGCACGCGTTCGGCCGGTTCTTCACCGGGCAGGTGACCGCGGCCGGCAAGGTGCCGCCGGCCAAGGTGCTGGTCGCCGGCGTCGGCGTGGCCGGGCTCGCGGCGATCGGCGCGGCCGGCAGCCTGGGCGCGATCGTCCGGGCCACCGATCCCCGGCCCGAGGTTGCCGACCAGGTCAAGTCGCTCGGCGGGGAGTACCTCGCGGTGCAGGCGGCGGACGTCGAGGTGTCCGCGACCGGGTACGCCAAGGAGATGTCGGACGACTACAACGAGCGGGCCGCCCGGCTCTACGCCGAGCAGTGCACCGACGTGGACATCATCATCACCACCGCGCTGATCCCCGGCCGGCCGGCGCCGCGGCTGATCACCGAGCGGATGGTGGCCAGCATGAAACCGGGCAGCGTGATCGTCGACATGGCCGCCGCCAACGGCGGGAACGTCGAGGGCACCGTCGCCGGCGAGGTGGTCACCACGGCGAACGGCGTGACCATCATCGGCTACACCGATCTGGCCGGCCGGTTGCCCGCGCAGGCGTCGCAGCTCTACGGCACCAATCTGGTGAACCTGATGAAGCTGATGACCCCGGAACGCGACGGCTGCCTGGTGCTCGACTTCGAGGACGCTGTGCAGCGCTCGATCACCGTCGTACGCGAAGGTGAACTGACCTGGCCGCCGCCTCCCGTGTCGGTCTCGGCGACCCCGGCCCCGGCGGCTCCCGCGGTGATCGCCGAGCCGAAGGCGACGGCGAAGGCGGACGGGCCGCGACGCGACCTGGTGCTCGTCGGTGTCGGCGCGGCCGTGCTCTTCCTGCTGACCGCGTTCGCGCCGGATGCGCTGCGCGTGCATCTCACGGTGTTCGCGCTGGCCATCGTGATCGGGTACTACGTCATCGGGCACGTGCACCACGCGCTGCACACACCGCTGATGTCGGTGACCAACGCGATCTCCGGGATCATCGTGGTCGGCGCGCTGCTCCAGCTCGGGCACGGTGGGCCCGTGGTGACCGCGTTGTCGTTCATCGCCATCCTGCTGGCCAGCATCAACGTCTTCGGTGGCTTCGCGGTGACCCGCCGCATGCTCGCCATGTTCACCAGGAGCTGACGCGATGAGCATCGAAACCGCAGCCCAGGCGGCGTACCTCGTCGCGGCCCTGCTCTTCATCCTGGCGCTGGCCGGCCTGTCCCGGCACGAGAGCGCCAAAGTCGGCAACCTCTTCGGCATGCTCGGCATGGCGCTGGCCCTGGTCGCGACGGTGGCGCTGGCCGTGGTCGGCGACCTGAGCGGCACCGGGCTCGCCCTGCTGCTGGTGGCGACGGGCATCGGCGCCACCATCGGCCTGTACCGGGCCGGCAAGGTCGAGATGACCGGGATGCCGGAGCTGATCGCGTTGCTGCACAGCTTCGTCGGCCTGGCCGCCGTGCTGGTCGGCTGGAACGGATACCTGCACGTCGAGGCCGACCCGGACGGCGCCGAGGCGGCCGCGCTGGAGGCTCAGGGACTGCTCGGGATCCACAGCGCCGAGGTGTTCATCGGGGTCTTCATCGGCGCGGTCACCTTCACCGGTTCCGTCGTGGCGTTCCTCAAGCTGTCCGCCCGGATGAAGTCGCGGCCGCTCATGCTGCCCGGCAAGAACCTGCTCAACGTGGGCGCGCTGGTCGCGTTCGTGGCGCTGACCGTCTGGTTCGTGATCGACCCGCAGCTGTGGCTGCTGGTCGCGGTGACCGCCATCGCGCTGCTGCTCGGCTGGCACCTGGTCGCCTCGATCGGCGGCGGCGACATGCCGGTCGTGGTGTCCATGTTGAACAGTTACTCGGGCTGGGCCGCCGCGGCGTCCGGCTTCCTGCTCTCCAACGACCTGCTGATCGTGACCGGGGCGCTGGTCGGGTCGTCCGGCGCGTACCTGTCGTACATCATGTGCAAGGCGATGAACCGGTCGTTCCTGTCGGTGATCGCCGGCGGCTTCGGCATCGAAGCCGGCCCGTCGGACGACACCGACTACGGCGAGCACCGGGAGATCCAGGCGGACGCCGTCGCCAAGCTGCTCACCACGGCCGACTCGGTGATCATCACGCCGGGGTACGGCATGGCGGTGGCCCAGGCGCAGTACGGCGTCGCCGAGCTCACCCGCAAGCTGCGGGAGAAGGGCGTCGACGTCCGGTTCGGCATCCACCCGGTCGCCGGCCGGCTGCCCGGGCACATGAACGTGCTGCTCGCCGAGGCGAAGGTGCCGTACGACGTGGTCCTGGAGATGGACGAGATCAACGACGACTTCGCCCGGACGTCGGTGGTGCTGGTGATCGGCGCCAACGACACGGTGAACCCGGCGGCCACCGAGGACCCGGCGAGCCCGATCGCGGGGATGCCGGTGCTGAAGGTGTGGGAGGCCGGTGAGGTGATCATCTTCAAGCGGTCGATGGCGTCGGGGTATGCGGGGGTGCAGAACCCGCTCTTCTTCCGGGAGAACAGCGCGATGCTGTTCGGGGACGCCAAGGAGCGGGTGAACGACATCCTGCGCTCGTTCTGAGGCGGGCTGTGGGCCCGGCAGCACGGTAACCTGCCGGGCATGCAGCCTGTCTCGAAGCTGGAGCGTCGGGTCGTGGCCGCCGCCGAGGGCGCGCTGGAGCGGCAGAAATACGTCAGCCCGCTGGACGTCCTGACCGGGATCGGCTGGGTGCCGGCCGGGCTGGTGACCGACTGGCGGCAGGGGCGGGCGGCCTGCCTGGAAGCGGTCGCGGCCGTGTCGGCGGATCGGCTGGCCGACGCCATGGAGATCTTTCATCGGTGGGTGGCGAGCCGGGGCCTGCGAGCCGGCGAGGTCGAATACCTGGCGGCCACCCGGGACCGGCGGGCGTTGCGGTTCACCGAGGCCGGCGACGCGGCGGTGGAGTCGGCGTACCGGACCCATTGGACGGCCGCCGACCTGCCGGAACAGCAGCGGGAACGGCTCATCACGCGGCAGAGCAAGGCGCCCGACCTGGTGGTGGTGCTGCCCCAGAAGGACTTCACCTGCACCGGCTGCGGGGCGACCGACGGCAACGCGCTGATCATGGAGGACGCCGGGCCGCTCTGCCTCACCTGCGCGGACCTCGATCACCTGGTGTTCCTGCCGGCCGGGGACGCGGCGCTGACCCGGCGGGCCAAGCAGGCCGGCCGGCTCTCCGCGGTGGTGGTGCGGTTCAACCGGTCCCGCAGGCGCCACGAGCGGCAGGGGCTGCTGGTCGAGCAGGCCGCGCTGGAGCAGGCCGAGCAGCAGTGCCTGTCCGACGAGGAGGCCCGGGCGCGCCGCCGCGAGCGGGACCGGGTGCGGCGTGAGGCCGCGGACGAGGTGTTCCAGGAGAAGCTGGCCGAGGAGATCCGCCGGCTGTTCCCCGGCTGCCCGCCGGCCCGGGCCGCGGCGATCGGCCGGCACGCCGGCACCCGCAGCAGCGGGCGGGTGGGCCGCAGCGCCGCCGGCCGGGCACTCGACCCGGAGGCGGTGACCCGGGCCGTGATCGCC